>JAUPUU010000008.1 GCA_030917395.1 Cyanobacteriota bacterium erpe_2018_sw_21hr_WHONDRS-SW48-000092_B_bin.40
ATTCTGGTTACTACTAGTAAGCTTGGCGCTGATGCCTGGCAGTTTGCCGAGGGTAAGCCGCTGCAGCTAATTGAAGGGCAACAACTGCTTGAGCTTTTGCGTCTGCAGGGTATTCAAGCTCATCTTTAAAGTTTAGATTTTAAAATTAAAATTGATAGATGTCTTTGAGGGCCTGCTTCAATTGGTTCGCCGAAAGCCAACGATCCTCTCTGTCTTTTTCAAGACATTTCATAATGATGTCGTTTACTGCCTGGGGCACCAATCCCTCGCCTTTACCGACTGGCAGAGATACTGGCTTTTCATATAAGTGCATGGCAAAAGTATGAACAGCGCTTTCGCCCTTAAACGGGGGCTCTCCAGTGAGCATTTCGTAGTACATGCAACCGAGTGAATAAATGTCTGAGCGCTGATCTACTTCTTGGCCCTTGCATTGCTCTGGGCTCATATACAGTGGGCTGCCAAAGACAAAACCAGGTTGAGTTAGTTGAGCTGGTTTTTCGTCGTGACAGGCATTGCATTTGGCTATGCCAAAATCAAGCAGTTTGACATGCTGTGAATAGGCCCCTGGGTAAGACTTGTCGTCGTTGCTTAGTTCTTCGATCACCATAACATTGCTGGGTTTGATATCGCGGTGCACAATACCCATATCGTGAGCAAATTGTAGCCCTTCAATTACGCCGGCGATGAGGCGGTAGGCCAGGTTCTCTGAAAGTTTGTAGCGTTGGTCGAGAATGGTATCGAGACCATAGCCATGCAGGTGTTCTAGTACCAGGTAGGGCAATGGCTCAGGGCCGGGTCGAAACTGTGGGTCGAGGCCCTCGGTTTGATCGGAGAGAAAGCCGAAGGAATACATGTGAACTATATTGGGATGATTGAGATTGTTGATAATTGTCGCTTCACGCTTGAAGCGCTCACGGCTCTCATCTGTATCAGAATAATCGGCGTGCAGAACTTTGACGGCCACAGGAAAGCCAGCTTTCTCATGGTGTCCTTTGTAGACAGTGCTAAGGCCACCGCGCCCAATCACACTCTCAAGTTTGAAGCGCTTTTCGATAACAGCACCGACTAGCTTTTGGCCGTTATCCATAGTTCTAATAGCCTCATTATCCCTTTAGCTATTATCTACTAAGTTACCTATTCTTCAGCCAGGTAATGTTAATTTTGGTACCTTTGCTAACTTGATCGAGCATGCAAAAGAGCTTGATTCCCTGCTTTTCTTTGGCCCCATCGAGCATGAAAAATTGTCCCTCTTTGCCCAGTTTGGCAGTCAGTTTGGGCGAAGCAACTGTAAGGGTCCAACCCGATGCTCTCAGCTGAGTCTGATACCACTGAAAGACTGACTCTGGGGAGTCTTTTGTGCTTATGCCGACGGTGGCTGTCGGTGAGCCTTTGGTCGAGTTGATAAAGCTAGTGCTAACAATATTACTAGTGTACGGCGGCACTGGAAAGTTCCGCGGAATTTGAGGACTGATGTTGACGTGGGCCGCAGTTAAAACTGAGTCGTATTTTTGTTTGGCTACTTTGAGGTTTTGAGCAGCAGTAGCTGGGTCTGACTTTCCTTTCTCCTGGCCTTGGGCGCTAGCGATAGTGTTTGCCATTGTTACAGTAGAAATGGCAAGGGCGAATGTGAGCGGTTTGATTAAGTTGACCTTCAATATCATGTTCCTTTGCTTTATTTAGCCCTTCTAGAATGGGTTGCAGATGCCGACCGTATGCACTTCGCTCCAGCGCTTTACTCTGATTTCCCCAAGTGAACCGTTATAGCCGGTGCCTGGTTTCCAGTAAACGTCCTTGTCCCAGAGTACCCAGCTCCAGTTCACTCCGGGGGTGGGAGAACAGAAGGGATCGGGAGTTGGAACGTGGGGCAATGGGATACCACCTGGCATGAAGGCATCGTCAATAATTTTGGTTTCGTTGCCGTCGGGAGTGTTGTTGATGATGGTTGGCATCCACATTGGTGCCGAAATCTGGGCTATGCTTTTGGGTTCACACTGTAGTGTTTCGCCATCTTTGCTAAACAAGTAGAAGTCTTTTTCACCAGCAATTAGCCAGGCTCTGGTTAATGCTGATCCTAAGACCGAGTGCAGCTTGGCTGGAGTAATTGTTACACCTGGTTTGCTGATCATTTCATTGGCGCGGTTGACCATGTAGCCTTCCACTTTGTTTATATTGCCTGGCGGCGGCCCAAATATAACTTCATCCAATGACCGACCGACGATGTCTAGACCAATCACTTGTGCTGGAGGTGAGACCATAGCGCAGAGTACACCACCGGCTGGCATGGGGGTGCCGGTCATGCTTTTAGGTGAGTCATTAAAGTCATAGGTCTGAGCGGCACCGAATTCGACTTTGAATGGTGGCACTGGATAAAAATACCAGTGACATTTCATCTCATCTACTTTGATATGTAAAAAAGAATGCGGCGCTGCTAGCTTGAAGGGATGGCGGGGATTGCTCAATACCCACGACATAGCCGTTTCAGCCGTAGCACCAGGGTTCTTCGCTTCGGCATCGACTGAAAAGGCGTTAGGTATTGGTTTAGCCCAAGTGGTAGGTATTGCGCTTGCCTTGTTGGCGTTGAAAGGGGTGCTTGATACCAAATGCGGTTTGTCGTTCCACTTGAAAGGTACTTGCCAGAATTTACGATCGAGCACATCTATTGGCGTGTAACCTTTCAAGAAGTAAGTGTTTGCAACTTCGCCGGGCACCGGTGTTCTTGTGCATTGTGTCCTGCTACTCGGCGGTAGGTTGAAGCCTGGAGGTAAGTAGAAATTGTCCGCAGGTGAGCCAGTCAGTTCGATGTTGCTTTCGGCGTCTCTATCCATTAATGATGTTTGCCAGCCCGGGCCCGGTCTCACTTTGGTGCTTGAATTGACGCCAATCATTCTTGTTGAATTTTTAGTCGAAATATCATTGAAGAATCCATGTAGGTTGGCAGCGGTAGTTAGTTTGTCAGCGAGGGCGTCGCTTAGATCTTGGGCAGCGCTGGCGGCACTGCCAGCATTACCGACACCGCTACCAGCGTTGCCTTCCATGCTTGCGGCCTTAGCATTGATGGCCATGAGCAAGGCCTTTGACCAAACGCGGTTAATTCTATTGAGGTTGACTTTACCATCACCGATTATATTGTTGTTTATTGAGTCATTTGTGCAGTCAAAGAAACACTTCTGATTATCTGCTGGAGAGAGCATCACACTGGGCTCGTGGAGCACTTCTTTGCCTACACTCAAGGCACCGGCATCGGTGGCGTTCTTGGTTTCGCGCTGGCCGCCCATGTAAAGTGAGATAATGATAAAGCCAATACCAAGCACCATAAGTGTTAAGGCTAGCACGGCAGCAAAGGCTGTTACCGAGCCTCTCTTCCTTTGTCTTTCTACTGTGCTCATTGGCCTAGACCCTCCACGAATGCGAACTCAAACTAATATTTATTGCGGAATTTCGGAACCGACGATGGGCTCGACATCGCCAGCCTTAAATGTATAACCAGTGAAGCCGGGAACTGGAACGGGTAATTTGACTTCCATTACGGTTACAACCGTCACGGAACCAACACCTTTGGCGGGATAGTCAAATTCACTGATGGCCAGGCTCTTTACGATTGAAGATGCCTTAAAACTGGCCAATGCCTTTAGGGCGGCGGCATGAGCGGCTCCGCCATTAGGCTGATTGGCTGCCGCTCTGGCAGCATTTTTTGCAGCGGTATCATTCATTGAATTGGCAATGACCATGACTGTTAAATCAAGGAGAAAAAGAGCAATTGGAACTAAAATTGTTGCCGCCAGAATGGCTTCGATTAAGCCGCTTCCTCGTTTCGCTCTGTTTTTCATTGCCTCTTTTCTCTCCCTGCCTTCTCGTTGGCGTTACGGTGCATAGTCTGGGTTTTCCATTTGGCGCTCGGCACTAATTTGAAAAGTCACAGGGCCATTGAGCCCCGGCACGTTTATTGCTGGTACTGGAATGGTTAGAAAAGGGCTGCCAACTACAGTGGTTCTTACCATCACAATGCGATCGGTTACTTTGTCTGGACCGGTTTGGCCGTCGCGGTAGAAAATATCAGTTTGGGGATAGCCCTGCACTTTTACCAAATGACCCATGCCGTTTAGCCATTGGTCAGGAATGCCTTTGCGCACAGCACCGGCTATATTTTCGGTGTCGCTTCTTTGCAGCAATGAAGCTTCATGCACTTGGTTGTAGTTGAGAACCATACAAAGGCCGTAAGAGACGAGCACTGTTAGCATATCTAAGAGGGGGAAGAAGAAGAAGATCAATAATATTGACAGAGCCGGACCAAATTCAACTATTGAATTGCCGCGTGCCCGCCGAGTCTTATTTTGTCGTCTGAGCTTAGTCATTCTCTCTCTCCGCTGCGCAAGCCAGGCGTTTCTTGCTCTGGCGCATACCTAATATACGCATTGACCTCAACTTTTAGAGGGAGTCGAGATTAGAATTGTAGTTTCATTGCCGCAATTGGGTTGGGGTATTATGGTTGCTGCTAGTGCTAGTTTGGGCAAAAGACTCTAATCATGACTGAAGATTCCACACAAGAACATAGCTCCGGCCCAGAGCCAGAACAAGGCCCAGA
>JAUPUU010000546.1 GCA_030917395.1 Cyanobacteriota bacterium erpe_2018_sw_21hr_WHONDRS-SW48-000092_B_bin.40
AAGGACATAGTCATAATCACGGACCTAGTCTTGAGCACGGACATAGCCATGACCATTCTCATGACGAAGAAGGGCACAGTGAGCAAGGAAACAGTGATCAGCAACGCTCGTTGCAAGAAATTTTGGCGCTAATAGCTAAGTCAAGTTTGTCGTCTGAAGTTAAGGAGCTTGCCTCTAAGATATTTAGTCGATTGGGTTTGGCCGAATCTCAAGTACATGGAGTCGCTGTCGACCAAATTCATTTTCATGAAGTTGGTGCTATCGATGCCATTGTTGATATTGTCGGTTTTGCCATTGTCTATCATCAACTAGGCATTGAGGCTGCCTATGTTTCGGCCCTCCCGTTGGGAGGCGGCACGGTGAAGACAATGCACGGAGTATTTCCCGTTCCTGGACCGGCTGTTCTAAATTTATTGAAGGAAGCCGATGCTCCAACGCGCGCCTTCGATGTTAAGTATGAGTGCCTAACACCTACTGGAGCAGCTATCCTCACGACTATTTCTCAAGGGTGGGGAGAGCATCCCGCTTTTGCTCGCATTGAGAGTGTCGGTTATGGTGCTGGCACAATTAATCCCGACAACCATCCCAATGTGGTGCGCTTGATAGTGGGTCAGGCTGTCCAATCGGTTCAAGCTTCTTCAAGCACAACAAATGCTTCCACCGGTGCCGTATACCGCTCAGAAGTGATTGCTGTGCTGGAAACAAATTTAGATGATTGCTCTCCGCAGGTTTTGGCTCATGCCCTGGAGCGTTTGATTGAGGAAGGGGCTTTAGATGTGGCCATAGTGCCGCAGACGATGAAAAAAGGACGGCCAGGACACAAACTATCTGTGGTGGCCAAGCAGGAAGACAGCTTGCGTCTGCAAGAGTTGATTTTGAGCGAAACCACCAGTCTCGGTGTACGCTGCTATTTCTGTGAAAGAATTGCACTTGAGCGCAATTTCCAAGAGATCTCTCTAGGTGAGGGACCACCAGTCAGAATCAAAATCGGTAGAGATTTGAACGGCAGAATCGTCAACTTTCATCCAGAATATGATGACGTTGTAGAAAACGCCCGTAGCACGCAGCGCACCTTGAAAGAAGTGCTACTGCAAAGTTTGACTCTTGCGGCCAGTCAAGTAGGCGGTGAAGCTGAGAATGAATAGTAGAGCATTTATTCGCGCAAAAATTTTGGTTGTATTTGCATCGCTCTCAGCTGTGGCTATGGGGGTGGTCTTTGAGCCGTCAGTCAAAGCAGAGACGAACTCTGGGCTAACGGCAGCATTGCACAAGGCAAAAGTCTTCCCTCCCAGTAGTGGCGCAACCGTAAGCCTGATAGATCGGCAGGCTGTGGTGGAGGTTTTTCATTTTGCTGCTGATGGTGCCGCCCGCCGTAAGGTCGCTATTTTCGCTGCACGGGCTTTGGTAAATTATGCGGCCGGTCAATTTAATACCATTGCTGTGAAATTCTACGAGCCTGGCGGTACTGCTAGCTACAGTGAAATCATTGTCAATGCACGGGATATTACCTCACTTGTTGTTGGCACCATTAAGGTTGATGAATTAGCTGCCTCTGTCTCACAAGTTGACATTAGTCCCAGTGATAGCAAGGTCTCCATTTTTAATAAGTACCTTGGCGCTGCCGAAAAACAAATTGAACAAGGCCACTACTGGGAAGCCGAGCAGATTGTCGACTCAGCTGCTCGTATTCACGGTAATCCACCAGAAACCAATGGGCGTTTCACTCGCGATATGATTTCCCTGGCAGAGGGTTTTGACACTTGGGGCGACCCAGAGAGAGCTGAAGCGGTTTTGCGAAAAATTGTTGATCATCGCGAAGCCACAAACAGCTTAAATGACAGCGACGCAGATCTTTCTATTCAGCATTTAGTTGACTTGTTAGTGGAAGGTAAACGTTACTCTGAGGCTGAGCAGCTTCTGAATAAACTAGCTAGCAATCCATCACTTTCTCAAGCTGCCAATCCTAAAGCCTATGCTAGTAATCTTGAGCGTCTGGCCTTGTGCCACATTGCCACCGCGCAGTATTCTCAAGCTGAGTCAGAACTGAATCAAGTCGTGAGTTTAAAGGAAAGCAATGGCGAAAGCAGTATTTCATTAGCCAAGACTTTCGAAATCATTGGCGATCTTTATCGTACACAGGGTAAGCGTGGCGATGCCCAAAATTATTACAAGAAGGCGCGTGCAATCTTTGATCGCGCTGTCGTTAGTCGTAAGCCCAGTGAGAAAATTGATTATCAGGTCTACCATGCGCATCTACGTCAGCTAGATGACAAGCTCAAGCAGCTCTAATTTAGAGCAAGGGACTATAGTGACAAAGAAATATCAATGGAACACTCTCACCGCTCTTGGTGGCAGAATGATTGAAGTGCGAGAGGGTTATGCTCTAGCCGAAATGCCTCTTTCTGAAGAAGTGATGCAGCCTACTCAGGTCTTTCATGCCGGTGCAATCGTTGTCTTGGCTGATGAAGCGGCTTCAGCTGCGGCCTACGGTGGTTCGCTTGAGAAAGGCGAGCATGCCACGTCTAGCAAGAAATTTCCCTATTCAGTGCAATTAAGTGTCAATTTACTTACGAATGATCCGATTGGACCCATCCAGGCAGAATCAAAAGTTGTGCGCCGGGGACGAATGACAGTTGTTGATACTGAAGTGCGCAATCGTGAAGGTCAGCCAATGGCCTTGATGAGAAGCACGCATATGATGGTTGATGCCAGTAAAGTTGGACCTCATTTAAAGGGGTAGATGAATTTCTTTGTGCCGTTGCAGTTGATGCTCGCTATTGTGCATTTGCAGCCTTGTATCTGTTTAAGGGAATCGGCGATAATTGCCTTCTGCTCTAGTAACTATGTTGACACCTCCGGAGGGTGAAATGGGTTCTTCTGAAAAAGCTGTAGCTGAGACGATCAAGAAGCAGGCAAAAGTGATTGGCAAAGTGGCCATGACATACAAGTTTCAA
>JAUPUU010000547.1 GCA_030917395.1 Cyanobacteriota bacterium erpe_2018_sw_21hr_WHONDRS-SW48-000092_B_bin.40
CTGGCTTGAAGATTATCAAAGAAAGCCAAATTGCGGATCTTCCTCTGGGCTTCTGGGTCTTCCATGATCAAATAGAAGATCAGCATGCTGCTCATACCGACGACGAGCTAGCTGCTGCTTTCGCTAAGCCAGATTTTTGTGAGGAAGCATTTTTGGCTGGTGGCAAAGCCATGCTTGATGCTGTGGCAATTTTCTGGAATGGTCTGGACGAGCAACGGAAACTAGCTGGTGATCAGAACCTTTAGGTTTAGAACGTGGGCGAGACGATCCATTTTATCCATAGAGATACCGTGATATTCGTTGCGTTCATCGCGCGATATCGCTGATTCTTTGACATTGAGCTTTTCGGCTAATTCTCGCTGTGTCATGCCTCTGGCTATTCTTGCTGCTATGAAATATTTTCCTTTGCTCGCGAAACTTTCCATTGGTGGCAATTCACCTCTTTTGAGTTTTTCGTACAGCTCAACTTCTTCCTTGCACTGCATTGCGTATGTCCATGAAGACGACAAGGAATCTTTGGCCTGCTCTTCGCTTAGGCCTTTGGCTTTGAGGTCGGCTAATTGCGTTTCGTACATTTCGTCGAGTTTTGCAAGTTGCTTTTTTGCTAGCTCATACTCTTTTTCTGTTTTCATCATAGTGCTCTACCTCGAAGAGCTGCTTTGTACTAGCTTGATGATTCCTTTGTCTTCGCCTGCTTTAGTGATGCGAAATAGTTCTGCATGGGTCAGCTTCTCTCCGCTTAATGGATGAATTTGACCACTCCACTGTCCATATTCAGGCCACATTTCAACGTGATATTGCCACCACATTGGCAGCTGTCCCTTTTCCGCCGCTGCTGGTCGTTTGCGATCTTTGTCTTTCCATGTCCATATATTATGGTCGTCTCGCTTATTCAATCGTTGGCACAGTTCTTGCTCGAAGTCGAAATCGAGCATGTTCTCAGGCTTTTGGATCGCAAAATAACCGTCTATGTCGCCAGGGTGCAACTTGTCTGTGGCAAAAGAACCGTCGATATAGATCTCAGTGATGCCCTCGTCCCATAGTTGTTGAATCATAATTCGGAGATTCTGAACAAGCTGGAGTCGCCATTTTGTATCCCAGGCGTCATCTTTATCCTCATCCCCGGTTACGAGTATTGATTGCGCTAGCTCATCTAAATTCATGGAATAGTCGCCCGGTGGAAGGCGTCCATTTTCGTCAAAGCGTAAATCTATTGGCTTACCTCCCGCTGTTAAACTTAACACATATGTTAAACATACCATTCGGGGCAGGTGTCGTCAAGAAGCGATACGAAATGCAACGGTTGCGGTGTTCTTTCCTGAATTAAGGGTATGTCTAGTTGTTGTGCGAGAGCAGGTAGGTGAGCCGTGCTAAAGATTTCGCAGCTAGTGCTGTTTGTTTGTCTGTCGCTATTCGCCGGAAGTTACTTAGCTTTTGTAGATACATTCATGCTTGCCAGTGACACCTATGACCAGCAGCAGGCGGCTAAGTATGCTTCCTTTCAATCTGACATGAATGGACTGCGGCCGCTCGAGAATCACGTTTCGACCGGAGTATGCGGTACCGGCGAGTTCGAGAAGTCTCTTCCTGAGATCGGACGGATATGCGCTACTAAGCTGGACTATTGGGCTGTGCGAGCAACAGTTTATTCTGCCTTGATTTTCTTCGCGCTGCGGATGGTGAGTGCTTTATTCCTTCGGTTTTGTCGAGAATTGCGGATGCGCTTTTTCTCTTTGGTCATGGCTTTTAGTGGTCAGTAAGAAGTGTAAAATGCTCTTGTCTCATGCAATTTGAGTGATTGCGCCAGTAGAATATTTGGCTGGACATTTGAGATTCACAACACTTTTCGAGGAAAACTAAACGAATGGCATTACTTCGAGAGCGATTGCTTGCAATAGCGGCAAGTTCGTTTGGTCTATTGTCATCGACACTAGTTCTTCCAGCGGTGGCAGTTCCGACTGATGCCCACGGATCTGTAAACGGATCTGTAAGTGCAAGTGGAAGTGGAATAACTGATGCCGATGTCGCCAAGGTAAAAGGCGAAGTTGGAGTTGCAGTAGTCGACACGGCTCGAAAGAAGCAATTTATCCTCAATCAAGACAAGCCTTTCCCGATGCAGAGTGTCTGCAAGTTACCGATTGCTATTGCCATACTGCGATTGGCGGACGCTGGGAAATTATCGATCCAAGATAAAGTTACTGTGCGCAAGGCCGATGTGGTGCCGTTCTATAGCCCAATCAAAGAGGCGATAAAAGGCAAGCAATCAGATTTCACGATTAGAGAACTGATGACGCGAGCAGTTTGCAGCAGTGATAATACCGCTTGCGACCTTCTGATAGCTCGGGCCGGTGGTACTTCTGCTGTAACTGCCATGTTAAAAGAAGCTGGCATCACTGGCATTAGAGTGGACCGACCCGAAGGTACGTTGCAGCCTGAGAGCGTGCAGATCGCCAAGTTTCTCAAAGATCCTAGAGATACCGCACTTCCTCAGGCTATGGTTGAGATGTTGCAAAAGCTCCATAGCGGCAATTTGCTATCTAAGAGCTCAACAGCGGTAATTTTAGAAGACTTGTTCAATTGCAAGACGGGCCCAGCCCGCATCAAAGCAGGGCTGCCTGTCGGCTGGACATTGGCGCATAAAACCGGTACAGGTCGCGATGTGGCTGGACAGAACACGGCTACCAATGATGTGGGAGTGGCGGTCGGCCCCCATGGAGAGACGATTTATATTGCCGTATTCACCAAAGGATCGCGAGCGAAAATTGAAGAGCGTGAAGCTTTTATGGCAAAAGTGGCTGCTAAAGCGGTTGCCGGTGAGCTATAACGCCGTATTGATAGTCCGGCGCGAAATCAAACTTGAGGGATGAACAGGGCATGCCAGGTGACCGCGAAATCGAATCATGCAGAGATGTCTATTTGCAGTCGTGCGCCAGTATCTGTGAGCCTTTCAAGGCTGATGGATTTCTCTACGCTAAGTCTGGACCGAAGATGTCCAAGAAAAGCGGTGAATTCACATTCACTGTGTCGTTTCAGTCTAGTCGTTACAATAGGCCCGGTGTGAGTGTTTGCATCGGGATTCATGCCTATGTTTACTCCCCTGCAATGAAGAAATGGCGCTCAAGCAATCGGTCAATTGGAGGAGCGAATACTTGCCTAGCCGGTGGGCAAATTGGCAATCTGCGTAAAAAACAGTCCTGGATGGAGTGGGATGTAGCAAGTACGGAATTGAGAGGCGGTAAAATTCAACTCGCTATTGAGGCAGTCCGTAATATCGTTCTGCCGTACTTCGCGGCTTTTGAAGACGTGCCAGCGATGTGTGAACGCCTGGAGAGAGAAGAAGTTCCAAGTGTGGGGATTGAAGATCGAATTGATTTTCTCGCTCGCTTTGCTTCTACTCAGGCGGTTCAGAATGCTGTAAGGCAGTTTGTCGCTGAGCATGAGGATGAGCAACTCGCTTTTGACATTTCTCGAGCATTGAACTTACTTCGCCGAAACGAACAACTAGACCGGGTCTCTATAGCAGACTGCAGAGCCGTGGCTAGAGCCATAGTTATGTTCGACCTTGACGAGAAATTCGTGCTTTCAGGTTAGAGGCGTTCCCTACCTGTCGTTTGAGACACTAAGAGTCCTGCGCGAAATGAAAGTCGGTTTTCCGCCCTTCTGCTGTGCAAGGACGTCAATATAGTAGAGCCCTGGCTTCCAGCTTTTTTGTGGTGTTACTAGAACGCGAAATTGCTGCAGGCCATTGCTATTTCTGACTTGGAAGGGCTGCTTTGCCCACTCTACAGCAAAGTAGTTTTCTAGGGTTTTGCTGGGATGTTTGTACGATTCTAGTTTGTTAATTGCTTCAGGGGTGAGCGGCTCCGGAGCCGGCTCCCACTTGATTGACACGCATTGCACCGCCCAGCCAGGGCCAAGAGTGCCAGTGACGTAAAATGGCTGACTGAGGTC
>JAUPUU010000079.1 GCA_030917395.1 Cyanobacteriota bacterium erpe_2018_sw_21hr_WHONDRS-SW48-000092_B_bin.40
CGCTGCGATGCCTCAGGGCAGAAACTTGTTGCTGAAGCCAAGCCACTTAATAATATGCAAGCCGAAAAGAAGGCTAGTCTATTTGATTTAGCAGCTAACCATAGTGCTGCTCTTGAGTCAGGTGTAAAGCCTAAAGAGCCTATCCGGCAGGTCAACTTTGAGCCACAAAGAGTGGGGCAAAACGAAACTGTTTTGCCTGCTTTGGTGCTGGAAGAGAAGAGCAAGCCTGAGAGACTGGTTGCATTTCGCAAACCTGAGGAGGTGGAGAAATCTGATACCAATTCGGTGACTAAGTCTAGCTCCACTGAGTCTGCAGTTAATTCGAAGGTTGCGGTACTGGAAGACGGTACTTATACCCGTGATGCTAATAATCGCGTAATTGAGATGGTTTCCCCCGATGGCAAGACAAAACATACATTTAAGCGTGCCGACCCTAATTTCCCAGATCGTATTACTTCTGAAGTGATTAACGATCAAGAAGAATATCGCTTTATTGGCAATTGCAAGAGCGGCGGCAAACCTGTCATTTTGGATGGCAAGGAGAACAATAGCTATTCTATATATGATATGAAGGGCCAGCTCAAAGGTAACTGGTCTGGTATTCGCCATGTCAGTCCTGAGGGTGTGTTCTCTGTGGGAACTGGTTCGATTGCCAAGGCCGGCGAGAAAGGTTATGACGATTTTGGCGCCAGCGGAAACAAGCTAACCGAGGCCGAGGTTGAGCGCCGCAATAGTGGTGGCATTTGGCCGGAGAGACGAGAGTGCGAGCATACCGATGGTACTAAATATAGAGCCGATCTTTTGGGGAAAGATTTGCGTTCATTGACCGAACAGAAAGAAGTGGGCGGCAAGTTAGAAGAGCACGTATGGCACAAGGGTGAGTCTGGCTATACCTGTGACAAGCTGCCGGGAGAGATAAGAAAGAATCTTGAACTGGGGCAGGATAAATCTCTTTCTTATGAAGATAAGGATGGCGTGCGTCACGTTAAGTATCAAGATGGCAGCAGCGATACGGTCAAAGATGGTAGCACTCAGCATTTTGATGCTCTCGGTCAGCTGGCAAAAATAACAGGAGTTAATGGAGATTCGAGAAGCTTCTCGCGCAGTGGTGCGGATGTCACTGCTTACACTGATACGAAAGCTGGGCAAGTGACTACCTGGCAACGCTCAGCAAGCGACAAAGATAGCTGGTCTTCGGCTGGCAAGAGCGAGACGAGAGTTGGGCTTAAGACCACAGCTGATGGAGCTATTGAGTACAAGAATGCCGATGGTAATCGCGTTCGGGAGAATGCTCAGTTTTCTAAAATCGAGTTCAATAGCGACAACAAACCCGTTAAGGTTACACAAGATAGAAGTGAGAGAACTTTCGAGTGGTCCGGTGAACAGCTCAAGTCGATTGTTGATAAAGTCAAAAGCAGAAACGGGGACAGCATAAAGGCCTGGAGTTCTGCCGATGGTAAGACTCTCACTCGCGAAGTAAATGGTCGCACACGCACATGCGAACTGGCACAAGCTCCTAGTGAAGACGGCGATTATGGCTATAAGAATAGCGATGGTAAGTCGCGGCTAGCCAAAGTGACAAACCTAGAAAAACAGGCAGATGGAGCGCTTGGCGGATCTGAGAACGTCGTAGAGGCTCGTGAAGACTTTATGGATGCGCTTAAGGCAAGTGGTCTTAGCGAACAACGAGCCGAGAAGTATCTCAAAGCGATTGACGGCAATGTCAAACGCTATGATCTTAAACCTGAGCAAATAGCTGCAACTTTAGATAATCTCAGGGAGCTTTTGACTTCTCCAGAAAAGAGTCCGTACTTTAGTGCCGCTGAGCGTAAGACCCTAGCGGAAACAGCCTTGCACAATATTGCCAATAACATGGAGATTGACCAGGGCAGCCATCCGACCTGCAATGTCACCACAGTAGAAGTGTATACAGCTGCTCGTCATCCAGATCAGTACGCCAGATTGGTGAAGGAGGTAGGGCTTACAGGTAAATGGACAACCAGTGAGGGGCGCGTCGCGAATATTCCAATTGAGGCTGTTCGGCCAGGAGAAGATGAGGCCAAATACAATCTTGAGAAGCCTAATTCAAAACTAAGAAATATGGCGAGCCAGGTTGTAGAGATGACCTTGATTAATGCCATGTATGAGCATGGCTATAAGAACGAGATGGAGTTTGTGAAAAAGCCAGATGGCAGCCTGGTAACTGAAAATGGTAAAGCTATTGAGAAATTGAAAGAAGACAAAACTGGTACGCGCTATGTGCTCGATAAGCCAGAGCAAAAGAGCGAAACAAAAATTGGCGCTAATGGCCAGAAAGAGGTTATATCCTGGCAGACCAGTGAAGACAAGTTTAGAGATGCCAGCGGTAAGCTCCATTCGGCTGAGTCTGGTGGTCCAGGTTTCACCACCTTTGATAATGTGCAAGCGGGCAAATTGGTATTTGGCTACAACATGCCATACTTCGAGGGCCCCGCTACACCCGAAGGTGGAAGGCCAGAGTATGATATGGCTACCGAAGAGCGGCTACTAAAGATCAAGGCTGAGAATAAATTCCCTCACGGGATAGCCACCATGGGTGGTATTCACGTTCAGACTATTCATGATGTCACTCGTGGTAAAGACGGCAAGCTTTACATATTGCTCGATAATCAGCACGGTGAGAGCACTGATGGCTGGACAACGATTGATGAAATTGCCAAAACTCAGGTTAAGTCAGGCTATGAAATTGAGCCCAAGATTAGACGGTGGGATAGGCCGGACAAATAAATTTAGATTGGTATCTTAGTTTCAAGGCAAAGGAGCCTCAAGTATGACATCCAAGTTATGTAGCCTTATGCTCTGGGATGGCCGCGCTAAATTTCCCAGTCAAAAAGAAATGGAAGCTGGAGCTGGTCTGCCTCCCGATAGTGTTGTCGAGCTTCCTCTCAAACGAGAATTTTTGAGAAAGTTTGCTTCGCAAAAGGGCGAGAGCTTAGCAGGCGAGGTGGTGCTTTCGCTTAATCAGGATGTGCCTCTTGCTGATTCAGTTGCCGAGGCAGTGTCGGCCTTACTATTTTACAATTGCCAAATAGTTTACTGTGCTGACTTCGATCGCATTGATGCCATTGGCCTGGTGGACCCGCTCAAGGCTGCTCTTGCCTCAAGAAACGTCAAGCTGATGCGGATTTCGCACTAGGCTGTTGTTCTATTGAACCGGTCGCGAGAAGCTTATCCGCTAGATAAGCTTCTAGATTAGCTTTTAAAATTGCTTCTCGATTGGCTTTTAGAATATCTGCTAGATTAGCTTCTCGATTGGTTGCTAGATTGGTGCTATTGAATCTTTGTGCCATTTGATTGAGTTGATGCAATCTACTGCTTCTTTCAGGTTGGTTTTGTAGGCCTGTTCCGGAGCTGTGAAGTAGACCTGTTCAACGTAGCGACCGCTACCATCTGAATTGATAAATACTCCGTATGAGCGGCGGCCGAGCGGTTGTGATTGATTGTCTTGATAGGCCGATTCTACAGCCAGAACTGTGCGACCGTGAATTTTTCTAGTTTCGGCGTGCAAGACTTCAAAGGCATCCGTGTTCGCATATACTCCATTGCCGATCAGGTGCTGCAGACTTTTGAGTTCTTCTCTATTTAGTTGATGGGGCTCTCGACTGAGAACGCGTTTGAAGGCGGCAGCTGTTTCGGGATCTTCTTTGGCGCCGCCAAAAGACCGGTTCCAATAACACATTTTTGTTGTCTGATCACCAATGGGATTGTACTCAGTCATCATTGGTGCTCCAATCATGGCTTTATTATTGCTCATGTCAGGCATTGCTTGTTGCCAGTGCTTTGGCATTTCTAAACGCTTTATGGAGCCTTCTTCAGTAACTTTATGCTTGTCTCTCATTGCTGCTCCGCGATCTTTTTCGAATATTCGATTGAATAGACTACGATGCTCTTCGGTTTGAGATGAAGGTTGCGACTCATGCCGCTCGTGATGACCGAACACGATGGTAGCAGGTTTGTCGCTTTTGATTGTTGCTTGGTGTGGGGTATCCATCGGCATCATCTCTCTCCTTGAAACTCTATTAAATCTAAGTTAGCGTCTTTGTACTATTCTTGGGCCTCTAGGTGTCTCTGCCGGTCCCTGTAGGCCTTGGCGGCTATAGAGTTGCGGTAGGGTTTGCCAGCCGACATCTCCGCCGTTTTGATCGTCTAGATATACTTGAGTCTGACCATTGACTTCTCGCACATCGTGAATTGTTTGCACATGCTGCTCGGACAGCTGACTGTTACGGTCATAGCCGTAGAGAGTTGGTATTCCTATGGGGAAATTTCCCTCTCGTTTGTAGGCCCAGAGTTGTTCGGCACTTGGTGCCACATTGTGAGCAATGTAAGGCATATCACCGCCCCATAACTCTTTTACTGCTTTTTGAATTTCAGGGCCGCCCATAATTGGGTTTACACCATTGCCGTTGCTATCTCTGCCGATATAGCGGTAACCCCAGGTTGCCGGACCACGTGGTGCAAACTGAGTGAAGGTATTGATTCCGGCGTTCTCTAAAATGTGGCTGGCCCAGTTGCGGCGGTTGCCTTTATAGCTTCCTTCCGGATCAAAGACTTTCTCGTCTGGAGTTGCAGTGTAGGCCTCGCGATCTAGTACAACTTCTTTGCCCGTGGTAGTAATTAGCTTGCCGTCAACAGCCACTTGCTTAAGTGTGTCTGCGTATTTCTCAGGGTGTCTGCAGGCCGCAAAGATCTCGCCTGTGGTGATATTGCAGGTTGGATTCTGGCCCTGATTAATACGTTTAGGTGCACTGATATTGTGCAGAGCCTCTTCGCACAATTGGGCTCTTTCTTTGGCGTTGAAATATTCTTTGCCGCTGTCCTTGCCCAATTTCCCTTTAAGTAGCTCAGACAGATTGTCGTAGGTTTTGGCAATTTGTTCATCGCTTGGGCCTTTAATTCCTTCTGCTGCTGCCTCTTTTGCGCGTTTTTCAAATTTGTCCATGCTGGCAGTCAGTCGATCAATTTTGATACCACTGGCTCTTGCTAAGTCTTGTAGCTGTTCTCGAGCCTCTTCGATACTGTCTGAGCGATCGCTTGGCTTGAGTAATTCTGCCGCACGAGCAATTCTTTCTTTGTTGCTATCTGTTTTCGTCTCGCTATTGTTTTCAGTTGATGCGGGTGCTTTTGATTTGAAGTGAACATTGCCCGAGCCGTCATTGGCGACGTCGTAGCGTGCCGTGACTTTGCCTCCTTCAGTTTGGCTTTCAAACTTATTTGTGCCATCTATCCCTTCAGATACTTTGCGCCAGACTTGGGTTTTTTCTCCGCTTGGGGTTGGTTTGTTATCGGTGATTTTCTCAAGTTTATTATTGCTGTCGTACTCGAAGGTGCGAGTGGCACCATTGGGCATTGTCAGCTTGCCCGGTTGCAGGTCTTGGCGCAGCTCGATTCGCGCTAAATTGGTGTCTTCGACGATTGTCTTGCCTTGCTTTTGATAGGTAAGAAATCCGTCTGCTGAAACAGCTGAGAATTGACGCCCATCCGGATTGCTTGACTGCCAGGTTTTCTCTCCACCAGCTTTGGTCTTTTCTGTGACCTGACTGATAATGGCGTTGCCTTTGTCTTGCTGGTATGAGTAAGAGCGATAATTGTCTTCATCTAGACCGACGCGATTTACCCGGCCTAATTGATCTCTCTCGACAAAGGAGCCGTCTTTCTTGTCAAAGCGCATGCTGCCATCTAACTTCAGGAGCGCTTTGTCGCCATTGTCGCGAGTGAAGGAAATCTTTCCTTCGCTTATGGCAAGTTTGTTTACTGGATTAAGTTCTGATAGTAAGTTGGTGGAGAAGGTGCCGTCTGTATTTCGACCAAACATTGTGGTTTTGTTCTGGTCGTTAATTTCTAGTCGAATCAGTCCTTGTGCATCGTATTCGGCCTTCAGTTCGGTTCCGCTTTTATTCTTAGACGATAGTAGTTCTCCTTTGTCAGAGAATATTGATAGTGTTCCGTCGGAGCTGCGCGATTCTTTTTGCTTTCTTCCGTCGGGGTAATATGAGTCCCAGATATTTTTGTTTTCTGCACTATCCGTGGCTCTAATGCTATACGTTCCGTCGTCCTGGATCTTTATTTTCCCTTGCCAGACAGAGCTTTGACCGGCAGCATTGCTGAGCGAGTAACCAGACTTGTCTTGCGTTAACTGGAAGGTATTTGTTTCGTTTTTCTCTTTGTCTACAATCTTGACGCTGCTTGGCTCTAAGTTGCGTTCTGAATAAGTTAGTGTGCGCAGCTTCTTGCCATCGGCGTTTTCAATTGAGGTGACCCGGCCCTCATCATCAAATTGATATTTGCCCTTGCCAGAACCTTCTTCGATTTCTCCGCCACTTGAACGAATAATGTGTTTGGTGCCTTCAGCACTGTTGAAAGACAGATTGCCGTTTTTGTGTAGCTCAAGATTCTTGACTGAACGTGGCTCAGCTTCGTTGCTCTGCCAGACAGCATCTTCTCTAGCATCTTCTCTAGCATTTTCTCCAGCATTTGACTCTAATATTTGACGAGTAAATGTTGTGGTCACTCCATCTTTAA
>JAUPUU010000548.1 GCA_030917395.1 Cyanobacteriota bacterium erpe_2018_sw_21hr_WHONDRS-SW48-000092_B_bin.40
GCAATCCTGATTCCATCAGCACCATTGCCATAGACAAACTAAGCGATGAGCAGATTGAGCTTTCCACCGAATCAGATTTCAACGGCTATCTTGTGGTGGCAGATCAGTACTATCCGGGTTGGCATGCTTCGCTAGATGGACTAGATAAGCCAATTCTCAGAGCCAACTACATACAGCGGACAATTGCACTACCTACAGGAAAACATAAAGTAGTTTTCTCATACAAACCAGAATCGTATCGCATTGGCTTACTGATTAGCTCAATAGCTCTCGGCCTTTTGGCTCTGACTGCGCTTATTGGCATAGCCATTGCCAGGAACAAGAGCAAATAATGCCCTAGCCAAAAGCTGCCAGGTGTCTACTAAGGTTGTTCAATCATACCGACGCATATTCACTCTCCGGCAACGGCACATAGCAAAACATGACTCATTTTCACTAGGAAAATGAGTCATGTTTGGAAAACAAAAAATTGGCTTACCTGATCCAAAGCCGGAGACTGAATCTAGTTCTGACCCATAGAAGGATCTACAGGAATTGAATAGTCAACGCCAGCTAAGCCAAAACCAAAGAGCTTGAGAAACTCAGAGCGGTAGCTTTCGTAATCAGAAATTTGCTTGAGATTTTCAGTAGTCACTTGTGGCCAGAGGGCATCTACTTTCGCCTGCACATCAGCTTCCATTTCTTTGTCGTCAATTCTGATGCGACCGGCGGCGTCTAGATTTGGTTTAGCACCGTTGTAGAGATTGGCAGCAAAGAGTCGATAGATTTGTTCAATGCATCCTTCGTGTGTATTCTTCTCTTTCATTACTTTGTAGAGTAGTGAAATATAGAGTGGCACCACCGGAATGGCTGAACTTGCTTGAGTCACCAATGCTTTATTGATTGAGACATAGGCCTTACCACCGCTAGCAGCAAGATCTTCATTGAGCTTCTTA
The DNA here is from genome assembly GCA_030917395.1 of Cyanobacteriota bacterium erpe_2018_sw_21hr_WHONDRS-SW48-000092_B_bin.40. Classification (GTDB taxonomy): domain Bacteria; phylum Cyanobacteriota; class Vampirovibrionia; order Obscuribacterales; family Obscuribacteraceae. The sequence continues at coordinate 936 of JAUPUU010000548.1, forward strand.
GCAGTGGTCTCGACATCGAGCTTAGCAACGCCAATTGAACCATCGCGGTAAATCGGCCAAGTCACTTCTGGTCCAATATAAGAGTAGGCAACAGTTATGGCACCATCGGCTAATACATTGGCTTGACGCAAAGCATCAATCCACATTTGCCAGTCTTCACCGCCCATTACTTCTTTAGTGTCAGCAATTTCTCTTTCATTGGCTGGCTCAATGCTGATTTCTTTTACTAGCTCTTTGTCGGTATCGAGAGTCTTAGCAGTAAAGGTATGCCCAATTGGTTTCAGTACTGATTTGAAAAGCGTTTGGCTCTTCGGATGCATGCGCTGAGGCGAAGCCAAACTGTAAACAACCATGTCGACAGTACCAAGATCTCTCTTGATTACCTCAATGGTCTGGGCCTTGATGTCGTCAGAAAATGCATCCCCGTTAATACTGTGACTATAAAGACCGGCTTCTTTGGCTTTGCTGTCAAAAGCCAAGCTGTTGTACCAACCAGCAGTGGCAGTCTTGCCGTTGGCTGGTGGCTTTTCGAAGTAAACGCCTACTGTGGCAGCGCCGCCGCCATAAGCAGCACTTATGCGGGAGGCCAGTCCGTAACCGGTAGAGGCACCGATGACAAGTACCTTTTTAGGAGCATCCTTGATTGGCCCCTGCTTCTTCACATAGTCGATTTGCTCTTGCACATGGGCAGCACAACCCACAGGATGGGCGGTTATGCAAATAAAACCACGGATACGCGGCTCAATCACCACAAGATTCTCTGTAGATGTCATGCTCACCTTACTATTCTCCATATTGCAAGAAGCAGATCTTCGCCTGTGGCCGTGCTTGCTGTCAACTGTAACTAGCAGCAACATTGAAGGAGTGAGAATGTTTAAAGTGCTAAAGTATTACCGTTAGTCTAATTTTGAACCAACGAGGTGCACAACATGCATCTAGACGTGGTCCTTTTGTCGCGCCTACAATTTGCGCTGACTTTGATGTTCCACTACATCTTTCCGCCGTTGACCATTGGTCTTGGCTTACTGATGGTGATTGTAGAATGGCTCTGGCTCAAGAGCAAAGACCCCTTCTATAAATCGATGGCGCTCTTTTGGACGAAACTGTTCGCAATCAACTTTGCCATGGGCGTAGCCACTGGGCTAGTGATGGAATTTCAGTTCGGTACCAACTGGGCAATTTATTCCCGTTTTGTCGGTGACATATTTGGCTCAGCTCTAGCTTCAGAAGCAATTTTCGCCTTCTTTCTTGAATCAGGCTTCTTAGCAGTTTTAGTTTTTGGTTGGGACAGAGTTAGCCCCAAAATGCATTTCTTCTCTACCTGCATGGTGGCGCTAGGCTCGCTTTTCTCATCGGTCTGGATCACAATCGCCAACTCCTGGCAGCAAACTCCAGCTGGTTATCACATAGTTAAGTCGGCCAATGGCTTCTGGCGAGCTGAAGTAACTGACTTCTGGGCCATGTGTTTTAACCCATCAATGGTGCACCGCATGCTGCACGTTTGGCTGGGTTGTTTTATTTTGGGCGCATTCTTCGCTCTCAGTATTGGCGCCTTCTACATACTAAAAAAACAACACACTGCCTTCGCCAAGAAAACAATCGAAATATCACTCGTGTATGCCGCCGTAAGCAGCCTTGCCATGCTCGGTTCGGGTCACTTCCAAGCCGATGCGGTGGCCGACAACCAGCCAGCTAAGCTAGCAGCCTTCGAAGGTCACTATGAAACCGGCAGCGGTGGCACACCACTTTATGCCTTTGGTTGGCCCGATGACAAAGAAAAGAAAGTGAAATTCGGCCTGGCCATACCTGGCATGTTGAGCATGCTAGTGCATGGCAATTTTACTCAACCAGTCACTGGCCTCGATAAATTCCCTAAAGAAGACAGGCCGCCAGTCTTTATACCGTTTCAAACTTATCATTTGATGATTGCACTGGGCATGGCCTTCATTGGCCTTTCTCTGCTCGGTTTAGTGCTACTGAAATTCAATCTTCTCTTTCAGCAACGCTGGCTCATGTGGCTTTATGTCTTTGGGGTATTGGGCGCTTACACAGCCAATGAAGCAGGCTGGATAGCGGCCGAAGTAGGTAGACAGCCCTGGGTAGTTTATGGCCTGCTGAGAACCAAAGACGGTGTCTCGCACTCAGTGACAGCAGAGCAAGTACTCGGCTCTATGATCATGTTCGGCATTCTCTATAGCTTTCTCTTTGTGGTTTGGGTGATGGTGATGAACACCCGCATTCAAGCTGGACCGCCAGTGGTAGCTGAGATAGTTAAGGAAGACGAAAAGCTTGCCCCCGGGGCAAAAAAAGGTGTGGGTCAGTTCATGGCCATTATTGGTAATCTCTTGCAACGGGGGCCAGCTTCTCTTTCGGAGACCTGGCGCGGACCAGCCCCAACTGAAGAGAGTAAGAACGCCGAAAGTAAGAAAGAAGAGGACAAACCATAATGGATTACTCTTTAAATTTCATTTGGTTTATTTTGCTTGGTATCTTGCTTACCGGTTATGGCATTCTTGATGGCTTCGACCTCGGCGTCGGCATCCTGCATCCCATTGCCAAAACCGATGAAGAGCGCCGCTTAATCATCAACTCCATAGGTCCACTATGGGACGGCAACGAAGTCTGGTTAGTCACTTTTGCTGGTGCTCTTTTTGCCGCTTTTCCTGACGTATACGCTCTGGCTTTTTCAAGCTTCTACACAAATTTGATGATCATTCTTTGCGCCTTGATTTTCAGGGCTGTCTCGATTGAATTTCGCAGCAAACACCCGGCTAAGTTCTGGCGTCAATTCTGGGATGCTTGCTTCTTTCTCTCCAGCCTTAGCGCTTCATTCTTATTTGGCTACATTGTCGGCCAGCTCTTTTTGGGCTTGCCCATCGACGGCCAGCTTGAGCTGCACAAAGAAAAAATGTCAGTGCTGGAGTTTTATCCGGTTATCACAGGCCTCTTAGCAGTTGCCACCTGTGCCATGCACGGTTCCATTTTTCTCTATCTTAAAACCGAGGGCGAACTACAAGAGCGCATTCACAACTATATTTGGCACACCTATGGCGTCTTTGTCATGGTTTATATGCTCACCACAATTTTCACCCTCACTCAAATACCTTCCGCCACCAGCAACCTTAAGCACTACCCCTGGCTCTGGTCTGTGGTGCTAGTCAACATTTTGGCCATCGGCAACATTCCCCGCACTATTTTCCTCAAGCAACCCGGCTATGCCTTTCTTTCGTCGATTGCCACGATAGGCGCTCTGGCGGCCCTATTTGGTATTGCCATTTTCCCCAATCTAATTGTCTCCAGCATAGACCCGAACCTTAGCCTCAGCATCTACAATTCGGCATCGTCCCAGGGCACACTTAAAACCATGTTATTTATTGCCGTGCTCGGCCTACCATTCGTCTTAAGCTACACGGTGATTGTCTATTGGGTCTTTCACGGCAAGGTAGCCCTGGGTAAATTTAGCTATTAGCCTTTGCTATTGTCTGCAATTTTTCACGGCTTTTTCACACTGCCCGCTTTATCTTCAATGAAGACGGTGGGCGGCCAGTTTAAAGACAAAGTGAGAAAGCAGATGGAACAAGCGCATTTAGTAGACGACCTGGACCAAGCAATTGCAGAAGAGCTTAAGCTTAGCTTCCAAAAGCTAAGACGGGCGGCCTCCTTCGACAAAGAGCTCAAAAAGACAATCGAGGCTACTTTCCAGAACTATCAAAAGGCCATGCCCAAGTCATAGTTTGGCGCTGCCAGAAAGTGATTCATTTTCATTCCCACCAGAACTGCCAGAGGTCACAGTCGCTAATCTCACTTGCCAAACGACCAATTGAGCCCAAGGATTGCAAGACGCTATCAGGGCAATAGCGAAAATGCTCAATCGCCAATCTTGTGGCCGCACTGGAGCTAACCGGTTTGGCCACGTAAAAATAAAGTGAGTCAGGCCCAAGGCCCAATATTTTTGGTTTCGCTGCATATTTCTCCGCCCACCGTCTCATTAGAGCCAAATGGACATGAGCCGGCGGCATGTCATTAACGCCGCCCATATGAAAGAAAGCTGGCACGAGGTCGGTTTCAGGCACTGGCACTAACATTAGATACTGCACACTATCAATTAATTGCTGCGCCCGAGTCGCAGCAATTTGCTGTTTTCTAGAACTGTTCTCTGGCTCAGGCCTTGCCTCTATTGCCGCATCCTGACGCACTTCTAACCAAGTCTCAATATCAACTTCGCAGGCAGCGCCTTGATAGTCTTTAACTGTGGGCACTCTATGGCTGGCGCGAAGTTGAGCCAATAGGGGCACTAGCTCAATTCTCTCAAGCTGATCTAGCTTCAGTGCCGCTTTCTCAAAAGCATCAGTAGAAAGAGCACAGTCGCTACCAGCAAGAAAACGCATCACCGAAGCATAACCGAGCCCGCTAGCCTGCCTTTGCCCTTGCTCTTGGTCGTCATTTTTGTCATCGCTCGAATTAACTGAAGCTGCAGCGGGGCCCGCAAGCGAATCTGGCCTAGCAATACCCTGCAGAGCCTGAAGTAGCCTTTGACGCAAGACAAATTCGCTAGCTTCAGATACTGCGGTAGCTTCCGACACCTCTATAATTTCAGCGCCGGCCAGGCCAGCTGACTGAGCTCCTTCGGGGCAATTGGTTGGCGAAAAGATATGATCGCTGTCGGCACGGCAATCTAACAATGGGTCTTGCCAAAAGTCTTGCGAGAAATCTTGATAGAACTCCTGGGCCTGGTCTAGGCTAGCGCTAAGATACTGTAGGCGCTCTAGCTCATCGACAAACACCGCCGAATAACCCAAGTTTGCAAGTAGCTCATTAAGCCTGAGCCACTGATAAACCTTCATATCCTTAAATTTGCGCAAGACGAAAAGACCATTGAAACCGCCTATTTGCAGCGGTCTAAGATCATCAAAGCCGATCTGTGCCGCTCCAATCACCTGCTTCAGGGTGCCCAGATCTACCACAGACTGCACCAATTTCACCTCACTCCATAGAATAAGAGCCTTGCCTAATCGTAGATATGCCGCACAGTGATTCGGCGGTACCGCAAAAAACATTAGAAGCGCAAGAATCAAAGTTCTTTGGGCAAATAGATATTACCGTCCTTCGCTGCGACCTTAAGTAAGTCACGCTCTAAGGCAAAAGAGGGTTAATCGTGAAAAGCTCTAGCGTATTACTTGTCGACGATAATGCTGACCTGCGCAAGCTCGTCTCGAAGACACTGACCTGCCTATGTAATTGGCAGGTAGAGACAGCTGACTCGGGGTTAGCGGCGCTGCAATTTCTTGAGAATCACCGACCTGATCTCATATTGATGGATGTCTCCATGCCACAAATGGATGGCGTCAGCACCATCAATGAAATCAACAAACGGCCGCAATGGCGCAGCATTCCCATTATCTTGATTACAGCCCGAGTACAAATTCATGAGATGAATCAATACCGCCATCTACCAATTGCCGGTGTCATTTCGAAACCTTTTGATCCGATGAAACTTCCAAGCCAAATCCAGCGTTTATTAGAGCAATGGTCACCAACAGGCGAAAATCTGCGAGTAGCCGTAAGTGATTGATACTTCTCCGCCCCTAGACTTTCTTGAAAATGCTCCCATCGCTCTGCTACAAACCGATAGTAGCGGCACCATACTGAGAGCCAATCAAGCTGCTCGAGAGTTACTACAAACAACTGTAACTAGCAACGAACAAACTCTGGCGCAACTTTTTTCTAGCCCAGAACTAGGCGAAGAAGCCATGCGTCAGCTAAAGCACGCTGGCATTCTCAAAGAGTTTGCCGCAGTGTTTAAAACCGCTGATGGCAATTTAAAACATGTAGTCATCGATGCCAATTTCTCATTGAATAAGCATAGCGGTGCAGAAGAATATCATTTCTTCATTCGCGACATCACTACTAGTTGGCTGAAGCAAAGCCAGGCCAATGCTCAGTTTGAGATTACCAAAGTACTAGTGGGAGCAGCGGCTATAGTCGATGCCCTGGGACAAATCTGCACCACTCTTTGTACTCTACTGTCATTTGAAATTGGCATAGTCTGGCGCATCGATGAACGAGCCAATCGCATGTCGCGGTTAGTTCACAAAGTTCTTAGCGAAACAGATAAACATGATTATCTAATTGCTCGCTCTGTCAACGTTCCGCTTTCGTTGTCAACCGGCTTTCCAGCCACAATTTGGTTCAACGGCAAAGGTAAAGTCTATACAGACATCGAACAATATGACACTTGCTTTAGCGAACCAGCATCTCGCATTACCAAAACCTATCCGGCAGTCGTAGCCTTTCCTATCTGTATCGGCAACCGTATCTGGGGAGTGATTAGCCTTCTATCAACCCGTGCCACACCAATTAGCAGTGAACTGGTGACGACTCTTGAGTCAATCGGCTATCAAATTGGCAACTTTGTCGATCGCATTGAAGCCAACGAAGCCTATCTTAAGAGCCAAGAACGCTATTACGTTGCCATCACGGGCTCAAACGATGGCATTTGGGACTGGGATCTAGTTACGAACGAAGTATTTTATTCACCTCGCTACAAATCTCAATTAGGATTTGAAGAGAATGAATTAGCCAATCACTTTGATACTTTCCGCTTGCTCTGCCATCCCGACGACTATCAAGAAGTAATGGATAAAGTACAGCGACACATTGACACGAAACAACCTTACGAAGCAGAAATGCGCTGTCGCACCAAAAGTGGTGACTATAAATGGATCTGTGCCCGCGGCCAAGCAATTTGGAATGCCCAAGGCCGAGCCATCAGAATGGCGGGATCGCATCGGGACATTACAGAACTAAAAGCAGCAGAAAAAACGAGACGAGAGTACGAACAACGCTTACTCGACAGTGAATCGATGTTCAGGCAACTGGCCGAAAATATTCGCGAAGTCTTCTGGATTATCTCGGCCAACACAGATGAATTTATTTACGCCAGCCCGGCCTTTGAAGAACTTTGGCTAGAGGGCTGCGATCAACTCTACATGAATAAAGAAGTATTTTTCAACCCAATCATCGAAGACGACCGAGTGCGTGTAAGAAAAGCGCTGCAAGGGCTAATGCTTGGCACTGACGGCCAATATGGCCAGGGTTTCGACCTCGAATTTCGCATCGAAACCAAAGACAAAGAAATTCGCTGGATCTGGTCTAGAGTGTTTCCAGTCTTAGACAAATCAGGAGCATGCGATCGACTTTACGGTATCGCCCATGATATCACAGAGAAAAAAGAAGTAGAGCGTCGAGTCAGTGAATTCTATTCCACTGTCTCACACGAATTGCGCACACCGCTGACTTCAATAAGAGCTGCCCTAGGATTAATCGAAGGTGGAATGACCGGCGAAATTAGCAGCGAGACCATGGAGTATGTCAGCATCGCTCGAGACAACAGTGACCGCTTAATTCGCTTGATCAACGACATTCTCGATATACGTAGGCTAGAAGCCAACAAATTAGAAATGAAAATCGAGACAATTGCTCCCAGTCAGTTAATAGAAAGCACCATTGATTCGCTTAGAGCCTTTGCTGAGGAACGAGGTGTAACTGTCAGCTTTAACTTAGAATCGCAAGACCGCGATATCATCGGCGACCGAGATCGGCTGATGCAGGTACTTACCAACTTAATTTCCAACGCTTTGAAATATACTCCACGAGGAGGAACCGTTCATATCAGCAGTACTAACAACGGCCCCAATGTCAAAATCAATGTAACCGATCAAGGGCCAGGCATTGCAGAAGAACACATGCAGGGGCTATTCGGTCTCTTCCAGCAATTAAGCTGCGTTGAAAACGAATTCAACACAGGCTCAGGCTTGGGTCTAGCAATTTCAAAAGCGCTGATAGAAAAGCTGGGCGGAAATATTGGAGCGGAAAGCAAGCTCGGCGAAGGCGCAACTTTCTGGTTTGAATTGCCCGCCCTCGCAAGCATCGAAGAGCAAGGCCCTAACAGCACGCAAACTACCTGCGCCCAAGAAGACGCTAGAGAAGAAGAACCGGCCTTGGTGCTACTGATGGAAGACAGCGACTCAATTGCGCTAATTCTCAAGACCCTAATTACTCGCACTGGTTATGATTGCGTCCGTGCTGCCAACATCGCCGAAGCTCACAGGCTGGCGGAGGATAAACGCCCCGATATACTCTTTGCCGATATAAACCTACCTGATGGCAACGGCCTCGACTTTGTCAATTGGATGCATGAGAAGTTCGCAGCACAATCAATACCAGTTATCGTACTTAGCGGTGCAGAAGCCAATATCGGTCGCGTGCATCATCCAGAACTCGTCGACTGGGTGAAAAAACCATTTGAAACTGAGGAGATTTTACGGCTAACGAAACTTCGCGCCAGAAAAATGCCCCGTCGACTAGACACAGCCAAAACCACAAGTACTAGCTAAACATAACTAGAACTAGTATCCCCAACGCATCAAGCAAGCACCAGCACTGAGCCCTGCGCCCATGGCCGCAAACAAGACAAGATCGCCTTTTTTCAAGCGCCCTTGTTCTAAAGCTGTACCGATCGCTAAAGGCAAGGTACCAGCAGTGGTATTACCGTACTCGTCAATGTTTACTATGACTTTGTCCATTGACATACCAAGGCGATCTACGGCCGCTTTGATAATGCGTAGATTGGCCTGGTGTGGGATGAAAAGATCTATATCAGCTCCGGTCAAGCCATTGCGAGCGAGCAAACGAGCACAAAGCTCAGGCATACGCTTTGAAGCAAACTTGAAGACCACCGGTCCGTCTTGTTTGACAAAGTGCATTTTGTCGGCAACAGTCTGCGCGGAGGCTGGGAACTGGCTGCCTCCACCAGGCATACAAAGATAATCGCCACCCGAACCATCAACTTCGTGTAAGAAATCGATGAAATAACCATCTTCTTTCGAGGGAGATCGCTGTATTAATGCAGCACCGCCACCATCACCAAAGATGATACAAGTTTGCCTATCAGTATAGTCAATGATTGATGACATCACGTCCATGCCAATTGCCAAAACGTTTTTATGGGCGCCAGTAGCAACGAACTGCACACCGACTTGCATGGCATAAAGAAAACCAGAACAGGCAATAGAGAGATCAAAGCCCCAGGCGTTTTTAGCACCAATCTTGTCTTGCACCAGGCAAGCTGTGGCCGGTAACATCATGTCAGGTGTAACCGTACCAACAATAATCAAGTCCACTTCACTGGCATCAACACCAGCTGCTGCAAGGGCCTTCTTGGCCGCTTCAGCAGCCAAGTCAGAACAAGTTACGCCCTTATCAACTATATGTCGCTGCTTAATACCGGTACGCTCAACTATCCATTGATCACTTGTCTCTACCATCTTTTCTAGATCGGCATTGGTGAGCAATTTGCTAGGAACAGCGGTTCCAACTGCGGCGATGCGGGCAAGATGAAGCTTGCCGCCTTCTTCTATGGCTGGTTTATTCAGGATTAACTCCAGATGATGAGCATAAGTCAAACGCTAAGCCACTATTCTAAAAGAATTTAGGCAGGGATAATCGCATTCTGGGTGAGATCACATTCACCTATGACTAATGCCGCGCCGATGGCCTTCTTAACTTTAATAATTGCTAAGTGCTCTTAGTCATAGTCAAAGCCATCATCTGCTGATAGATTTTCGAGTCCATTATGGCCAGAAACTTACGACCATCTTTTAACTCACACATGGCGCAGACTTGTTTGCGATTACCGCCCATGGCCAAACCCGCGATCAGGCCCAGTGGCCCAAAGACAATATTGCCAACTACCGCCCAACCCAAGGTCTGAGCTAGATTCTTGGCTGATTCTTCAGTCTGAATCTGCATTGATTTCAAATCAGTGGCGAGGTTGACCTGGTCAAAACCACCCCAAAGCACACCCATCTTGAATTCCCAGTCACCGGCTGTGAGATCTCCGGCCAGTATCTTCACCTTGTTGTTCTCGAACAATTTGGTAACTCTTTCCATACTCAGCCTCGAATCACTAATACTTAGCTCAATATACCCGAACTTGCCATGCTACGAAATTACTTAATCCTCTATTGCCCTTTCTTGACCTGGCAAGGCGAACTAGCTAGCATTGCCAAGTCTCAAAGATATATCGCAGTCTCAGCTATGGCTCCCGTCCATACTTTCAAGGATTCAAATTGAAAATTAAGAGTGTTATCACTCAGTTGATCGTCTTTTTGTTGCCGATATTGGCTGCCCTATATAACACGTTCGAGTTGCCAGACTTTACCCGCAGCATAATCTGGGACTCTGCTCACTACGTACTCTCAGGCAAACTCTTGTCGTCCTGGTTGGCCGATCTAAGCCACGGCCACTATGTTAGTCCTCACGACTGCGAAATGGGCTACTCCCTGCTGCTTGACGGCATGATCATGCCAAGCTTTGCCGCTTTGCTAGTTAAAATCGGCAGCTTCATTAAGGCCGGCCCAGAAAGTGCCTATACCTCAGTATTAGTAGGTCAATGTCTACTGGCCGGACTGAACTCACTGCTGATTTTCCGCGTCAGTCGCCGCCTCGGCTTCTCTCGCACCCTCTCGTGTGTCGGTGGATTAGCCTGGGGCCTTTATCCCGGCCAGGTGATTGGCGCCTCACGCTTCATGAGTGAGCCTTTGGCAGCCACAATGTCACTCGTTTTTGTTCTGCTGCTCTCCTCCTTACTGCCACGGGGCCAATCGGTTGAGCCCAGAGCTCTCTCCGTCAAAGACTTGCTCAAAGCCTTTGCTGCAGGCATGTCATTAGTCTTGCTTACACACACCAAGGCAGTGATGGCACCAGTAGCCATGCTCATTCTCGCCCTCACCTTATTGAATCTGCGCCCAAAGCACCGCGCCCTGACACTAGTTGGTGTCTTTGCCACTGGCGCTTTCATCACTCTCACACCATGGCTCATGTTCACCCAGGCAACAATGCAGCACAGAACAGTTTTGCCAGAGAGAATGCCAGGCTTCAATACGGCTATTGGGCTTGATCATAATGTCGATGGCTGGGCACCATTTCCTAAGACCGAATACGTCAGCTTAGTAGAGCACGACAGGCCAAACATCACCATTGCTAATGCGCTTAGAAATAGCCCAATTGAACTAAGTGCTCTCTTTGCCCGCAAAATCGAGCGACTCTTTCGCAACGGCTGGAACGACTTCTATTATATTAGTCTGGGCCTGGCCAAACCGGCTCAGATACTGCTACACCAACTGCTGTTACTGGGCGGAGGCTTAGGCGCCGTCTATCTCATCGTCACCGAAAGAATTCTACGCACAAATATTAGGCAGTTAAGCGGCAATGACTTAATCAAAATATCGTCACTACTAATGGTGGCATCGAGCTTGATCTTCGTCCTCTTTGAAGCACAAAGTCGCTATGCCTTTCCTGCCATGGCCTGGGTTATGGTCTTAACCATAATCGGCCTAGACCATTTGGAACACACCTGGCATTCCCGTGCCCTTGGTGCTAGTTGCGTTCTGGCCATGCTATTTGTCGTGATCAATCGCATAGAACTGGCTCCCCTTCTAGTTAAGCCGCTGGGCAGCATCGAAGCAGCAACTGTCGCAGTCAACCTGGCACTATCACTGAGTTTCGCCGTCTGGCTGACGGCCTGTTGTCGAGCGGCCGAAGCTAAGCGAGTGGGAGGGAAACTCTTACCTGGTGACTACTTCTCGTACATCATTCTCACCGTTGCCTTTTTGATCAGTTTCACATTCCTCCACTTAAAAGAGCAATACGCCTTACCACCCGAATGGTATTGCCAATTGGCCCCCGGTCAAACAATAGAGAGACGATTTAAAATTCCCCAGCCAATCGCCCAGAGCATCGCTAGTCGGCTCCCCCAGAAGCAAAACTGGGCCGCAGTTCTAATTGACGGCAATGACGAAATCGCCAACAGCACAGTGAAAGTTAACGGCATTCAAATAGAAGAAAAGCCAGGGGTGCTCATCCCAGCCGTCGACAAAGAAGTAAAAGAGCCCTCAGAGTCTGCCATCGTCTACGAAGCCGCTCGAGCAGCAGGGGTGCCACTGAGCAAGTTGCGGCAATGGCGCTTTGTCAGAGTGCCACTATCGGCCATAAACCTAAACAATGCTGACAACGCTTTCAACACCATAAGCCTGACCGCTGGAGATAAAGCAGAAGGAACCCTGGTCTTCGGTCAATATCGCCTCAAAGCTCAAGAGAAGCAGCAGATGACCCCAGCTCTATGGGGTTTCTCCCTGGGTAAATGGAGCACCGATGGCGACATGAGGGTAACTGACAAGAGCATTCGGCGACTAGCCCAGCAACCGCAGTGCAAGCCACCAGAGAAACCGGACAGCAACGTCCAGAACTCCTCGCAATTCAAAGATACTCAGGATCTCTCGCCAGCAGCAGGCGAACAGAGCGGCGAATACCGACTCTATCTCGTTCTGGGCCAGAAGCCAGCAACAGTCGAGCCGAAATTAAGCCCTGACCTCAAGCCAGAGCTAAATATGCAGTTCAAAAAGAGCCTGAAGATTATTCTGTAATCTCTCGAAAGCTATTTAGTTTTTTCCAGCAGATCATCTACATGCTTAGCAAGATAAGGCAGGCGATAGGTTTTACCACTATAGGTATCGTAGGCGAGCTTTACACCCACGATCATATAAACCAGCGCCAGCAAGCCCCCCAGAAGGCCGCAGGGCATGGCCAAAAAGGGGCCAATAAAAGGAACAACAAGAAGAATGGAGGCCAGAATATTGTTCAAAATAAATAGGCCAAGCATGGCACCGCCAAAAACCAGACTCTGCATAGCGTGATAGCGGCTGAACGCTGGACTATCCGAAGGTGCGTTGAGCAAAAGGAAGCCGGCAAGAATAGACAATGGTCCAAGGGGAAGGTATGCCAGTGCGCTAGCTACATTGGTATCTAAAGGAGTGCTGAATACCGTGGTTTTTCCAAGGTTGAGAATAGGAATATCATGGCTTTCGCTATCCTCATCTTGGGTCCGTTTTGGTAAGCTCATATTTAACTTATCCTCTAGAGGGTTTAATATTTAGGTCTTTGGTCGATTACTATGTCATGAGTATTTCCATTGAGCTATCTTACCCCTGTGGGAGCCTTTCGCGGAGGACAATTTGTCGAATAGCTCTCTAGTCGGTGCAATACTGGCTGACCGATACGAAATAATCAGCGAAGTTGGCCGCGGCGCCCTCGGGGTGGTTTACATGGCCCGGCACCTGGTTATGGAAAAAACCGTAGCGGTAAAGGTCTTATTTGGCGAAGTACAAAAAGATGAGACCAATTTCCTGCGGTTTCAAAGAGAAGCCCAGGCCGCCAGCTCAATGAGTCACCCAAACATTGTGGTGGTTTACGACTTTGGCATCTCACAAAATCGCACGCCTTTCCTGGTCATGGACTTCGTTGAAGGCACCAACCTCAAAGACATATTACAGCGCCACGGCAAGCTCCCAATAGCAAGGGCTGTAGCAATCTTCTTACAAATGGCTTCGGCTCTAGAACACGCCCACTCAAAGGGCATTCTGCACCGCGATATCAAACCTGAAAACGTGGTTTTAATGCACACAGCCTGGAATCCAGAGTTCGTCAAACTAGTTGATTTCGGCATTGCTAAGTATGTCAACGAACCGTCGAAGAACTCTAAAAAGCTGACTATGGATGGCGAAGTTTTAGGCACTCCAGCCTATATGAGCCCAGAGCAAATACTCGGCAACAAACTTGATTCACGCTCAGACATCTACTGTCTTGGCGTTTTGATGTATCACACTATTTCAGGCAAGCTGCCAATTCTCGGCATTAACTCAGCTGAAACAATGAGCATGCACGTCACTGATTTGCCCAAAGATCTTGCCGAAGCTTGCCCGGGAGTGAAAGTGCCGCATAGACTCAGTCGCACAATCATGAAAACCTTGAAGAAACACCCGCAAGATAGACATCAAACCATGCGTGAGCTTTTGATTGAATTAGAAAACTATCGCGACTAAGAAAAAGAAACCTCAACATGCGCACCCGCACAATTTTAATAAGCCTTTCAGTACTATGCATTATTGCCATTCCCATTGTCACAAAAACCAATGACAGCAAAGGACCAGGCAGTGTGCGGGTCTTGCGCGACATATCTTATATCAACGA
>JAUPUU010000549.1 GCA_030917395.1 Cyanobacteriota bacterium erpe_2018_sw_21hr_WHONDRS-SW48-000092_B_bin.40
ACTGGGCTTAGAAGGGATCAAGAGCCGCTTAATGTTGGCCGAACTTCGAAGCGAGATGCACGACTCCGCTGAAGCGGAGAAGCAGTTCAAAACGGCTCTAAGCCTCTCCGAAGGCCCCTACAAGAGCATGAAACGAAACACCCTTCAGAGTTATGCGGACTATCTTTCGAAAACCGGACAAACAAGCAAAGCTAAAGCCTACTTCGCCCAGGCCGAACAGTTACCCACAGGGCGCTGCGGAACCACAGACCATCCAACCATCTGGCAGCTCTTGGGGATAGAGGCGCCACTTTAATTTATGGCCACGTGGAACTCGCAGAACTATGGTGACGAAACCTTTGCGAGCTTATGCAGGTCAAAACAACGACATGCAATAGGGAATAATAGATACAGCACCTCAGGGCATAGCCATGCAAGAACCGGATTCACTTAATCCAATAAAATTCCTTAGCCATGCGGGCTGCTCCCTTGCCTTCGCCTTGCCCACAAGTATGCTGCTGTGGGTAATCTATCTGTTTGTCCCGAAAATCATTAGCAGAAGCTGTTGTTGTTCGTCGATTTACGATGGAAGCACCGACGCGATCAATTTGGGGTTCATTCTGATTCTAAGCTGCTTTCTTGCGGCGCTGAATCCACTTCTATTTTGCTTATTTGAACTTTGGTCCTTCTGGCACAATACGGCCAGCGGTCAATATTACGCCGCTAGAGATTTTCTTTCCTGCGGGGTGGTTCCACTAGTCATCTACGTTATCTTTGCAATCAAACATGGATGGCTTCGGTATTCTTCGGAAACACAAAGTCAAACAATTCGGAAGATTGGTATCACCTCCTCTCTCTGCCTTGTCCTCATACCATTTAAAAATCAGATTCTAAGCGCTCCAAATAACATCAGCAACTCGTTTCGACTGCTTACTTTGACAAAAAAGATTGCTGAAAAGCCTCCCTCTCCTCGTAATACGACTATGGCTCGCACTTTAGCCAAAACTCTTGGTGAAGCAGGAAAACCTGACCAAGCTATGATCGTTTTGCTTGGCGCCATGCATCAAGATTTGAAGGACGGAGGTGGCGACAGTTTAAGTGATGATTTCTGGACCCTAGAATACATAGATCCTGCAAGTGCACTAACAAAAGAAGAATGGCTCATATTACGCAGTCCTGTGAACACAATACTGAATGCGGCACTAATCAAATTTCAAAATAACGAACCGGGCTACAATTTAGAAGATCTGCCAGCGTATCAGCTGACAAGGGCCTTGGTTAGCCAAGACTTACGCCACGGCGCTACTGCGGAAGCCCTGAACTGGCAAAAAATTGCGGAGAAGTATCGCAGACTAAAGTATCGCAGACTAAAGTATGGCGATGTATGGAGTCACAACTCACATCAATTAGCCCAAACAGCGCACGACTGCCAGTTAGATGACGAAACGTTGGCAATTTTACAATCTTCAATTGCGTTAGCAGAAAGCGATTGCGCAAACAAAATATCGACAGTAAGTGACGAGCGGAGTCCAGCTCTCTATTCCGATATGGTCGACAAAGAACTTGCCCTCTATGAAAAGATTGCCACCGCTCAGCCAGCTGACAGCTGGCATCGGCAAAATCTGCCGGCCTGGAAGAACAGCCGAGGCTTGCACGAGAAAGCTTATTCACTTATAGAAGACAAAAACTATCAAGCAGCTGAACTTCTGCTTCTTCAAGCTCAGTCTTTTGATACTGGGGATACCGGTTGCGCCAGAGCCTGGAGCATATATCAGAATTTACTAGGCACTGTTGAATTGAAACTGGATAAAACCGCTGAAGCTGAAGAACACTACCAATTGGCCTTACAATACGATTTATTGGCGGCGCAGGGAGGACCGGAGAGTGCCGATGTTGCAAGAGATTTTGGTTATCTAGCAGCGCTCTACCAAAAACAAGGTAAGCTTGCCGACGCTGACAAACTACTGAGTCAAGCGCTAGAAATGGACAGGCAAATCCTGGGAGATTTTGCACTAGAGACAAAAGCCATGGAAGCAAATGTAATTGCCTTCAATACCAGCCAGCAAAGATACAAAGAAAATGAATGGCTATACAAGCAAGCGATCCGAAAAGCTGAAGAGCGTCAGAAGCCAGATCATGTGCAAATAGAGCGCATCAATAAACTAGCCAATTTCTATATAGAAAGAAACGATTATTTGCGTGCTGAAGAACAACTAGCAAAAGCTTTCAAAGCTTGCCAAGACACTCGCGCTTTCGCTAAACCAACTATTGCCTATCTTGATAAATTAGGTGACTGCTATCTCGGTGAACGCGATTACACAAAAGCAGCAAAGCAGTATGAGCGCGCTTATCAGCTAGTTGGAGACAAATACTCGTTCGATAGCGATAAAGCCCTGAGACTAGATAAATTTACGAAATTGTATATCGCACAAAAAGACTTCGTTAAAGCTGCTGAGACAGCCAGGACAGCACTTTGGATTAGACGAAAACACTATACTCCCGCCCTTGATATTCAAAAGAATGAAGCTGAGTATCTCGCTTTGCTCAAAAAAACCACTGGTCGTG
>JAUPUU010000550.1 GCA_030917395.1 Cyanobacteriota bacterium erpe_2018_sw_21hr_WHONDRS-SW48-000092_B_bin.40
GGCTCAAAGTACCCAACTTATTTATTGGTGGGTGCTCACCGCTTATGTAATTAGTATATCCGAGCAGAAATCTATTGGAAGTCCCCCGATGAAGATAGTTGCTATATCTGCTGACAATTCGGAAGTCTACTCTTAGTCTCACTATCGATATCTAATCTAATAGCCAAGCGCGTGAACCAGAGCCTCACCATCGGCATATTCGTTTGTATATAGAGTTATGCACAGCACTGGAATAGCCCTAGGCCCCTGGCACATTGAGCATGCCAGTAGTCAAACATTGAAAGCCTAGCCAGGAAGCGGCGAGCAGGCACCAGAAGCAGGCAAAGACACGATTCATGCGTTTCATAAAGCCCCTCAATCTAATAATAGATAGCTTTAGCTTAGCATTCACTTGAAAACGGTGCCCAGAGAATCAATTCATATATAGGAAAAACCTGGGGTGATATTGCTTCCACCCACTAGAATTAAATCCGTTACTGCAAAAGGCACCCATATGGCTTATAACGACTTGCGTGAATTCATCGAAGCTCTAGACAAAGCAGGAGAGCTGATGCGCATCACAGCGCCGGTCTCAGCAGATTTAGAACTGGCTGAAATTACCGACCGGGTCAGCAAGCTGCCTGGCTCTGAAAACAAAGCCCTTCTATTTGAAAATGTTATCGGCTACGACATGCCGGTTCTAATCAATGCCCAGGGCTCAATGAAGCGCATGTGCCTATCTCTTGAGGTAGAAGACCTCAACACCATTGCCGACCGCATTAGAGTCTTTATCAAGCCCAAAGTACCCGAAAGCTTTATGGCCAAACTGGCGTTCTTGCCAACCATTATGGAAGTCGGTAAGTTCCCGCCCAAAATCGTCTCTGGCCCGGCCCCCTGCCAGGAAGTGGTAATTACCAACCCGGCTGACCCGATGCTGGACAAGCTGCCAATCATCACCTGCTGGCCCGAAGACGGTGGCCCTTTCATTACCATGGGCGCTGTAATCACTAAAGACCCACACAATGGCAACCGCAACGTCGGTATGTACCGGGTGCAAAAGTTCGATAACAACACCACCGGCATGCACTGGCATAAGCATCATGATGGCGCCAAGAATTTCGAAAATTCTCGCCGTGACTCGATGAGTGCAGCCGATCCAAATCATCCCGATTCACCGGCCAATCAGCCCACCGAGCCGCCGAACTATGGAACATTCTTCGACAAAGAAGAATACGAGAAGCCCGGTAACCGCCTAGAAGTGGCTGTGGTACTGGGCGCTGACCCTTCCATTACATACGCGGCCACGGCACCATTGCCGCCCGAAATCGATGAAATGATTTTTGCTGGATTCTTGCGTCAAAGCCCTGTACGTCTAGTTAAATGCAAAACCATCGACCTTGAAGTTCCAGCCACCGCTGAAATTGTTATTGAAGGCTATGTCGACCAAAAAGAGCTAAGGCGCGAAGGCCCATTCGGCGACCACACTGGTTTTTATAGCTTAGCTGGGCTCTTTCCAGTCTTCCACGTCACAGCCGTCACCCATAGAAAGAATCCAATTTATCAAACCACCATTGTGGGCAAACCACCGCAAGAAGATTGCTTCTTAGGCAAGGCCACAGAGCGCATCTTCATGCCCATGGTACAGATGCTCGTGCCGGAAATTACCGATATGAATCTGCCCTGGGAAGGTGTCTTCCATAACTGTGTGATCGTAGCAATTGACAAGCGCTTCCCTGGTCACGCCCGCAAAGTAATGAGTGCGATTTGGGGTTTAGGCCAGATGATGTTCACTAAGTTCGCCATCATCGTCGACAAAGACATCAATGTCCACGACTTATCAGAAGTAGCTCTCCACGTCTTTGGCAATACAGATCCCAAACGCGACATGATGTTTGTCGATGGCCCTGTGGATATTCTCGACCATGCCTCACCGCTTATGGGTTACGGCTCTAAGGTTGGAATCGACGCTACCCGCAAATGGAAATCGGAAGGTTTTGAGCGGGAATGGCCAACACCGATAATTATGTCTGAACCAGTGAAAACCCAGGTCAGTAGCCGCTGGGCAGAATATGGATTTAGCACAAAAGCAAAAAAGTGAGTTGCCAAGCGGAAACGTTTAATCTTCAGGCGATGAAAACTTGAGTTGGTGGGCATAAAAGAAATACGAACATAGTGACGCTGCTCCAAAAGCAAAGCGTAGAACGGTTCGGTTTTACCTTATAACTCAGGTGTTCTCTATGAGCCAGTTGAAGCGCATAGCTACTTTTGTCGTGCTTGCTTGTTTGACCTTCACAACGGTCTACCAGCAGCCAGCCTCCGGTCATCGTGTCGCTCCAGCTGACACTTACCACCGCGCTTGGCAGTTAGTGCACGACAACTACTACGATGGCAATTTCAACGGCAAAAACTGGAATGAGTTCGAACACAAGTTCGACAACCAAATCAAGACTCCAGCTGATGCTCAGAAATACATAAAGATCATGCTTGAGTCACTGAACGATCCTTACACCCGTTACCTTGATCCCCGTGCCTTCCAAGATGAAAATGACGCTATCGACGCTCGCATCGTTGGCATCGGCATCAACTTGCAACAGAGCAAAGACCTGCAAAAACTAATCGTCACCCGCACCATCGAAGGCGGCCCAGCTGAAAATGCTGGTGTTAAAACCAGAGACGAGATCGTCGGCATTGACGGAGTATCGGCTATCGGTATGACCCCTGAACAAGCCGCCGATAAAATCCGCGGTAAGGCTGGTTGTGCCGTACAGTTGAGCCTCAAGTCAGAAGGCAATGGTCCAGTACACGCAGTTAATATCACTCGTCAAGAAATTGTTATCCACGCTGTTAGCGCCAAGTTGCTCAAAGAAAGCAATATCGGCCTAATCAATCTCTCCACCTTTATCTCCAATGATGCTTCCCGTGAATTCAAAGCAGCCTTGAGCAAACTTTCCCACGCTGATGGCTTGATCATCGACCTCCGCGACAACCCAGGCGGACTGCTCTCCAATGCTCTCGAAATCTCGGACATGCTACTTGAAGGCGGCGCAATCGTAAGCACTGTTAGCCGTCACGGTCGTCACACTGATATCGCCTCCGGCGAACCTGCTACTCACCAACCAATCGTTCTACTGGTTGATGAAGAGTCAGCCAGCGCCTCAGAAATTCTCGCTAGTGCTCTCAAAGACAATGGTCGCGCTGTTGTGGTCGGTAACAAAACCTACGGCAAAGGCCTAGTTCAAGAAATCAACAGACTTCCAGGAGGAGCTGCAATCCACATCACTGTAAGCCGCTACCTCACCGCTGCAGGATCTGACATTCACAAAATCGGCGTCATTCCAGACATCACTGAAACTGACAAAGAAAAACAAATGAAAGTTGCCCTCTCTTGCTTGAAAGAAAAAATTGCCAGCTTGAAGCCAGTACGTACAAGCAATTTGTCTATCAGCAGATAATAATAGAAAGAGGCGCTTAATGAGGCCTTCATGCTAAACCTCAAACGACTAACTTGCCTGGCGCTCGTCTCAATGACGGGCGCTTCGCTGCATATTCTCACCAATGCAGCAGTTGCCTATGCAGACAATCCACTCAGTGCGCCGCCGGGAAGTTTCGTACAGAGCACCAATAGCAGTGTCTCCAGCCAAAATAGCAATCAAGGTTTAGGTCAGGCGCAGGGTCAGGGCCTGAGTCAAAGTCAGTATCAGCAGGCACCGCAGATTCAACCGCAACAATTACAAAGCAACCAGCAGTTTCAGCCAAATCAGCAATTTCAGCCTCAACAATTGCAAGGCAACCAGCAGTATCAGCCAAATCAACAATTTCAGCCTCAACAATTGCAAGGCAACCAACAGTATCCGCCGACTCAACAGTTTCAATCTAATCAAGGCTTTTCACCAAATCAAGGCTTTCAACCAAACCAAACTTTCCAGCAAAGTCAGGGCTTCCAGCCAAACCAACAATATCAGCCACCGCAACAGATGCAGACTGGTCAACAGATGCAGAATGGCCAGCAGTTCCAGCCGGCTCAGCAGCTACAACAGGCGCCAAATTTCCAACAGCCCACTGGCTATCAGCCACAAATGCAGCAAAGTTACCAACAACCACAGCAAACTTTTCAGCAACCTCAGCAAAATTTCCAGCAGCCCCAGCAGGGTTATCAGCCACCGATGCAGCAGAGCTTCCAGCAGCCGCAGGGCATGAACGCTAGCCCAGCTCCAGTGCAAGGAGCGGTACAAGAGAATCAGCTGGAACAAGAGTTAAGCCAGACTCCAATTCCTAATGATAATAACTGGCCCACTGACTTCTCGGAGAAACCACAGAACGGCACTGCGGCAGGGCAAGCAGCGCAGACTGAAGCTCCTGCTCAACCAAGCGCAGCGGCTGCTGTCGGCTCAGCTTTAGTCAAAACCCTTGGAGCTGTGATGACGGCACGCTCCGCCAATAGCATGTATGGTTCTGGATATGGTTATAATCCAATGATGGGTGGTGGCAGTGGATTCGGCAGCACCATTGGTCGCATGCTAGGCGGCGGCGGCTACAACCCAATGATGGGTGGTATGGGCGGCCTGGGAAGTATGGGCGGAATGGGCGGATACGGTTCCCCTTATGGATACAACAACAGTGGTGGCATGTTCGGTTCACTGATGAAGAATATGATGAGCCACTAGCTGTGCAAAGACCAAAGAACAAAAATAGGAGTATTGAGATGAATGGCTCAGCCATGAAAGCGGCACTAACAAGCACAACACTAATATTGTGTGCCGCACTTAATTGCACCATTGGCTGTACTCCTGGTCAGTGCCAAGACCCTTTCAATGACAATCAGACTTGGGCCAGCCAACCACCGGGCGCTTTTCTCAACAATAAAACGGCTGTGAAAAAGCCAGTAGCTAGTCAAGCCGCTAAGAAAACAGCGGCAAAGCCAGCCCCCTTAAAACCAAATGTACAAAGCCAACCAACGCTTTCGCGCACCGGTGGGAATCAGTCCTCAGGACAGTTCCAGCCAACAAATCAACAACAGTATCAGCAGTCTGGTCAACAAATGCAGCAGATGGGCCAATCTGACTGGCAACAGATGGGCGGCGCCACAGGCTCCAGCGGCGGCCAACTTGGCTCTTCTGACTGGGTAGCTCCAACTAATGACGGCTTCAATGATGAATCGACGCAGTCTTCCAATCAAAACAATCAAGACAGCGGCCAGGGGTGGGTCACTAATACTTACCAGAATCAGGGTCAAGGATCTGGACAAAGCTCTGGGCAAAACTTTAGCCAGGGTGGTGGCACTAGTCAAATTGGCCAATCGGAGTGGAACAACCCCGGGCAATCAAATTCACAAAGCAGCTTCCAGAGCCAACCTCAGTCACAGCCAAGAGCTTCTAGCGGCGGCATCGGTCAATCGGAATGGGTGACACCTGGCGGCAATAGCGGTGGCGGGCAACAGCAGCAATCCCGTCCAACCGGCGCGTTCTCTAATCAATCTATGCAGCCGAGTCAGTCTATGCAATCAAGTCAGCCAAACCAAACTCCGGGCTTTCCACCCATCCAGCAAAGCGGCAGCGGCATAGGACAGTCGCAGTGGACAACACCGGGAGCTAGCGACAACACTAGTTTTAGCAACAATAACAATAACAATAGCCAAAGCAGCCCACCTTTCCCACAAAGTTCGTTTCAACAGTCACAGAGTACTGGAGGCAACTTCGGCACTGGCTCATCGGGTGGTTCGGCACCATCGTTTGGTGCAGTATTAGAACAAGAACAATTGCAAGGCGGCGCACAGATCAATGCAACCGGCTCAGGCATGGGCAATATGAATAATGGTGGCATGGGCGGCGGCCTAGTCGGTGGCATGAATAATGGTATGAATGGTGGCACTGGAGCGGGCATGGGTATGCCAGCGTTCAATCAGAGTGCTGCTGCGGGTGTACTTCCTGGCATTATGAATTTCATGCAAAATGTCATGCCAAGTAAAGGCAATACGTTCAACCCAAATATGGGAGCCAGCACAGGCGGAGGCGGCACCATGACCGGTGGCAGCGGAGCAGTGTTCGTGCCACAGCAACAGGTACAAAAGCGGCCTAGTCAGCCCATGCATACGCCTGTAATCGTCAAGCAGGTAAGCAGAACAGTAAACCGCACAGTCAATCGCGCAGTGAACCGCAGCGTCAATCAAATGCTCTACAAAGGCATTAACTCACTTAGATTCTAGTGCTCTAGTAACTTGCTGTTAGGTACTTTGATGTAATCAATTATCTTTGAAGCTAGGGCAGGGAGAAGTGCGTGATAAAAAGCTTTCTCAACTGGCCAATGTGGGCGCGTTTCGCACTAGCTTTCACTACTGGCCCCATCATTTCATATTTTCTTGAACAAACCAAAGATCTACCAGCGCGGGTATTACCAACATTATTTGTAATTTCCTTAACGCTCCTCTGCCTTTATCCTGAACTCCTTCTCCTGATTGCCAGGCATTTCAGTACACTGAAAGAGGATGATTTGGTGGAGATTATCTGCAAGCATTCACTTGATCTCATGCCCGGAAATTGCAGAATTCTGATTGACCAATATAACTCCCTAATGGCAATGAAGCGCTATCAGGAAGCCAAAACTTATTCGGACTGGGCCGCTAGAATTGCTCCAGGAATGTGGCGAGCGTGGTACAGCAGCGCAGTCGTGGCAATGTGGCTTGATGATTACGAAGGAGCGGCTATAAATATCGAGCGGGCTCTGGAACTGGCACCATGTAACCCGAACGCTCTGGCAGCGCGTGCATTTATACGGAACTATTTAGGTGATCAGCAGGGTTGCTTTGAGGATTGCGCGCGCATCGATCCCAAAAGCAAAGTGGGGCCTGAAATACGCAAACTCAGTGCCATCGTGCACATAAGGGCAGCTAACTTTCAAGCAGCCGAAAGCATTGTAAGCAAGCTGCCCAAACATCCTAAAGCCGGTTCTGACGATGCAGTCACTCTAGCCTATTTTAAGTTTAGCCAAAATCAGTTTAGCGAGGTAGTGACCATTTGCTCCCAGGTACCGGAGGATCATCCAGCAGCATATTGGTTTTTGGAACTCCAAGCATCGGCATATAACCGCCTGAACGAAGGGGCATTGGCGCTCCAATCAATCTCACAATCGATTGCAATGCGACCGGAAAGAACAGACGGCTATAAAAGAAAAGCACTTGTTCTAGCGGATGCTGGCTTACTTAATCAAGCTCTCGTTGCCTGCAAGAGAAACGAGGTTCTCGGAAAGAAGGAGTCGTCTCGAAAAGCAGAAGCCTACGTTCGCTTCCGCCGCGGTGAATTTGCGGATATGCTTGAATGTACCCAGATAGCAATAACTGCTTCACCTAAATCTGCCTATGTACACGCCCTCAACAGCCTGGCACTGGCAGGGCTGGGGCGCGTTGATGAAGCACTGGACGACGCAATCAAAGCCACCGAATTGCACGATTTGGAAGCGCTGGCCTGGTACGCGCTGGCCAATGTGCATCTCAAGCAAGGTCAAGTCGAGCAGGCCATCTCAGATCTGAACACTGGGCTGGAAGCAGATCCACATTTTAGATTTTCATATCTGCTACGGGCAGAAGCGCATCGTCTCGCCGGCCATGCGGTTGAAGCTGACAAGGACCAATCAAAGTTTGATCAGCTACAAACAAAGTTTATGGCCAATCTTCTATAGCATTGCATTGACTTGGCGAACGAGCGAAAAAAACAACAGAAAATTGGCGACTATCACGACTTCTGCTTACGCTGATGCTCTTCTGTAAAATCGGCCAGGTGTTTGCTCAGCATGTCGATGATATTAGTCGACGAGGCCACATAAGTTGTGTAACGCGCCCGCATTGAAGAAGGATAAAGCTTGAGAGCATCGACAAATTTGCCTTGAAGGAAATAGGTCTCAGAGAGCCGATTGAGCACTTGATACTCTTTGAAAGGCATCGCAGCCGCCTTATCAGTACTAGCAGCACCAGCCTCAGCAGAGCCAGAGCTGGTAGCAAAAGGTGTTTCTTCAACAATATGACTAACAACAACCAAAGCCTGGTCAAGACAACGCGAAGCTTTATCACGCGAACCAATACGCTCATAGACCGTGGCAAGCTGACAAAGTGGTTCGAGCAGCCGCTCTGAATATTTGCCCTGGGTCTCCATTGCTTCAATCAAGATCTCGCCTTGATCTTTGGCCTCTTGCAAGCGATCAAGCTGAGCCAAAGACATCATTTTAACCACAGCGGCTTCTTGTAGTCGTTCACAGATAGCTAACGACAGAGAATGTTTAGCGCCCAAATCAAGCAATTCATCAGCTGCAGCGAGAGCTTGCTGGAAGCGACGTTCTTTAAACGAGCAGCTACTAATAACAATCAAGCCAGCTAATAGTAGTGATGGATCATTGACCTGCTTGGCCCGATCGCGCAGTAGCTTGACTGCATCACGCGCCAGAGCCAGAGCCAAAAGATTGCTACCTTGACTAGCATGATAAATAGCTAGACAGAGCGATGGATAAATCATCTCAAGGCTGTTCTTGCCATACTCATCTTGGGCTAGACCCAAGGCAATACGAAATGCTTGACCGGCTAGCTCGGTGTCACCAGCGACTAGCCGAGCACGACCGAGTTCGCACATGGCGCGAAAAACCAACATGGTAGGAATAGATGCTTTTGCTTTTATTTCTCGACTTCTTTGATCGAGAGCATCAACAGACTGTCGCAGGGCCTCACTATCGCCTTGACTGACAGCCTTAGCTGCCTTCACCGCCAGTAGTACCAGGCTAGCTTCGCTATTGGCATCGACTCCAGCTTGAGCTTTATCGAGTTGAGCCAGTGCACCGTCGGTGTCTGCCACCTCGCGCATCAGGTAAGCCTTGCGCAAGTGTTCATTCGCTTCTAACGAATTACAATTACTACTATTATTGGTATTGCTATCGCTAGAGGCCATGTTCAGGTACCACCTTTTCGCCAAATTGGCAGCACTTTCTAGGCGCTGTATTTCTTTCGTTCAGGACACACTTCTGAAATCACTTCTTGAATTTTGCTGAGAATACTGCCCAGACCAAAGCGTATTTTTGCCGAAGCAATAACCGGATTTGGCACTTGAGCGATGAGCCAAGCAAGGTCCTCTTTACGCACTATATCCGCTTTATTCAAAACGGTGATCATTGGCTTATCAACAGCGCCTAGATCACTTAACACATCGTGCACTGCACTAATATGCTCAAGCACATTAGGGTGAGAAGCATCCACCACATGCACCAGAACATCTGCCACGGCCACTTCTTCTAAGGTTGCTCTAAAGGCAGTAACCAGCGATGTCGGCAATTTTTTGATAAAGCCTACAGTATCAGAAATAAGTATGGGGCTATGATCTGGCAAAGTTGTGCGCCTGGTGGTCGGGTCAAGCGTGGCGAAGAGCTTGTCTTGGGTGAAGACATCTGACTTGGTCAGGGCATTGAGCAAAGTAGATTTGCCCGAGTTTGTATAACCAGTTAGCGCCACCACAGGTAAATGTTCGTTTATGCGGCGCTTGCGCTGCACGTCGCGATAATTGCCAATGCGCTCCGCATCAGCCTCAAGCAAAGTTATTTTTTCGCGAATGCGACGGCGATCGATTTCTAACTTAGTTTCACCGGGGCCTCTTGTGCCTATTCCGCCGCCTAAACGAGAGAGATTGTCGCCCTTACCAATTAGCCGTGGCAACAGGTATTTCATCTGGGCAAGTTCAACTTGCAGCTTACCCTCTTTTGTCTGTGCCCTTTGGGCAAAGATATCGAGAATCAGTTCAGTGCGGTCAATCACCTTTACGCCAACAACTTCTTCGATGTTGCGCTTTTGACTAGGCGTCAACTCTTGGTCGACCACTAGCAATGTTGAGCCTAACTCTTGCATGTGCAAAGCTACTTCTTGCATTTTGCCTGAGCCAAAGAAATATTTAGGGTCTGGCTGCTGCCTGGTCTGCATCAACCGGCCGCAAACAGTAGCACCAGCAGTTCGAGCCAGTCTGGCCAATTCGTCGAGGTCATCTTCAACCTGCCAGGCATCGGTGCCATCGCTGACCAAACCAATTAAATAGGCCCGCTCTTCGCCCTCAGCCACGGCTAAACCAGGGGCTTGAGTGCGAAATTCTTGTTCTAAAGCACTAATTAGCTCTTCGAAGTTATCGTCTTGGGCCCGTCTGGCTGTTGAACCGGGCATGACTTTCCACAGTTTGCCCTCAGCATCGCGCCCTGGCAAGAGGTGGGCAATGTGAACCACGTCGGCAATTTTCGACTGTTCACCCTTGCTTCGACTGAATGTACCAGCTGGGTTAACACCGACCTGGGCCAACAAATCTAGGCGATTGCGGGCCAGACACTGAAGATTTTCTTTTGAGACAAATTCACTGCCATCAGATGGCTTCTGTTCTCCACCCTGTTTTTTGTCATCTCCAGACTGTTTGCGGTCATCAAGACGAGTATGAATAATGCGATGACCACAGAGACGACCAGGGCCAACCCGCACCCCGCGCAACTCCGGCATGTTAACTTCAAATGGCTGACCAACTGTGACGTTCACTACTTGTCCGCGCCGATTGACCACGAGCGACAAGGGATAACCAGTCTCATGTGACAGTTCGGCCACAGAATCAGCTAGCTCTATGGTGAGAATCTTGTCTTTAGGAATACGCTGTTGCAACAAGCGATTGAGCTTCTTAATCTCAGACTGTTTCAGGCCTTTCGCCTTACCTAAGTCGACTTTGCCGTGCAATCAGTAAACCTCAGACAGGGGATAAAATGGGAAACCTTTCCTATAAATACAGGCGATACACCCGGATCATACCCGTTTATCAGCCTAATTTCACTCACATTTAATGTATATCAAAGGCCTAGTAACAAGGGTCTTAAGATATGCGCCCCGCTCATGAGCACTCACTTTTGCTCAGAAGCTACTTCATCAGCGTGCACTGGTCTGAACTCAAGAGTGGCTAGTTCTCTGTTGCCGCCGCGTCTTTCGCGGAAGACAGTTCCAAGAGTACCCCAGTCCATCACCAGAGTTCCCCCTTGGGCGCGGTGCTGTTTGTCCCAACCCATCATGGTATCGAGACAGGCATGATCGATATACTCAACATCTTCTAAGTGAACATGAAGCTCAGTGGTTGGCTTGACCGACTCGATTGCTTCAGCCAGGCGGGGCAGACTTAAGAAGGTAGCGGCACCTTTAAGAGAAACATCGGTGCGATTGCGACCCTCATGCTCAGTAATCTTGATATCAAGGCGAGAGAAGATGTAAAGCAACTTACCAATTGAGAGAAGAACGCCGGCGATCACTCCCGTAAGCAAGTCAACGCAGACAATCAAAATAATTGTAGTGACATAGATTGCTGCCTCTGAGCGACCATACTGCTTGATCTCCTTGAAGATTTTCCAGTTAATCATCTTATAGCCAGTGAAAACCAGCAGGGCAGCCAAAGCCGAAGTTGGAATCAGCTCTAATACTTTAGGGAATAGAGCGACGAATATGAGAATCCACAGACCATGCATAAAACCTGAGGCTCTAGTACGGGCACCAGCATTGACGTTGACGCCGCTGCGCACCATCACTCCGGTGAGAGGCAAGCCACCAATCAAGCCACAGATCGTATTGCCGATACCCTGGCCAATCAATTCGCGATCATAGTTGGTGCGTTGCCCTGTGTGCATCTTGTCGAGGGCACTGCAAGTCAAAAGTGTCTCAGCAGCAGCAATGAAAGCAATAGCTAAGGCATCAAAGAAGATTTCCCAGTTAAAGATCGAAACTAAAACTGCTGGCTTGGGGAGGTCAATAGCAGCAAAGATGTTGCTTGGAATAGTGACATAGTGCACAGTCAAATGTAAGAAATAAGCGACACAAGTTGCCACTACAACTGCCACCAGAGAGCCAGGCAAGACCTTCATCCGACCAACGGCAAAGCGCTGCCAGAGAGCTAATATCAAAATGGTCAAAACACCGATAGCGGCAGCTATGTGGTGACTAGAATCACCATCTTGGGCACCAGCCCAGTTGAGACCTTTATATATCGCCGTAGGAATTGATAGGAGATTATTGATACCGCTTCCCTTTGGCGTATCGTCAACCATGACATGAAACTGAGCGGCTAATATGAGCAGACCAATGCCAGACAACATGCCATGAATAACCGCCGGTGGAACGGCTCTGAACCACGGAGCAAAGCGACATAGACCAGCCAATATCTGAATCAAACCGGCCAGCAGAATGATCACACCCATTTTCTCAATGCCATGCTCACGGATGAGCTCAAGCATGAGCACAGCTAGACCAGCAGCAGGCCCACTTACCTGAAGTTGACTGCCGCCAAGAGCCGACACCACAAGACCCCCGACTACACCAGTGAGGATACCTTTGGCTGGGTCAACCCCTGAGGCGATGGCAATACCCATACACAGAGGCAAGGCGACAATGAACACAACAACAGAGGCGAGAAAGTCTTTGCCAAAATAAGGCAGCAAAGATCGGCTTGTGCCACTACCAGCGGGCTTTTCGATGTTCTCGCTCGGGTTCTCGATTTTGTTCATACACACATATTAAGTGGCGCGATGGCGCAAAGTACAAGTTAATAGGTACAAGTTAAAAGGTACAAGTCGAATTCGGGGCTATCCTAAATTGCATCAGACTAGACTTATACTCGCCTGAATGTACAGTAGGTTCTATTAGACCTAATTTAATTGTTCACTTTCGAGCCTTCATCAACCTTGCACTGACGGCTGAGGCGACGACGGATAATCTAGCAGCCGGCCATAATTTTATGGCGCAAGAGCGGCCGTGCGCCTGACTCACCACAGGTTTTGAGATTGGGAATAACCTTGCCAGGATTGAGAATGCCATCGGGATCGAAGGCCTCTTTTAATCTGCCCATCATAGCCAAATCAAGAGCATTAAAGACAAGAGGCATTTCCATCATCTTCTCAATACCGATGCCATGTTCCCCTGACAATGTGCCACCCATTTCGACGCAAAGTTCCAATATTTCCTTGCCGGCCAGCATCACCCGCCTCACTTCATCCTCGTTTTCGCGATGATAAAGCATGCAAGGGTGAAGGTTTCCATCGCCAGCATGATAGACATTGGCAATGGTCAGGTTTAACCTTTGAGCAATTTTTTCAATGCCAGCAATTACTTCAGCCAACTTCGAGCGCGGGATGACACCATCTAAGACATAACCATGGGGAGCTATGCGACCAAGTGCACCAAAAGCAGTCTTGCGCGCGTTCCATATAGTGGCACGTTCTTTAGCATCAATAGCCCAGCGCAGAGAAATAACGCCATTAGCCTGCAGACAACTTTCGACAACTTTGCGCTGAGCCGAAATAGCAGCACCAGGCCCATCTAATTCAATAATAAGAAGGGCCGCGGCAGCGCGGTTTAAGCCCATACCCAAATAATCTTCTACTGCATTTATGGTGAGCTGATCAACCATTTCCATAGCCGCAGGAATAACCCCGGCCGCCACCACATCTGATACTGCTTGACCAGCTTGACCAACAGTTTGAAAATAGGCCAGTAAGGTCTCTACTTTTTCTGGTCGCGGTATCAGTTTCACTAGAGCTTCGCAGGCAATGCCAAGAGTGCCTTCTGAACCAATGAAAAAGCCAGAAAGATCAATTTCGTTGCTGGTACGAGCAGCACCACCGAGGGTGACAATACTACCGTCGGCCAGCACAACCTTCAAACCGGCCACATGATGAGTAGTCATGCCATATTTGAGTGTGTGGGGGCCGCCAGCGTTCTCAGCTATGTTTCCACCAATGGTCGAGGCCACCTGACTGGAGGGATCTGGGGCGAAATACAAATTATGCTTAGCGGCTGCTTGCGAAACTGAGACATTGGAGGCACCGGCTTCAACCAGAGCCAAGCGCTCAAGGGGATCTACATGCAAGACCCGGTTCATGCGCGTTAGCACCAGGCTGATGCCGCCACGAACACAGGTGCTGCCCCCAGACAAACCAGTGCCAGCCCCACGAGGAGAGATTGGAATTTTTTGCGCGGCTGCCAGTTTGACTACCGCCGCCACTTGCTCTGTGCTAGCTGGCAAGACGACGATATCGGGTGCGGCTTTATCTAGGGTTTCAGCATCCGAATCATATAGACCAATATCAGTCTTATCGGTGAGAACATAGTCGGCACCGACAATCGCAACTAATTTTTCAATTAAGGGCTTGAGAACTTCCATCAAGAATAACTATATCTTGTTTGGCGCCCTATCTGAACATTTGCTGCATCTGTTGCATCATCTGCATAGGCTGCTGCATTTGATTGGGCTGCCTCATCTGCTGCATATTGTTATTTTGCATCTGCTGCATATTGTTATTCTGCATCATCTGATTAGGTTGACGCATCTGCTGCATACTATTGTTCTGCATTTGCTGCATATTGTTATTCTGCATATTATTGCCCGGCTGATTGCGCTGTTGCTGAATGCGCTCTTGGTCACCAGTGGTGTATTTGAAACCTTGCTGACCATAGTTCCAGGTAAAGGTACCGGTCTTCTCTACAAATTGACGGCGCGAGTTGGGTGGATATTCCAACACCGGATTGCCATTCATTGAGTTAATTACCCCAAGCAGCATGGTATTGAAGATGGGGTTACTGCTTTTCTGCAAGACCTGCACATTGCCAACTCGGCCGTCGCGAGCCACCATATAGCTCACCTGGCAAGCCAGGGGAGGGCTGTGCTTAAAAGCCATTTGAGCCAAGCTATTGAATCTAGTGAAGATCGACTCGGCTACCCGTTTGTGCCAGGCATCCCAGAGCAACTGCATCTCAGCTGAGCCACCATCAGGGTCATTGCTTCGTCCACCTTGGGCTCCACCCTGTAAATTCGGCGGCCGCTGCTGGGGAGGAGGCGTGTAGGGAGGATCTTCCTGCACCGGCATCATTTTTTGGCCATTGAAATCTCCGCCAGAGTCTTGAGCATTGCCACTCATCGGTTTCTTCTGTGGAGCCGGCGCGCGCAAGCCGCCAATATCCATTCCTCCTGGTGGTAGCTCTAACATTTGATCCACAGGCCCGTTATTGCTACTAGCACCCTCTCTAAAGGGGTCACCCTGAATGTCATTGCGATTTAAGCCAGGGGTGCTATTTTTGTACTGGTCTTCTTGTAGCACGCCACCTTTGAGCACATCGGCTGCAGCATATGGCATAAAGCTGGTACTAGTCAGCGCAAGAGCAGCTGTCAGTGAAAATAGCTTAGTAATTTGCTTGAATTTAGTAAGTTGTTTAAAAATCATGGCTAACTCAAAAGGTTAATGCTTGTCAATAGCTCTCTAAGGCTACTGTACTACTTATCCCCAAAAAGGCAATTCGCAATTACCACAATTATATTAGGCCCCCCAACTTATTGCACGTAGGAACGATGTCAACCGCCAAGAAAACCAAAGAACGACCAATTGCGCCCCAATCGCCGGTCGGCATAATCGATAGCCACGCCCATGTGGTCAACGAATACTTTCAAGGTGAGCGTGAGCAAACCCTAGATCGAGCCTTGGCCTGCGGAGTGCACACACTAATCAATCCGGCCGTGGCAGTAGAAGGCATTGATGAACTGTTAGAGTTAATCGAACGTCGGCCCAATGTCTATGGAGCTGCCGGCCAGCATCCCCATGAAGCCAAACATTGGTGTGACGACCACAAAGAAAAAGTTTTGGCCGCTCTTAAGCATAAGAAGATGGTGGCGGTGGGTGAGTGCGGTTTAGACTTTTACTACAACAATAGTAGTCGAGACGAACAGCTCAAGGCCTTTCGCGAACAAATTGCCATAGCTGTTGCCTTAGACAAACCAGTGATAGTGCACTGCCGCGACGCCTGGGAAGACACATTTGCTCTTTTAGGTGAAGCTGAAGGCAAGGTGCGTGGGGTTTTTCACTGCTTCACCGGTGGCCCAGAACATCTAGAAGCTATTGCTAAACTCGATTTTTATGTCTCTTTCTCTGGCATTCTCACCTACACCAAAGCTACTAATATTCAAGAAGCAGCCGCCCTGGTGCCGCAAGATCGCATGCTAGTAGAAACCGATTGCCCATTCTTGTCACCACAAAAAGTACGCGGCGAGCGCAACGAACCAGCCTTCGTCTGGTGGACAGCTGATAAATTAGCGACATTGCGTGGCAGCAGTTTAGATGACACGGCTGCTCTGGTAAATGCTAATGCCAAAGCGCTTTTTAGACTGCCTTAAGTCAGCACTCGAATATTTAACTGCGGATTCGGGATTCAACTGTTTGCACTATCGAGACCACCGTAATCCCGCACTAATTGAGCCATTTCATCTTTGCCCTGGGCTGAGAGATTTTCAGCAACACCACTGCGGTCTTTTAAGCTGCGGTTTTGACTGACTTTCCATTTGCCCTCCAATGCCGTGATCTTTATTTCCAGACCGATAATTCCTTTAAGTTGGGCATCGATATAATCTCCCGGCGCATCACTTACTTTCCACGGATTAACAGCGGTGGCTTCCTGTTGATTGGTCAGACTGGTAATTTGACGCTTTAGCCAGGTCGCATCATCTATAACTTGGGCTAGGCCTCGCGCCTGCACCATTGCATAGTTCCAAGTTGGAACTACTTTGCCGTCTTCTTCTTTGGAGGGATACCATTTTGGCGATATATACTCGTCTGGACCTTGAAAGACAATCAAAACGTTTTGTTTATCTAAAGCTTGCCAATGTGGATTAGCTCGGGCGAGATGACACTGAAGGGTGCCAAACGAAGAGCCATCAACTATCAAATGGAATGGCAAGGCTGTAGCTAGTGGTCCGTTTTCACCATTAGAAACCAGCAATCCAAGCGGGTTTGACCGCATCAATCTATGTAGAACTTCTAGCCTCTCTTCTTTGAATGAGGTCGGCGTATACATTGCTTTGAATCCTTGGCGGTGGGCGATCTTGGCTAACAATAATAGATCAGGTCGAAAAAAACGAGTTAAGGCAAGTGCACCCTGGGGAATTAAAGTGGCATAGCAGCAAAGGTTATCAGCCACGGTCAGAAAAATTGAAAGCAAGAAGATTGAACTAAATGGCCCTGATGAAAGAAATTTCCTGGTCGGTCTTCTTATCTGCCTGCCAATTTGGTTCATCTCTTTTTTCAAGATTCCTTGGCTCTGTTTTCTTGGCCTTTTTGCCTTTTACAAAATTTTGTTCTTATACCGCAATCGCCTTGTGTTCAAGGCCGATCGCCTTATTTTACCGGGACCATTTGGCCAGACATGTCTGTACGAAAACATCGAGTGCATTGACATTGAGAGAACGGGCAGGTTCTTAATACTTGAAGATAAATTGCTAGGCACTAAAGTTAAGAAAGTTGCGATATCTGGCCTGAGCAGAGAATCAGCAGCAGCTCTCTGGACTCAGCTCGCTACTAAAACAAGAAGTGCAAAAATTAAAAACGCTGTGAGAGACCGCCTGGTTAATTGGCAAGAACCAGGGTTGTATCTACATAGAGCAACGATCGACCAAGAACCTGCAAAAATTGTAAATTCAATTCTTTCAACCAGTTCGCCTATCGAACTCAACTTCAACGAGCGAGGCAGATACTCACAGATAGGCGCCTACCTAAATACTTGCGGCAAAGTAGCACTGATCTGCTGGACCACTGTTTGGCTAGTGGCTGGTGCCTACTATGCAATCGCACTGCTAAATTATTTAGGACCGGAACTCTCAATCATAAAAATGATGAAAGAGCTAGCTCTGCAAATTCTTTTCGTGGCCAGCCTGCCTGTAAGTTTATTGGCCCACGCGGCCGCAAAGTATTTAAAAAGCATCTGGGCCACAAACATTCTAATTGTAATGGTCATCGGGCTGCTTGCGCTTCTCATCCGACAGCAGCGAAAACCAAATTCAGCAATCTTTAGCGAAGACGGTGTGGTGCTAATAAGGAAAACACCCTTAGGTCAAACCACACTGCGCCGCATCGACTGGTCTTCTATGGCAGAAGTCAAAATAGTTCTGCCCAAGAGCAATTCTGGCAAATTGCGAGGTGGAGCAATCGAAATGAAGACATCTGCCCCTAAAGAAAAGTCTTCAATCAGAATACCCCTGGCTGCATTTACTAGCGACGAAAAGAGAAAGCAATTTCTTGAAATGCTCAATTACTTCGGCAGAAACATCGAAATTGACAACACGGTGCTCGAAACCTTAGCACCACGAGCTGAAGAATCATACACAAGCCTTTGGCTCAGCGCCATTGAATCGGCACCAAATTTAGGGCAACTACTTCCTCTGGCCGACGGCGAGAAGCTCAAGCATAACTTAGTAATTGAAAAGCAGTTTTCTAGTGGTGGGCAGGCCGTTACCTATTTAGCCTCAAGGAGCAACGAGCCCGGGGTAAAAGTAATACTAAAAGAATTTCTCTTGCCTCTATTTATAGAAGCAGCAAGAAAGAAAGTAACCGAGGGCTTTGAGCGCGACGCCAGACTTCTAAAAACACTCGACCACCCACAGATCGTCAAGCTGCATGATTACTTCATTGAAGATTCAAGAGCTTTTCTTGTGCTTGAGTATATTGAAGGAGTAAGTCTGAGAGAAAAAGTTGAGCGTGATGGCAAACTAACTGAATCCCAGACTATTGAGTTGGCACTGCAAATGGCTGCTATTCTCGATTATCTACACAGCGGCACACCACCAATAGTGCACAGAGACTTCACACCAGAAAATCTCATAGTAAACACTAGCGGTCTAATAAAACTTATAGACTTTGATGTGGCCCTAGAAGCCAATCAAATAAACGGCAGCACTAACACTGCCGGCAAAACAAACTACTTGCCACCAGAGCAATTTCGCGGCCAAGCTTGCCCACAAAGCGACATTTATGCCCTCGGTGCCACTATGTTTTTTGTCATCACGGGTAAAGATCCAGAGCCCATGCAGAAAAGCCAAGCAAAAACAATAGTGCCTGAAACCTCTGATGACCTCGATCAAATAATCGCA
>JAUPUU010000551.1 GCA_030917395.1 Cyanobacteriota bacterium erpe_2018_sw_21hr_WHONDRS-SW48-000092_B_bin.40
ACACCAGCGCACAGAGGCAACAGAGAAATCGAGAAAGCTGCGCATTTTCATATAGGTATTAAGCCAGCTCACTACGAGAAATATCAATTGCCGAATCAGATCTTCGACAATGAGGCAAATGCGTTTGTGACGAAACCGCCAGAGTGGTAATTAGTCGTAATACTTATGCCAGAGCTATCTCAGTAGCGATATAGCCATAATTTCAGGCATGATCGCTAGCGCCAGCACTAAGTAGATGCTTCTCCCCCGTCAAGCAATCAATCCAAATGCCTTAACCACCAATGGTGGCAGAGCACTCGCGAACAGGACTGATCCGGCGGTATGATATACTCGAAACTGGAGTCGATTGCCATGGTTATGAGCGACCAAAAAGACGACGATTTGATCGACACGTTTCGTGCCATACCGAGTACCTTCGTATAGTCACGCTGGCGTGGTAGTGCTTAAACGCTCCTCTCTACCTTCTTAAGCCCAGCTGCTAACATGAGGTGTTACACGTGGCCGATATTGTTTCCAAAACCTGTTCTGACTATCTGCGCGAATGTTATTCTGAGCTCAAAGCTTCGCACGCCCGCGAGCTTGTAGCTGCCTTTTTCGGCTACAAAAGCCATGCCGCACTGCTTGCCGACAAACGCAATGGCGTCGATTACCTTGACCAGGCAGCAGTGCTTGTTCCTGACTCGTCTCTGGTCGACGAGCGCCGGCGATGCTTGAAAGAGTTATCCGAACAACTTCCGCCCTCTGCAAAGCTTGTTGACGAGCTAGTGCAATTCGTGCAAGACGAGGAGTTGTTCACCGGCGAAGTCTGGGGCTGTTTCGACGTCGGAGAGTACGTCATAGAGGAATACCTACCAGCTCACCTTAGTCCAGAGCTAGATATCGAACTAGAAGAATTGACTAAGCCTTTAAATGCATTGTTCGAAGAGATAAGCTATGACGATTGCCAAGTCACAGAAACTGACTTCGGTGTGACCGTGACAGTCTCTGGCACCTACACCGGCTACTGGCTCGACGATAATGAGCACTCAGATGAACCGGTTATCGATCTAGAGATCACTGTGTACCTGCGACGCTGCTCCGGAAGCATCTCATTTGATGAGCCGGAGATAGATGTTCTCGGCACCCTAAAAAAAGAAGACGACGACACAGACGAAGAAGCTGATGATGATGATGATGCCGAAGAAGAATCACAGCAGCCAGCCGCAATGATGCCATAAAGATCCAACATACAACTAAAGATTAGAGCCGAAAGGCTGAGCGATAAATTGCTCAGCCTTTCTACTCTGACTGCATTACTTAAAGGTGCCTGCTTGAATCGCCTGCGCGATCTCCAAATAGGGGTTGGGCCCAGAAAAGCGGCGTCCGATTTTCGCGACCATCTCAAGACAGTCGGCTTCGAGTTCAACGGCAGTGTAGTCTGTGCCCTTCATGCCTCGGCCGATTTTGAATTCGACAATGACGGTGTTTGCTTCCGCTCCCAGTTCAAGAACGCAACCGAGTTTGCCCTTGCGAAAGCTGACTTCTCCGCCATAAATATCGTCGCAGTAGATACTCGTCTTCAATTTGACAGCATCGAACATCCCAAAATCTTCTGCTTGCATTGTTTTTCACCGGGCGCCAAACACCGCCAAATTATAGGCTTCAAGTACAGCACGCTTCAAGTAGCCTCACACGATATCGATAGCCCGCCTAGTGCCCGCAGACTAAATATCTTCGAGCAGTTCTTCGGCGATACTGCTACAGATTGAACTAAATTTAAGAAACCATCTTGGGCGATGCAAAAGAAGTATGCACCGAATCACGCAAATCGCAAATCAACGGTTACTTTATTGTCAGCACGAGCCCAGTTCTCCAACCACCAAGACTCTTGGAACTTAGACAGTCTCTCAAGCTCCGTGCAAGGATCTCCTTCCACGTGTACGAAGAGAGCCAATTCAGCAGCTTCTGAACAGTCATCTATAAGCTTCAGCAGGAAGTTTTGGCGCGTCCCAGATTATCCGAGTAAATATATAGAGCCTTCTCAATCAGCTTAGTGTTATCTACGCCAAGCGCCATTTTCTCTTGATGAAGCTCACGAAGCTGCGACTCAAGAGCACTGATCATTTCTTCATTCGGAGAAGACCTGCGTTTTTCTGCAGCTAATCGAATTGCACAACGCGCGAAATAGGCAGCAATTATTTCTGCGGCCACTTCACAGTCGACTTGGAGTTCATCATTTGTCTTGTTTAGCTTGGTAGCCACAGCTAATCTCGCGATAGAGCCCTATGTCTCCAGACTAAGGCATCCAGCCATACCGCACAAGAGGCCCGCTCGCCAGAGAGCCCTCTCAGCCTGCTGGTAATCGAGCCTGCCCCAAAAGAAAAGCAAAAAAATGGAAAAACTGCACTTTGAATTATTGACAAACCATACCTATGTATGTATTATGGATTTTCCGTGGTAGCAGAAACTGCAAATAATCCTTGCTCATCACAAAACGGGCAAGTGAAAAATAGTCTATACCTGTAGACGGTGGTATTCCATGCGATACCATCGCTTTTGTTCATTTCGCGCCATGTGTTGAAGTTCCTTCACGCCAGTTCATGAATCTATTTAATGCCTCGCGGATCGAGCGAAAGAGGAATGATGAAGTACGAATGGGGGGCGAAAGCATTGACTGACAAACAAAGGTGGGAACAAGAAATCAAAAACGCTGCGCAATCCTATAGAAAGCTTCCAGCTTGGATGCAACGATTAGAAGAGAAAGGCAGACAATCAGCAGTAAAACCTAGCAGCCAAGAAACCAAACAACGCGAGACTCCTGGCCCAACGATGGAAGCTTTGGCTGGACTAGCCAGCAACCAGAGTGAATAAAAGGTCAATAAAATGAAAACCGGTAAAGAGCAAATCAAAGCAGTTCTAGACTTAGCACAAGAACTCGATAAGACAATTCCACAGTGGGTGCATTATGTAGAGCAGATCAACCAGCAGCAATACGAACGAACAAAGTTGCTTGCTTCTGCCGAGTTAGAGAAACAGCAGCGGGGCACAGCATCAACCGATTTCAGTTGATCGCACTGAACCACTGCATCTGGAGGAACAATGAAAGCAGCGATAGTTGACAAAAAAATTGAGTGTGGTGTCCACTGCCTACCTGGCTGGATGCAAGAAATGCTGGCAGAGCGTATGGAACGTTTTGTAAAAGCAGAAAGAGAAGCAAACGAGCGAAATGGACTCGAAAGCAGTAAGCAAGAAACCAATGCCCAACCGAGCCAAATAACGGCTTAGACTTTCCTTTTTCTCCCCGTCAAGCAAACAAACCAGATGCCTAAACCACTGATGGTGGCGCAGGACCTTTATTGTGTAGACGGCGACAAAGTTTTCACTCTGTCGAGTCAAGAAACTTTTTTGTCAAAGCTTGAATACATTGAGCATCGAGTTTATGTGCCGAAGGAATTTGAAAGCGACATTCGTGAATTTTGGCGAAGTTAAGGGGGAGAGGGCTTATGGATTTCAATGAAAGACTAGAGAAGCTTAAAATGCTTCTCAGTGCAGCAGGTTCGACTGTTCAAGGTCGAAAAAAATTGCAGAAACTAGCTTACTTGTGTCAAGCCGCAGGCGAGCCGTTGGGTCAGAGTTTTACGTTTTATCATTACGGTGTTTATTCACCTACTTTAGCTGACGATATTCGAGCGGCTGCTTCTATGAAGCTCGTGGATGAAATTGATGGTTTACATCAAGTAGTTACCAAACTCAAGAAGCCTGTGGCCGTAAGTAATACAAAAGGATTTGCACTCGT
This sequence comes from Cyanobacteriota bacterium erpe_2018_sw_21hr_WHONDRS-SW48-000092_B_bin.40, assembly GCA_030917395.1. Taxonomy (GTDB): domain Bacteria; phylum Cyanobacteriota; class Vampirovibrionia; order Obscuribacterales; family Obscuribacteraceae. Next base: position 3,776 of record JAUPUU010000551.1, read on the forward strand.
TACGAAGCTGGCTGATAAAGAAGCTCGCTTGCTCGAAGTTCTCACAACTATCTTATATTTGAGGTACCATGGGTACACCGGTGAGGGACTGAAGGCTAAATTGACAGCCATCAAGGGTCAGCATTCTGAATTTTTCGCAAACGCCTTTGAACTGGCCAATAGTGACTTCAAGACGTTTCAACCCTGCTGAGATTGTCACTGGCAGATTCAGGCCCTGGACAATTAGCAAGTCTTTCCTGCGGACAATTTGGCTTCTTGCTACGGCCCAAGCGATAAGCTATCAATCAGTACGCCACAACCACCAATGGTGGCAAGCCGACTATTACAATTTCACCCAAACAATCAAAATCCGGTCTACGAATACTTCATTGCGCAGCAGATTGTCTACTTCCATCTCTCTGGTGCCAAAGCGCCCCATCAGCCTAACTTTTATCGCTGACTCGACAGCTGCATTATGTGACCAACTGCAACTTGAGCGTCTCTAATCGCACTCTTTACTGAGTTATAGCGAAAAGTAGCTGTTTCTCTGTAGTCCGATTCTATTCGTCTCTCTTTGAGTTCGCCTAGTTCTTTTCGCAAAGCTTTTCGCAATCTATTTCTCTGGGCATCACGAGCATCGATGGCTAGTTGGTTTGACACATAAGTGTGAATTGCAGCCTGGGCTAATTTAAGCTGGTTCTCTTCGGCGAAAGATAGTGTTAGCCCTTGATTTTTCCTTAGCTGCAGCTGAAAAACTTCATCCCTTTCGACATCACGCAAGTAATTGCAGGCGCAGTTAAACAGACCGTAGTAAGCTCGACTGAGTGCTGCTCGATAGATAGCTTGCTGTTCATCAGAAGGGGGAGAAGCGCTGTTACACACCGGGTCGGTGATAAGAGTCTCGGCCAGACTTATGTACGAAGCCCATTTAAACGTCATTAGAAATCAAGCAGAATCGTTAGCCTATCGCCGCCACGGTCATAATTTGGCAACCACCAATCATTGGTGAAAGACTGCCAAAGATTATCAGCCTCGTCAAATTCTTTGTTCGTTGTCACTTTTATGACTAGAACATCAGGTGATGCTTCCTCTGGGTCCCTAGATGCTCTGATGGTTATCTCTTCACCAGAGAATAATCCTCTCAAATAATTATAAGCCTCGTCTACCAAAGGCTTCAGACTTGGAACTTCATCCAAAACACTCTGAATATCGGCTGTATTAAGCCAAACGAGACTGCTTTCACCCAACGTTTTCGTCTCCAGCCCTGACTGCAATATTGATATCGACGCTCGGAACGACTCCTATGAGTGTCGTATCGTTACTATCCGGCTCCAGAGCAATAGACTTGCAAAACATGGCAGAGCGAAGTTTGAGCCGAATGCCGCTGTTTGGCCCCCTGCTAACACTCTCTTTTTTTGCGCTCATCAGTGCTTCCCCTCGGACCAGTTCACAGGCTCAG
>JAUPUU010000552.1 GCA_030917395.1 Cyanobacteriota bacterium erpe_2018_sw_21hr_WHONDRS-SW48-000092_B_bin.40
CAAACTCTTAGACCAAGAAGCAAATCAAGGCAATGGCGCAGATCGAATCACCCGAGCGCAACTTGAAGCGTCCAAGAATCAATGGCTAGATAGTGCATTTGCCAATGTTCCAGAAGGAGAAGTCAGTCGGCTCGCATCTTACATGATGAAGCGCGGCTATATAACGCAGAGTGAAGCGGCGGGACCAGTAAGAGACACGAATTCCAATGAAAGTCAGGCAAACAATGCTATAAAGACGGCCGCAAATGAAGGCCGAGAAGAAATGCTCTCCCGTACGAAGGAAGCACAGGAAGATGGAGCACGTGCATCACTTGGCGACAAAGAACACGCCGAAAAATATGAAAAGGCACTACGCTATTTTGGTTCAAGACTCAAGCTAGAATCGGGCTTCGAGGATCCAGGAAAAGGCAAGCAACTAGCGCCGGCAATCACGGAACTTATAGAAGTAGCAAAAATTTCTGCAATTCATTCTGAGAACGCTATGGATGTGGCAGACACGATGATACGGGTGGCAAATCAGAATTCAGGCCGGTCAATTAATCCTAGCGAATCTATGACTGCTGATACGGTAAAGATCCTGGCAAGTCTAGAAAGAACTCAGTGGGATACTCTAAACGGCGATGTGCGCAGCTCCGAGATGAAAATTATAGTCGAAGCACTAAATCAACGGATTCTCGATAAAGGTACACTAGTAGAAATTCTTAAAAAACCTGAAACCATTGGCACCGAGTTAGCGGCGAAGAAAGCGGTGATAGAACTACTCAGAAACGCTCCCGCCACTAGGAGCGCAGAGCAAGCCGAGCTATTGCAAAACCTACCCAAAGACCAACAGGAGTGCCTACAAGCGATATTCAATTCAAGAGATGTTTCACAGGACTCCTTTGACGCACTGATCAAACGTGCCTCAAACCAACCATCAGGCAACCCACTGGCTGATTCTCTATTCTCCAAGGAAGGCATAGCTCGCCTATCTACTGGCAGTGGCGCTGAGAAGCTGCAGCTAAAAGAAGCAGCCATTCTGCTAGGTAAACACCTTGATGGAACTCTTAAGCACCCACCAGAGCTGATCGGCAAATTTTTGGCTGCTCCGGCGAGTGCAGCAAACTCTCTATCAGAAATGGCAAGAAACACGCTGGCCAATTCGGAACAAGTCGAGGCAGCGATTAAAGAAGTCAGCGCCATCTCCGACTTAGAACTGGCTAGAGATAGAGCATTTCGACACTTCGGACTCGCCAGCCGCGATATTAATCTCTACAAAGAAATATCAAAGGTGCAAGATGCAACACTCAAAATCAATCTTCTAGAAGCAGCGACAAAGTCTCCAGCAGAAAGTAATTCGCTACAACGGTTTGAAGATAAGAATCGCAGAGAACTTCTGACCAATGATCAGTTCAAGCAAATCACTGAAGCATTTTCTAGCTCAAAAGAAATGGCAACCGTTATTGAAACACTCTTTGCTGACGCAGCCTCCAAAGTCAATGCACCAAAAACTATCAAATCAATACTGCAGACAAAATTAGAAGATACGGAAGTCTCGATGCTGAGCAAAGCACTAACCACCAAGACCATTGAGTTCAATCAAATTGAAAAAATACTTGCTGAAGATAGCGCCACGAGAAACTCTTTACTTTCCCTTGCCAGTTCAGGACGTGCAACAGCAGCAGATTTGAAGCTATTCTTTGCTCTCACTGAAGAACGTGCACACATTGACACTTCTCTGGTTGATCCAAAAGCGCCGGGAGAAGCTCATACGCTTGCAGAAATCGAGGACAGACGAGCGCGGCAGTTAGCAGCTGAAAGCAAGAGCGCAGATCGGAGACACCGCGACAACATCTCAATAATTCTAAAGAGCGCCCAACTAGAACCTGGTGAATTTGGAGTACTCCTTCAAGACCGGATGTCGGCCTTCGAACGTTCCCTGATGAGCGACCCGAGTCTCCACAGCGATCCTAAAGTAGTGGCAAAACAAAAAGAGTTTCTTGATGTCGCAATGGAACTAAGTAAGAAGTTACCGCAAGACAATGTAGAAGCTCTTGAAGCAATTAGCGATCTTCGTGAGTATATTAGAGGGAAAGTACCAGTTGAGATGAATCAGATGCATCTGGGTGAAAAGGTACTCGCGGCAAGATTGAGTCATCTTGAGTGGCTTAATGAAAATTCAGATAACTACACCAGCAAAGAAATTGCTCAACTCATGCAGAATCGGATACTACTAGCAGCCCATGCTTCAGGCTTGAGAAATCATCCCGCAATAAACAGCCAAGAACAACTAGTAGTTTTTGCCCACGGCTGCCTCAGTAGTGACGCTGCAAAGTTCCTTGAGCAACAAGGTAAAGCATTCAATCTTACAGGAGGTCGACAGTTTAAAGCGTTCTTCGCCACCCCTGAAATTGGCACAGCTGACATATTCGCGGTTCGTGCAATCGGAAAAAATCCAACTATAAAGGACCAAACACCAAGACTGATTGGCTTTGTCCTGCCAGCAAAGACGGTCGCCAAGCTTAACACTGATAAAACATACATTCAAAAACCAGTGCCAGATCACCCCTGGCTCAGAGAGGATGTATTTGACTTAGGTGCTTTAGAGAGACTCAGCAAAGAAGCTTACTTCTTCCCACTCGATGAACCTCTGGTAAAGCCCAAAACCAAATAGCAACCTTTGCATCCGCAGATATGTTTTTTACGCCGGAATGATCACACTATCATCACATTAGTGACCTACGATTACGCCTTAACTCAGATTGAACCAACGCGCCTTGTCAAGCGAACACGTCTAGAACACTGCTTGAACGGGACAGCAATCAGTCAAACCTAATAGGAATCATTCTGTGGCACAGAGAAATAGTCGTAAGAAAATTGTTTGCGCCCTTCTAGCAACATCATTCACGATTCAATCAAATCTTGCGTGCTTAGCGGCACCAGTATTAGTAGAGCCACTGGATAATACAGCGCCCTTTGCCATGGCTGAAACCGGTGCTGTAGTGCAAGAGCAATCGCCCGTCATCGACGAGTCAAAAGCCAATGGCATTGGTGCGGCCAACACTGAAAACAATACAAAGATTGCCTACGGCAACTTCACTCTCAACGGGCCACTTGGGACGGTGCCAGATAAAGCGGATGATTCAGAGGAAGGTGCAAACGCGATAGCTGAGGAGAGCTCCGAGAGCGGAGACCCTCAGCTACTGGCGGAGGCGCCAATATTGGCACAAAGCCCAACGGCAGAGCAGTTTACCCTTTCAGGTGGAGCTTCAATTACTCCAGATGAATCAGTATCTAAGATTGATGATCTAACGAAACAGATTTTGCTCAAAGAAATTGAATTGCAAAAATTCAATCTACACTACAGCCAAGAAGTTGCCAAACAAGGTCGTTGGATAGGCTGGCGCTATGCCGGTTTGCTAGAAATCAACATGGGTACAGGGCTAGCCGGTGCAATTATTTCGGTAGTAAACCGAGGTGCTCACCTTCACCGCGCGCAGGGTGTCCACCGCCATTTCCAAG
>JAUPUU010000080.1 GCA_030917395.1 Cyanobacteriota bacterium erpe_2018_sw_21hr_WHONDRS-SW48-000092_B_bin.40
ACCAGTTTGACTAAAAAGTACTGATGGGCTCAAACCAGCAGCAGATGCCATCAGTTGCTCGGTAGCCTTAACGCCGGTTACGACCAGAGCAACAGCCAGAGCAATTGCACCAAAGGCAAATATGGCCCATCCCAAACCATTATCGACAATCTTGTATTGCACCAGTGCGAAACGCAAGGCGAAGAGCATAGGCAAGAAGACAACTAGCAATGTGGCACGTCTAGCTACCAAAGCTGAAGCAGTATTTGAGCAGAGAAAGCCTGCTAGACCTTGATCCGGCTTTAGCAAAAAGCAGGCACTGCTTAAGGCAATAAAAAGAAATGAGATACCTTCTGACATACGCAAGCAGCCAAAGAAGGTGCACAACGATTCAGCGCCGCTGACTGATCCAATTAAAGGCAAAGAAGTTATCATCAGAGCGACAACACAGAGCCACTGAGCCAGCTCCATGCGCTTGTTCGCAAACCAGGTTTGAATGGCCAACGCTAAAGTTAAGGCCATAAAGGCACATGATACATCTGGAGTCATCGGGCCAGGATAAGAAAGGCCAGAAGAGTCTTCATTTGCACGGTACCAAATATGGTTCAAGCTAAGATCTAGACCAGCTAGTGTTTCCACCGCAGTGCTCAGCCCAGCCAGAAATGCCAGCAAGCAAAGCAGGCTGGCAATAACCTTTAGAGAATGGGTAAGAGTTTTCGGCAGTTTGCGATCTGCTACCAATAAGAGACAAATCGCAGTGCTTAGAAAAACGGTGTTGATAGCAACACTCGACCAAACTACTGGGCCATTGAGAAACATATGCTTAAAAGCAGTGTTGTCAGCGATCCAACCGTATGCCACGGCGGCACCAAGCACAAGGCTGGCAACAGCCAAGAACATTGCAGCAGAGGCAGCGAAACCAACCAAACGTTCATTGAGATAGTTAGTGGGTTGAGCGATTGGCATTTATTGAGTTGAGAGAGCTTTTGCTATAGCGTCTGCGTAAATCTCTTTCTTCTTAGGGCCAACTAGCTCTTTGAGCAGCTTCCCCTTTGCCGAGAAAACACCGATAACTGGGGCATAGTCGGCATTCTCACTGAGAAACTTAGAAGCGCCAATCGCTTTAGCTGTGATTTTGCTGCTACTTATTTGATCACTAGATGTATCTAGAGCAACGAACTGCACCTTAGCCTTGTATTCACTTTGTAACTCCGCAAGGATGGGCTTAACCTGGCCGCACCAGACGGCGCACTCATGGTCATAGATCATCACTACACGGGCCTCGTATTGGCCAGCGACCTTCTTAGTTAGAGCAGAGGGAGCATCAGCCAATGCCGGAGTTTGCCAAAGAAAAGCATTGACGAAAGCCCCTGCGAAGGAAAACAGGCACAGCATTGCGGTCAGAGAAGCTAGTGAATTTTGAAGACATAGCGGAGCACGAAACACTCTGATATTCAAAGCCTGTAAAGCATCCATATATCAACCTTCATAACTATAGCCGTAACTCACAAGGAGACAATTTTATTCCCGAATGCTCTAAAAAGAACACCTGCTTAGATTCGAGAAAACCAAAACGAATGTCAATTACTGCTGGCACTTGAGCTAGCCGTTGCGATAGACGGAGAGCCCGGTTCGGGGCCATCAGAAACAAGCATGTAGCCGCGGTTTCGTACAGTCTTAATCAAGGTTCCTTCTGAAATACCCAGGCTACGACGCAGAAGTTTGAAGTGGGCCCTGACCGTATCAGTGGAGACCATGGCGTCATCAAGCCATACTCTCTCTAAAATCGCCTCGGCCGAAAATACTTGATTTTGATGGCGCATCAGAAACTCCAAAAGGCTGTAAACCTTTGGCCTAAGCTTAATTTCAGCTCCATCAAGGGTGACGATGCAAGTGGCCGGGTCAAGAGTTATATTGCTGACGGCTAAAACCGTGCTGGCGAGTGAACTGGGGCGACGCAACAGCGCTCGCACCCGAGCCTGCAGCTCACGGTGTTCAAAAGGCTTGGTCAGATAGTCGTCAGCGCCAGCATCTAGGCCCTGCTCTTTATCTTCAAGGCGGGTCTTAGCTGTAAGCATAAGAACCGGAATCTTGCCGCCAGCCTTACGATAGGTGATTAAGACTTCAATGCCGGTCTTGTCAGGCATCATCCAGTCAAGAATGACCACGTCGTATTTATTCACGCGCAGACTTAAGAGAGCATCATCACCGTTAGAGGCGATCTGAACCATATGGCCCTGACTTTCAAGACCAAATTTGGTCACTTCTGCCAGCGCCGAGTCGTCTTCTACTAGTAAGATTTTTGCCATTAGAATGTAGATAATAGCAGTAAAATAGCTGCGGTCGTTCACTACATATTCACAGTGCAAGCGTAGTTTAAGTATGTGAGTGTGCCTTCAAGCGAGAGATATTATGAAAATTGCTATAGCCGGTGCCAGTGGAATGGTAGGGAAGGCTCTGACCAAGAGCTTGACAGGGAAAGGCCACACTGTGACTGCCTTGAAGCGCGGGAGCAGTGCAGACCAGGTCTTTGTTAACGTGACCCCCGAGTATCTAGAGGGCTTCGATGCCGTTATCAACTTGGCAGGTGAGAACATCGCCGCTAAGCGTTGGTCTGACGAGCAGAAAAAGCTGATTGTCGACAGCCGAGTATCGACCACATCCTTTTTAGCCAATGCCTTGAGCAAGACTAAAGGCAGCCCCAAGGTGTTCATAAACGCTTCGGCGATAGGCATCTACGGCAATCGTGGCAACGAGTCTCTAACTGAAGAAAGTTCGCCAGGAGCCGGATTTTTGGCCAGCACCTGCAAGAAATGGGAAGAGGCTGCTAAACCAGCCAAGAGAGATGGACTTAGAGTCGTTATTGCCAGATTGGGCGTAGTTCTCAGCAAAGAAGGTGGCGCTCTTAACAAGATGTTGTTGCCCTTCCAGCTCGGAGCCGGTGGAGTTCTCGGCAGCGGTCGTCAGTATATGAGTTGGATTGAAATCAATGACCTGGTAAAGGCTTTCGAGTTTCTACTGGAGAACAACGTTGAGGGTGTAGTCAATATGACATCACCGAACCCAGCCACAAATGCAGAATTCACGAGCGCGATGGCTAAGGTACTGAGCAGGCCTGCAATTTTGCCAGCCCCTGCCTTTGGACTTAAGCTGATTTTGGGAGAGATGGCTCAAGAAATGCTTCTGGATGGCAGCCTTGTCCTTCCTGCCAAGCTAGAGAAGGCTGGATTTAAGTTCGATTATGCCAACCTTGAAAAAGCTTTGAACCATGAACTCAAGGCCACGGCTGGCAGCGTTGCTTAGAGCGAAATCTATGGCGAATGCGAGGGCCACGGAGAGAGAGAGCCATGCGTAATAGCGAGAACATGCCCAAGGGCGAATTTCTGCAGAGAGCAGAATCTTAGAAACAATAGGTATTCCGTGGACAGCAACTGCGCCGGTAAAAATGAACAACTCCTCCTTTTCAAACGTGCCGTTGAATCTGTGCGCAACGGAATTTGTATAACCAATCCGCGCCTGCCAGACAATCCGATTGTCTATGTCAATGATGCCTTTTTAGAGATGACCACTTATCAAAGGCATCAGGTAGTTGGCCGCAACTGCCGATTTCTGCAGCGCGACGACCGTGACCAGATTGCTATTGAAAATATCAGAGAAGCGATTCGCACAGAGCAGCCGATCACGACAATACTGCGCAACTACAGGCGCGATGGTTCTATCTTCTGGAATGAGTTGACGGTATCACCAGTGCACGACGAAAACGGTACATTGATCAATTTTGTCGGAGTACAAAACGATATTTCAGCCCGCAAAGAAGCAGAGAAAAGGGTTTCTGAATTTTATTCGGTAATCTCTCACGAACTGCGCACCCCACTCAGTTCCATTAATGGCGCCTTGAGTGTCATTGCCGATGGCTCGGCAGGAAAGGTCAACGCCCAGGTGATGCGCATGGTCAGCATCGCCCTAGAAAATTCTGAACGCTTGATTCGTTTGATTTCAGACATCTTAGATTGGAAGAAAATTGAATCAGGGAAATTCAAACTGAACACCAGCAATATCAGCCCAGAACAATTGATCGATAGCGTGATAGCTGCGGTGAAGCCCCTGGCTTGCTCGGCTCAAGTCAATCTAAAAAAGGAAATTTCAACAGCGGCAGAACTGTCTGTCGACGTTGATAGAACCATGCAAGTGCTAACCAATCTTGTCGATAACGCCATCAAATTCTCTCCAGTTAAGAGCACAGTTACTGTCAGTGCCGAACTACGCGGACTGGACACAGTAAGATTTTCAGTGGTTGATCAAGGCGAGGGGATTGCCCCTGATCAATTAGACAAGTTGTTCAAAGTTTTTCAGCAGTTAGACTCTTCTGATAGCCGCAAGGCTGGCGGAACAGGTCTTGGTTTATCCATCAGTCGTTCACTAGTAGAATTGCACGGTGGGCAGATTGGCGTAGATAGTGTAGTGGGCAAAGGCAGTACTTTCTGGTTCGAGTTTTATACCGCAAACAGCAAAGTACACAGCTAAGTTAGAGGCAAGAGAAGGCTTATGAATCAATAAAATGAAAATCGCTCCCAAATTTCTCTAGATGTTGGCGCACTTGAGACTTTCAAAATGGTGAGCAAAATGAACGAATTAGACACATACATAGTTGATTTCCCGCCCAGCTTATATGACGGCGGAAGTTTAGAGTTGCTCGACAGAACAATGGCTCTGCCGTTAGACGAAGACGAGGTCGAGGACGAAAAAGAATCGAAACAAGCCGAGAAAGATGCCCAAGCGGCAAGTGGAGAGCCAGCCCTATATGCTTACCTCCACAACATCGGCAAGACCAGCCTGATCAAGGCCAACGAAGAAATTGAGCTAGGTCGTGCCATTGCTAGCGGAGATGATGCGGCCTTATCTAAACTAGTAGTGAGCAATCTCAGATTAGTTGTTAGCATCGCTAAGCGCTTTCGTAACCAAGGCTTAGACATGGAAGACATGATTCAAGAAGGAAACTTGGGTCTAATTCATGCGGCGCGAAAATTTGACCCATCCATGGGTAACAGATTTTCGACATACGCCACCTGGTGGATACGTCAGGCCGTGATGCGGGCTATCGCTAACAAGGGTAGAAGCATTCGAATACCGGTTCATGTCAGAAGTCAGATTTCTCGAATCAAGCGCTATGCCAAAGAATTCCGCCAAAGTCATGGCCGCTTCCCCACAGAAGCTGAACTGTCGGTTGCCCTTGAGCTTCCACCAGAAGAGATAACTCGCCTTGTGACCAGCTCCAGCAGCATCGCCTCACTTGATGAAACCATGCCTGGTTCAGACAAGGACACGATTGGCAGCTTTATCGAAGACCAGTTTTCAGCTCTACCTGAACGTATGGCTGAACAAACAATGCTGCGACGAGGTATCGACCGTCTAACTCGCTATCTCAGTCCATTAGAGAAAACGGCAATCAGCTACCTCTATGGACTGGAAGGTGATGGCTTGTATGACTCGAAAATGGTAGCGGCAAAGCTCAACATTGACGTGGCTGAGTTGCGACGCATCCAAAAGCGCTCTTTGAAAAAGCTAAGACGGCACCTACACAACAAGTCTCTAAGTGACTTCATTTCTTAGATTTTATCTTGTCATGAACAGGCGGTGAAAGACGTTCACCGCCTGTTCACTCTTGCCATCTAAGCTGTAAATGCCAACATTTAGGGGTCGAAATCAGAAGACTGACTTAATTTCAGCTCTGTAAAGATATGTTTACTGTATGCACTATAGTCACTTTGCAGCATAGATAATAGGCTATCCCTAAGGAGTGCTCGTTTTTTTATGACTCTCGCCAGTTTGGCCATTGTAGTCCTCGGCACAATAGTTTTTACCCTTATCAACGATTATCTGCCAGTTGGCGGAGATTACATCGAAGATAATCCGTAGCTTTCTTTTCTAACAAAATCGAATCGGACCTGCAAGTGACACCATATATGATGCAGGCGGTTTAGTTCATAGTTTAGTATATTTGCGCTTGACAGAGTTGTGCTTATAACACTATGCTGTTTTCATGTGCCAGCTTAAATGACTGCACTTTCAAACCACGAAGGAAGAGAGGTGCCCCATGGGACCATTCTATAAAACCAAACGAGCCGCCAGCACTACTTGTGCTGCCCGCCGGATTGGCACCTTCGCAGGGGAGAAGCTAGCGGTGAACAACTTCTCGGTCGAGAAACTTGTGAACGGCAAAAGTTTCAATCTCTTGAAAGCAGCGAAAAATCAGGGCGTAGTGCCGGATAGCGCAATCAATTAACCAGCTGAGCAAGCGGCAAGAGATCAACATAAGAAGGCCAGAACAAGAGACGTTTCTGACTAGTCTGACAATCTAGTTTTGATGCCAAAACCCTCTGAATTCAACCTTATAAGGTAGTGCATACCGATTGAACCATGAGCATTTTGTATTGCTCACCGGTTAAATGGAACGCCTATAACTTCTCATCAATGCACCATATACGGTGCAACAGCTTTGCTGCGACCAAATACTGGTCGAGTAAATATTAGCCGAATAAAAATTGGCCGAGCCACTTAGATTTTCCACCCGTCTATTTCAAAGCTCATCACCGTTGAGCCATAAAAAGGAGGAACCCCAAATGAGGTTCATGATCGAAGCAATAAACTCTCCACGTCCTATCCGGCGTTTCATTGTCGAACACATCTTCGTCAATGCCTACCGCCAATATGGTCGATGCCATAGAGAATTGCGTGAGAGCGGGAACTCTGAACTCCTTTGCCAGCCAATAAGCAAAGGCAGGGAAATAGAAACCCGTGAAATTGATGACGGTGAGATTGATGGCAGTCAAATTGATGGTAAAGATGTGCCGGCATTTCGAGCAAAGCCAAAAGCCCTTATAATTTAGACAACAAAAATATCAAACACAAAGAGAAACAAATGAAAATCGAAAAAATTCACTACGATCCAAACGACCTGCCATACGAAGTAATTAGAATTCACGAGAAGAAACCAATCAAGGCTTGGGTCAAAGGTGTTGCACTAGAAGCAGCAGCCTTACAGCAACTGATTAACTTGGCGTCAATGCCATTTATTCACAAGCACATCGCCGTGATGCCAGACGCTCACATGGGCAAAGGCACCACAGTCGGTACTGTCATTCCAACTTTCAAGGCAATCATTCCGGCCGCAGTTGGTGTTGACTTAGGCTGCGGTATGATTGCCATGGCCACGACACTCAAGGCCACCGACCTGCCTGACAATTTGCGCCCAATAAGAGCAGCAATTGAAAAGGCCGTTCCTGTAGGTAAAGGTTTCTGGCACGATGACTTAGCCGCTAGCCATCCTGCCGCCAAGCCAATTAACAAGGCTTGGTCAACCTTGAGTGATAGATGGGATGTTATTGCTGCTAAGCACCCCAAAGTAGACGATGGTAACTACAGCCGCAACCGCTTGCAGCTTGGCACCCTTGGCTCGGGTAATCACTTCATCGAAATTTTGCTTGATGGAGCAGATAATGTCTGGCTGATGTTGCACTCAGGTAGTAGAGGAGTCGGTAACCGTATCGGTACTTACTTCATTGAACTGGCGCGCAAAGAGATGACGAGAAATCAAATCAATTTGCCTGACAGAGACCTGGCCTATCTTTCTGAGGGTGCCGATTACTTTGACGACTATCTCTATGCTGTTCAATGGGCACAAGACTATGCCTACTTAAACAGACAAGTGATGATGGGACAAGTAATTGAGGCTCTTAGACAGACAGGTGAACTACCTGAGTTTGAAGCCCAGCTGCAAGTGATCAACTGCCACCACAACTACGTGACCAAAGAGGATCACTTCGGTGAGACTGTTTGGGTAACCAGAAAGGGTGCAGTAAGGGCACAAGAAGGAGACTGGGGTATCATCCCCGGTTCTATGGGTGTGGGCTCTTACATCGTCAGAGGAAAAGGCAACCGCGAGAGCTTCAACAGCTGCTCTCACGGAGCTGGTCGAACTATGTCTCGTAGCCAGGCGAAAAAAGTGATATCGCTTGATCGTCACGCTGCTGACACAGCTCATGTTGAATGCCGCAAAGATGAAGGCATTCTTGATGAGTCACCAGGCGCCTACAAGCCACTTGATGCAGTTATGGCGGCACAGGCCGATCTTGTTGAAATAGTTCACAAGCTAAGGCCGCTGGTCTGCGTTAAAGGGTAATTCAAAAAAAAAGAGGCAAGTCATATAAAATTATGTCTTGCCTCTTTTCCTCGCCTCTGCCGCACAAAAAGTCCGACGACAACAAAAAAAGCAACAACTCACTCACGCAATATTCACGCCCCTTCTCCTATTCTCCTTAAATAGAGAAGAAGAGAATAATTTGGTTATTAGCATTTCTAGCAACAGAATCATTGACCAGCGCTACCAGATTGTCACCACAATCGGGCAGGGTGGCATGGGCAAAGTCTACCTGGTTGTTGACTTGGAGAAAAATAGACAAGTTGCCCTTAAGACTCTTGAGCACGACCTGAACGACCAAGCAGCTTGGGGACGTTTCGAACGTGAGGCGAGAAACGCCAGTAGACTGAACCATCCCAATATTGCCAGAGTTTATGATTTCGGCAAGCTCACTGGCGCAGTGCCTTATCTTGTAATGGAGCTAGTGACCGGTCAGACTCTGCACGAGCGGATTAAAACCAAAGGGCCCCTGGGCGAAGAAGAAACACTTACCGTTTTCCTCGCAATGTCTGCGGCACTGCAGCATGCCCACCAAATGGATATTCTGCATCGTGATATTAAGCCATCCAACATCATTGTCATCACAGACCCGGTCGGCAAAATTGTCGATGCTAAGTTAATCGACTTTGGCTTGGCCAAATGCTTTGGCGCAGATGAATTTGCCCAATCATTGACTGCCACCGGAGAGATTATCGGCAGCCCTTATTATATGAGCCCAGAACACTGGAATAGTGAAGCTCTCGGGCCTGGCTCTGATATCTACTCTTTGGGAATCACACTATTCGAAACCCTCACAGGCAAAGTGCCTTTCTCTGGAGAAAATGCCTTCGCCACGGCAATTTCGCACAACACCGCAGATTTGCCGCTGCTGGCTAATTTCGATACCACTCTATTAGACGAAAGCGACTGGCAAATCGTACTTAACAAAATGCTGGCCAAGTCTATCAATGATCGCTACAGCAGCGGCTCTCAGCTTGCCCATGACCTACATTGCATTGCCAATGGCGAAGCGGTCAACGAGCAGCTTGAAACAACAGAAATTAGCAGTCCGGGTAAAAGCTCAAAGCTAAACCAGATCTGGCTACTCGTGGGCGCCTCAGCCTTATTTCTCTTACTCACGAGCCTAGTCTCTCTCTACTTTTCTCTTACCAATAAACCAATGGCTCGGATGCCCAATCATCCCGATCTTTTTGACCGCATGCCCAGCCACGTAGATAGGGCAGCCGAGGCGAGGCCAAATTTTACTGTCTACAGACATAAAAAGCGCACGGTGTTTAAGTTTCCGCAGAAACAGAGCCTTGGCACTATGACAATCGGCAAAGGTTTTGTCGACGCAAAAGCAATGGGCAATATCGAAGTAATGCGCGACGAAGATATTCAATTTCGTCCCAATGAGCTCTTCTTAGCTCATCCCGAATTGTTCCAAAAGTTTGGTGCAAATGACCTAACTAGGCTTTTCATTCAAGGCGAGCCTACAGCGATTACCGACGAGATTTTGGCTAACATCAATCACCTCACTCGCCTAAAAACTCTAGTTCTGCGAAACTGCTATCTGACAGAAAAAGCTGTGGCAACTTTCAATTGTTTTCCACATCTAGACAACCTCACTCTCGTTGACACTGAAATCAGCGGCGATGGCATTGCTAAATTCAGTCGGCTGCGGCAACTAGACACTCTAACAGCTAACGACGTCACAAATCCCAGCGTTTTCCTGACAAGGTTGAGCGGCCAATCGCAGCTACGCTCTCTTTCATTGAAAAATGCTGGCCTTAAAGATAACGATCTCAAACTAATTGCCCAGATAGCCAACCTGAGAGACCTGACTATTGGCGGCAATCGAGACATCACCAACCAGGGCCTAGCCTATCTGGCTGACTGTAAAAAGCTGAGAAAGCTCCAAATAAAACATATTCCTATTAAGCCAGGATGCGCTGAGGTTCTTGCCAAAATTAAGGGGCTGACGCTGCTCATAGTGCCGACCCGGTCATTCAACGATGCCGAGGTGAGCGCGCTGCACCGGGCACTGCCAGAGTGCAGAATTCATTTTGGTGAATCTGAGGGGGAATAGAGCCAACAGGGTTAGGTTTCCAGGTCAGCTCGAGTCAGCTTAAGTCAGTTTAATACCGTCACGTAATTTTCACGCTCCATCGAACAATAATGAATCTCCCCTTTCGATTCAGAGAAAGCACCCCTGGGAGACATTTACTATGAGCCTCGAATCCGCTTCAGATACCGCGCCCCAAAAGCACAAGCCAGTTGAACGTGCCCATGAAGGCAATGACAATACAAAGAGCGCTGTGCATGACCAAGTTAATGGTCTTCCAGCCAAAGATCAATTGCCAGCCAAGCCAGATGTGGCTTCTGACAATGCGGCCATAGCAAAAATGGGTTTTCCCTCCCCTCTGTTACATGACACTGGTTTCGGTCAGCTCAAAGGCTCGCTCTTTATGAACGACCGCGATCGCAAACTGTTAGAAGGGCCGAAGAAAGAACTGGAAGCGCACCTAGGCGACACTCTCAATGACCGTGTCGTTAAGACTGTGGCTAGCAACGAAGGTAAGTTCAATACAATAAACCTCAACGATGCTGGCCATGGCATCTCAGTTGGTGTCAGACAGTGGAATCAAAAAGCTGGCGAGCTACCAGACTTACTCAAAAGCTTCCATGATAAAAACCCCGAAAAGTTCGACAAAATTTTTGGCAAATATGCCGATAATCTATTGAGCGAGAAATATGTCAGACGTACCAACATGGCTGGTAACAAAGACATGATGGGGCGAATGAAAGAAGCTCTAAACGATCCTGAGTTTCAAGAAGTACAAGTTGATAAATTCAAAAAATTCGCTGAAAAAACTGGAGAAATGGCCAAGAAATATGGCCTAAAGTCAGAGCTAGGAGCAGCACTGGTTGCAGATATAGCCAATCAAATGGGAGAAGGCGGTGCTCGCCGCATCATGCGCCGGGCTGGCCTCAAACCCGGTGGTGAAGTCGAAGATGAAGCCGCAGTGCTAAAGAAAATGGAAAAACTAACTCACCGGCCCAATTCAAAAGCCCGCTTTGAAATGCTGGCAACAACCTTCAGCCCCGATAAAATAGATTCAAAAAGAAAACCAGCTACTAACCCAATTAGACAACGCGATAACAACAGCTCAACCTATGTGGCTGACCTCGATCTTTCACCAAGCAACGTCGCTTAGGCAGAAAATCTCACCAGGAAATCAGCGCTTGTTGGTTTGATTGTTGGTCAAGAACCATTGCTGACAGCTTAGGCCTTGCTCACCAGTTTTAGGATGTAGCCTTAGGTAGCGACCATCGCTTTGCATGATACGTGACTTGTTGGTATCAAACAAATAAGTCTTGAGCACAGCGTCGCGTACAAACCGGGCCAATCGTTCGTCTTCAATAGGGAAGAGCACTTCAACGCGACGATTCAAATTACGAGGCATCAAGTCGGCACTGCCACAGAATATTTCGTCTTTGCCACCATTGCGGAAATAATAAATGCGACTATGCTCAAGGAAGCGACCAACCACACTAACTACCTGGATGTTCTCACTCACACCCGGTATCCCTGGGCGTAAGCAGCAAATTCCTCGCACAATTAGATCGACTTTTACGCCGGCCTGAGAAGCGCGATAGAGCAACTCAATAATGCGCTCATCAACAAGGGCATTCATTTTTAAAATGATGCGACCTTTGGCACCACTTTTAGCGTGTTCAATTTCTCTGAGAATGAGCTCTTCAAATCGCTCACGCAGATTGATTGGAGCAACCAACAATTTGCGGTAGTCACGCTTAGCCGAGTATCCAGTGAGATAGTTGAATAGGTCAGAAATATCTGTACCAATTTTGTCATCACAAGTAAGCAAGCCAATATCAGTATAGAGATGGGCTGTCATCGGATTATAGTTACCAGTGCCAAGGTGCACATAACGGCGAATGCTGTCGCCTTCTTTACGCACTACCAGTGCCACCTTAGAGTGAATCTTCAAGCCAAGTAAGCCATAAACTACATGCACGCCTTCAGCTTCAAGAGCCTTCGCCCATTCAATATTGCTCTCTTCATCAAAGCGAGCCTTAAGCTCAACCAGCACGGCCACTTGCTTGCCACGCCCTTGCGCTTTTAGCAATGCTTCTACCACTGGAGAATTCTTGCCGACTCGATATAGAGTCATTTTAATAGCTAAGACATTAGGGTCACTAGCTGCAGCATTGAGGAAGCTTACAACTGGCTGGAATGAATCATAGGGGTGATGGAAAAGAATGTTGCGCCGGGCAATCGCAGCGAAAATATCTTCGTCTTTATCCATGGTGTCTGGATCAAGAACGGCAGGTATTGCCGGAATGAATGGTGGATACTTAAGATCGTGCCGATCTAGATTGGCTACATACTTAAGCGAACTCAAAGGCATGCGCCCTTCAATCAAATAGACATCGTAGGGTTCTATTTGAAGATTGCTCATCAAAATTTCAAGTATATAAGCGGGCATGGCATGGTGCACTTGTAAGCGAACCACGTCACCGAAGCGCCTCTGTCTAACACCTTCTTCTGTTGTTTCAAGCAGATCGCCAGCTTCCCACTCTTGAATTTCCATCTCTGCGTCACGGGTAACATGAAACGGATAGACTTCAACAATAGACATGCCTGGGAATAGCTGCTCAATGTTAGCCTTGCACAAATCATCAAGCCAAATATAGGTATTGGGCTTGCACTGAATAACACTTGAACGCGCGCCTGGTGGCTCAGTTTTACCAATAGGAACTAACTGCGGCAAACTATCAGGAATCTTCACTCTAGCAAAACGCTCATCAGAAACCTGATCACGAATCAATACAGCCAAATTGAGGCTGAGATTGGAAATGTGAGGGAACGGATGACCAGGGTCAAAGGCCAGAGGCGTGAGAACAGGAAAAATTTTCTTGCGGAAATATTCGCGTGCATCAGTCTTCTGCTCATCTGTCAGTTCATCGAACTGCAAAATTTGAATACCGGCCATTTTCAATTCGGGCAGAAGAGCTCCCTTCAAACAATCATGGGCGCTGGCAAGCAGTCGAGTCACTTCAGAACTAACAGCATCTAATTGCTCAGAAGGGCTGAGGCCATCAGGACCAGCACTCGGTGTGCCTGATTCAATTTGGCGCTTAAGTCCTGCGACTCTTACCATGAAAAACTCTTCTAAGTTTGAGCCCAGAATAGACAAGAAGCGGAAACGCTCTAACAGAGGGTTAGTTCCGTCCATGGCTTCTTCGAGTACGCGCCACTGGAAAGCCAGCAAACTCAATTCGCGATTGAGGTAATAAGCCGGGTCGGTAAGAAGAGGCTTGGCATCTTCAGGAGCATCAACCGGAGGCTGTTCTTGGGTAACACTAACCATGACATTGTCCGGCGGCAGGTCAAGGCGTGATGTGTCGGGCATGGCGAAACCAGCGGGTGACGGCACAGGCACTGGTACGGGAACAGAAGGAATATCTTTCGCGCCTGCAGCGACAATCGCTTCAAGCGCCTCGGACCGTTTGATTTCGGTGGTTTTACGGCTATTTGCCGTGTCTGGTGATTGCATACATTAAATTGTAAGGCATCCAACCTCTTGGCGACAAGGCTGTCAGGCGCCGGTATGCAAATAGTGACAAAGATCTCAGCGAATATCTGCCAAGATCGCAGCATTTTGTTATCTGCTTAACGACAACAGAGCTCAAGTGACGAAATAGTTAGTGAAATCGAGGCTTATGGGTGATTTAGCGTATTCAGTGAAATTAGTGCAAATTATAGAGATTGATAGCATTGCTGCGCAGCACGGCCCGTTCCACTTCTTCCATCTGAGCTTTGAGTAAATAGCCTTTTTCGGTCAGTTCTTTAAGTGCTTCGCTGAGGCCTCTTCTCAAACAAGTAGCTCCGTACCAGAATGACTCTGGCTGGCTATTGCCGCCGGTTCCAGCAAGGAGCTTAGAATACGGCGCAGCAGAGAGAGCCTCATAGTAAAGGCGCGTCAAATCAGGGGCGAGCAAACTGTTGGCCAGAGACAAATCGAAGAACACCCCAGGATAAACAGAGGCAAGATAGGCTGCCTCACGAACAAAGGGATAGCTGTGCAAGAACACGACTTTGAGATCAGCAAAGCGCTGCGCTCTCAAGATCGGCTGGAAGGCCAGCGGATTGCTATCGGCCAGCATCGCTTGGTGATCACCACTACCGCGAATCTGAACGGGAAGGCCACGTTTAATTGCAAGTTCTAAGACTACTGTGAGCAAGTAATTGTAGGCCGCTGTGCGCCCGAGACGACCAGTATCTAGTACTTCCTTACGAGCCGGATGATAGGCAGTACGGGCACTGGCGATAGTTGATACCTCAAGAGCAAAACCACCATTTGCCAGGGTTGTCTTCAATGCCACCACTCTAAGATTATTCTGAGCACTTTCTTCAATTGCTGAGTCAAGAGCGCGTTCAAGACTACGCAAGGCTAAATCAAAAGTATCGTTCTCGACAAAGAGACGCTCTAACAGTGGCTCGATACCAAGTACTCGATTGATATTCAAATTAGTCAATTGAGCCATCTGTGCAGCAGGCAGAAGCATGTCGGTACTGTTAGAGGGCGAGTCATCAATCAAAACAGTACCAATGCCAGCATCGGCAAACAAACCACCAAGGTGATCACTTTGCTCTTGCATAGCTCTCGTCTTCAAATAATCATCTAAGTCTGTGCAGCGAAAACGAGCAAGCAATTTTCTAATCATGCACTGATAGAAAAGAGACAATGGTATATGCCTACTAAGCATGTCAGGCAAGCGGCTCTCACAGTAAGGCTTGGCAAAATCAACTAGTGAACAACTGCGATAATCAAGCAGCAAACACTGTGCTTGATTGTCTACCATTTCGATCAACTGCGGCTTCCTCTCACTAATTATTTTCCTTTCGACTTAATCAGTTTTTGCACGTCAGCGGCCTTCTGCTTCAAGTCTTTGGACAACTCTTTATTGCCAAAATGGACGGCTTCGTAAACAGTGAAAAACTCGCCAAGAGCGGCAGGCAGGTCTCGATCTACCTTCATACCTTGCTTCAAGCGATCGGCCACAAGTTCACCAACACGACGAACAAATTGCTCACTGCTTTCAGATTCTATTCTCTCAATTTTTATTTTCTTGAGATCTTTGATGATTGCTAAATAAACTTTCCATTCCGGACCACGCCAACTGTTAAGAGCAGCTTGTCGCTTTAAATGACGGAGGAAGAGAATAACACCAAAGATAATACCAGCCAGTAAGAAAAGTAACGAGAGTATGATTGCGATCCAACCGGCAATTCGTCGAGGGCTGAGCCCCTCCTGGTCGGAGAAATTCATACCAGCTTGGGTTTCAAGCATTTTCTGAATACCAGACAGACTGTAGCCCTCTTCCCGTGCCTGAGCTGGCAAAATGCCATCCGGAACTGAATCGAAAGGAACCCAACCATATTCAGGGACAAATACTTCAGCCCAGAAGTGCAGATCATTGGTACGCACTTCGCGAACGCCAGAAACTTTATTGGTAGAACCAATACCATAACCGCTGACCAAGCGAGCAGGCAATCCGACACTGCGGCACAGCACAACGAATGTCGAAGCGAAATCTTGACTATTGCCGAGTTTACGCTCAAGCAAGAATTGCTTGATGCGATCTTCTGCTGGCGTAAAGCCTTCGGGTTTAGAGGCTTCGTAAGCTGCCTGGGTACGCAACACGTGACAGAGTCTATCCGCCTGACTAAACCAATTACCGGTGGTACCAACTGCCTGATTAGCGAAGTCAATAACTTCGGGAGAGACATCTTCTGGCAATTGCAAGTAATTAGCTAGCGTCTTGCGCAGCGAGGTTTCTTGGTCGGCAGTGAGACCAGGCTCAACACGCATATGATTGGTGTCATAGAGAGGTAGCTGTGAAACCACCTTAAAGGTGGTGCCTTTTTTGATTGGATCAGTGGCGAAGACCATGCCGTAATCGTTGACAGTAATTTTCTTAGAATCAAGACCGACGGCCTGAGGTATCCAACAGACAGGAACGATATTATCAAGGTCGCTTACCATCTCATAGCCCTGAGTTAGCTCAACTACAGGCATAATCTTGGGGACGATGAAAGCGTTTGCTTTCTTGAGATCGAAGCTAGGTTTGTCCGGACGGAAGAAAACAAAGTTAATTGCAGAATCGGCGCCATATCCACTTAGTTGCCCATCAAGCGATAGCAAGCGCTCTTGTTCAATCTGACGTTCCGCTTCGGCGTCTTCCAATTCAGCCTTCTTAGCTGGATCATTGACATTTTCTGCGGCACCAGCCGGATTACTACTAGAACCATCATTAGTATCACTGCCAGTATCGTCGACTAGTTCGGCTCCAGGGCCAGCAGAACTAGTCTCGCTCGGATTATCAGATGTCGACTTGCTTTTTACAGGCCTTATGTTCATATTTCTCGCTTTCAAACCGTCTTTAGAGCGGCTCCAATAGCGACCATCAAAATTATCAAAGACGGCTCTTCTTTCCCAGAACAGCCTGGTCGAACTAACCTTGAATAAGATTTCGCCTTGTTTCTGAAACGGATTGACGTCCATATCGATTACTTTGGCTGAAATAATTCCAGGCGGCAGTTGGTTCTTATCTTTGGCGTTCTTATCTACACCACCGCCAGTCTTGCCAGAATTATCTTTAGAAGATTTAGCTTTGGCATCAGCCTTTGCCTTAGCTTCTTTATCCTTGGCATTCTTCTCTTTAGTGGCCTTGTCATTAGACTTGTCTTTAGACTTAGCGTCAGCTGTCGCTTTCGCGCTTTCACTAGCAGCATTTTTATCTGCCTTAGCGCCTTTGCCTCCTTTAGCTGTACTCTTTTCTGGTACTTCTACTGCGTGCTTTTCAGGAGCTTTCACTGGAGAAAAAGGTGGCTTATCTTTGTCTTCACCGGGCTTGGCCATTCCCAAATTGCGGATCGGCGCTGTGTAAGGATTCCTCGCTGGTTCCTTCTTGGGAGAATGATCAGAAAAATCAGGAAGCAACCTCAGTAAATTGGCGAAACTGAGATTGTGAATACTCGAAGTAATAATGTCGATGGTGTCATCTGAGCGCGGCACGAAGAGAAAAGCCAAAATAGTGATAAATGGCAACATTGCTAAAGTGAGCTGGGCACTCCCTCTTGGCCTACGTCTCTTATCTGTCAACGAAGATGGCACCAGCGGCGCTGCTTGCATTGGTTTGTCGAGCCAATTAGTCAATGTGCGAGACATGCAATCGTAGTAGAGCATCATGGTGCCTAAACTGATATATGTCAGCACTGTGACTCCGAAGTAGATACTACGGGCGACAGGTGACAAACAACAAAGAATAAGAGCCCCCAACATAGCCGATAAATTGATATCAGACCGTGACTTCAAATCAAAAGTATGCAGGGCAAAGGTGCCAGCAATGAAGTGCACCACCGGCCCCCAGAAATCAGCAGGACCATTGATTGGGTTTAAAAACTCAGCCAAGGCATTGGCGCCTACACCAAGAACGCCGACAATGACGATGCCTTGCATCCATTTCTGGCTTTCATAGCGATATTGGTAGGCCACAAGACTACCAACGGTACAAAGAGTGAAAGCCAAAACAATAACTGGCCAAGACGTTCTTATGAAGACACAGCTAGCAACAATGCATGTCAGAGTCATGCAATAGACAATTACCCGCAGGGCAATTGAATCTTCAGGAGATTGATTACGATTGCTCATAAGCCTTCAAAATCTCCTTCCCATTCAATTCTGGCCAGAACTTTTCCTGAGGTCGGTCCTAATTCGGTTCGCTCAGCTCTCTCAGTCTTTTTAGCTGCTGCACCACGACTCTTTGCATTAGCTGACTTCTCTGTCTGCACCTCCATACCAGGAAGGGGCTGATCATCATCTTGCCAACTAGGCGAAACTTCAACCACTTCGACAGGAAGGCAGACGACATCACCACGCCCAGGGCTATGTTTCACAATCTTTTCAGAGGTTGGTAGCACAGTGACAAGGGGGCGATCGTTGACATGGTCCCAAGTCTCAGAAGGAGACTGAGACTCTTCATCAAAGGTCTTGCGGTTAGCAGCAACTTTGGTAATTGGCTCGACTCGGGCTAATATCTCTGCAGTTAGTGCCAGACCTGGGGGTATGTGCGGCAGGTCAATCAGCAAGTCTTGTAGATCGCCAGACTCAGTAGACGGGTTGAGCAATAGCCTGGGCATGTGCCCTAAATTATGACCAAGGTGAACTAAAGAATTGATCAACTTAACGGTCAGCTCAAATTGTTCCGGACTGCGATAGTTGGCTCTCAAGTTCAACAAGATATCAAAAACAGGTAAGGTCTCAGAATCAAACTCTCGCACCAACATCTTGCCTTGCCGAGCGGTTGAAGCCCAATGAATGTGCCTCATGCTATCTCCGCTGCGAAACTCGCGAACACTGCGGAAACTGCTTGATTGATGGGTGATTACGGAGGTAGAAGTAGCATGACCCATGGGCGAAACGATGCCACTAAGTAGATAGAGAAAATTACCTGATATTGGCAATACGTCAGGGTAAACAGTAATGCTCGGTTTGGTAGCCGACGCTTCTGTCATTTTGACAGTACGCGACCACCAAGTAATACCGAGGGGGAAACAGGTAGATAGCTCTACATTCTCAAGGAAGTAAACACCGCGCTTCAGCGATGGCGTAGGGAAACTAAACCACTCGTCATTGTCGAGTTTTTCTATATAGACCGGGTCTGGTGCAACCATGACATCGCTAGGTTGACCATCAGCCGCACGCTTAGTCATGTTGACTGTCATTCTAAGAGCGCGAGTAGGCACCACCCACGATATCGGCCCCAACTTAAAATGACGCTTAATATTAACGCGAATGGTAGCCGTTTCTTGAGCGGCGACCTCTTGCGGCAACAAGTAGCCAGCTGAAAGACCAGCCAATTCGAAAAAGGGCAAGAGAAAGCCCAATATCAATGCGACCAGAAAAGCAGCAGAAAGTAAGTAAATCCATTCGCTAGCTACAAAGGCGGCAAAAATATAAAGTGCCACAGACAGCATCAGTAGCCCAAACTGACGACCTTCTAGGAAGACCGTGTAGCCGAATCCAACGGGTATGCGTAATCGACGACCACCTGATGTGCCAAAGACTGGCTCTTGAGAGATAGGACGACCTGGCGCCATACCTGATGAAGCCGAAGAAACATCAGGACCCGCAGAGAGAGCCCCAGGTTTCTTGGTGTTATCACTTGTCCGACTCTTGCCACCATCACCGGATGAACCAGGACCTTTTTTAGGCTGGGACGGGGACGGTCTCAAGGATTTTTTCGATGAGTTCTGCATGACTGACCCGATTGGTCTTTACTTTTGGTAAAACACGATGACCGAAAACTGAAGGGGCAAGCAACTTAATGTCGTCTGGAGTAACAAAATCTCGTCCGTCGATAAAGGCATTGGCTTGTGCAGCTCTAACAAGCAGTTGTGACCCCCGAGGGCTGACCCCAAGTAGTACCGATGGGTGTTTTCTCGTAGTTTGAACAATCTGAACTACATAGTTGACTAAAGCATCATGCACAAAGATCTTCTTGACCCCGGCACGAGCGTTGAGGACATCTTCTGTGCTCAGTATTGAATCTACATGGAAACCACCTTCACGCATGGTTTTTTTGATGATTTCAGCTTCTTGATCAGCTTGTGGATACCCTAACGACATCGACATCATGAACCTGTCTAATTGAGCTTCCGGCAATGGGAAAGTACCGTGGTGCTCAATTGGGTTCTGTGTAGCGATAACAAAGAAAAGTTGAGGCAGTGGCCTAGTAGTACCGTCACTGGTGACTTGGCCTTCTTCCATAGCTTCTAAAAGAGAAGATTGTGTACGTGGAGTAGCACGGTTGATTTCATCAACAAGAAGAATATTGGTGAAAATCGGTCCTGGAAGGAAGTGAAAGCTGTTGTCCTTCTGGTCAAAAATATTGACCCCGGATACGTCAGAAGGTAACAAGTCTGGCGTGCACTGTATCCGCTTGAAGTTCGCAGTTACCGAATTGGCGAGGCTCTTAGCCAAGAGAGTCTTACCTACCCCGGGCACATCTTCCAACAAGACATGACCACCGGCAAGCAGAGCAACAACAGCCAGTTTAGCCGGTCGAGCCTGACCAACCAAAGCTTTGCCCATGTTTTGGACCAATGCCTTCGCTGCTCCACTGTAAGCCGAGGTTGGACCAGGGCTTGTGTTAGCAAAAGCTTGCGGTTTATTCACGTTCTCAGACCCTTCTTTTAGTGAATGACTTAAACCCAGTAACAAGGGCTTTCATACCCAGCTATAAGTTACACCTAAACGGCCCGAAATTAGCTGCTAGTGGAAGTCAAGCAATTTGAATCCACGATTTTGGCGATTTATCAGCCTCCTGCACCTATGCAAGGTTTGCTATTCTCTTATAATTGCAAAGGAAGCGAGCAATCTAAGATTTACGGCTTACATCACTGCAGGAAGCGACGGATGTCAAACAACACCAAGTTAATTTTGATAGGGCTAGCAATTTGTGTCGTCCTCGGCGTCTTGCTGCAAAACACTATTTTCAACGCACTGAATCAAGATCTAGGCGGCAGTAATGAGCTACTGCCACCAGACCAAATGGCCAAAAAAGCTAAAACTGAAGCTCTTAAGAATCAGAAGAAGTTCGAAAAGAGTCATCAAAACCCCTAGTTTTAGAATTAGCTTTGTAATGATTCTTAAACTAAACCTTAAACCAGGCCTTCATTAGAGCCTGCACTTTTGTTTTGTTCTGCTTCTGGTTCTGACTCCAGAAGCATATAACGATAGACAACATTAAGAGCGCTGGCTACTGGTATGGCAAAGATAATACCAAGCATGCCATCAATCTTGGCACCAATCATGATCGCAATAAATATGACAACTGGATGAAGTCCTATTTTATTGCCGATATAGCGAGGCGCCACCAAATTGTCTTTGAGCCACTGAAAAATATTGAAAACCAATAACAAGACGACCACCTGACCAATACGATTGGTCGGGATATTGTCTAACCCATTCAATGCCACCACAATCAGAGCTGGCAAGAAACCAATAGGCGGTCCAATCACTGGCACAACTTCCCAAATACCTAGCAAGACACTGAGCACTAGAGCAAATGGCACACCAATTACAAGATAGACCACTAGCATCACAACACCAAAGAACAAACCAAGCACCAATTGCCCACGAAAGAATGCCTGCAAACTAACGTCAATTTCGGCTGCCATATTCTTTAGTGAGTGGTGATAGCTCCTAGGGAATGCCGCAATAACCCAGTCGGTCATGCGATAACCGTCCAACATAAAGTAGAAAGACACCACCAAGATACTTAGGGCATAGAGCAACCAAGTCATAGTAGACATGGCCACTTCACCAACTCGAGAAAATATCATTGAGGTGTCTGGCTTAGGAATATTCTGCGCCACAGTCGTGACCAAGTCGATCGCCCGTACTTGAATCTGAGCAGCATGAAGACGCTCATCTAGGGGTGCTAGGGAGCGACCGAAGCTCTCAATCGTGCGCGGCAATTCATGAAAAACCGACTCAATTAACTGATTGACCTGCACTAACAGCGATGGCACGACGGTGAGCGACAAAATTACTAAAACTACAGCGACTATGGCGTAAACAACGAAAATCGAAAAGGCTCGATTCTTCAGGAACTTCTCTAGCCAGTCGACCACACTGATAAACAGATAAGAAATGAGAATAGAAATGCCAAGAATTCTGACTATATCTAAGAAGTACAAAACAAACTGACAAGCAGCAGTGAAAATAATTATCGCCAAAACTGCGATGACAAGCTTTCTTTGCAGTGTTAGCAGAGGATCTTTCGGTCTGTTCAAATTTGATTCTGCCACTAAATAGCGCCTTTGTTTTAAGGAGTAGGCTTTGATGCCTTAATGAAATCGATTTTTGATTTTAGTTCACCGGGGATAGTGGCAGCAGTATAGCCTCTGATCTCCACAACCTTCTTATATTGATTAAAAGCTTCGTCTAAATTCTTCGATTTCAGGTAGATGTCGCCAAGTAGCTCACAATATTCAGACCGATCTGGCTTTAGCATCAAGGCCAGCTTGATTTCTTGCTCAGCAGCCTCTGTAGAAGTGTTCTCAGAACCATCTTTACCGGCTAAAAGAATTTGGGCAAGGCGAAAATGCGAATCGGTATCAGCAGGATCAAGCTGAATAGCCTGGCGAAAAGATGCCTCGGCTTCAGGCAACCGTTTCTGCCGCTGCAAAATTATTCCGAGATTAAAGTGATAGTCAGCTCTCTGAGGCCTGAGCTTAAGAGCTAACCGAGCTTCGCTCTCAGCCAGTTGAAACTGGTCGAGATCTTTGAGAGCAAGAGCAAGATTATTGTGATAGCCAGCCGCTGAAGGATTGATTTGGATGGCACGGCGATAACATTCCACCGCCTCCTTTAGCTTGCCACTAGACTGCAGCTCAATTCCCTTTAAATTTAGCTCTCGCGCTTGAGCGGAAACTCCTGAAGAGGAAACTGAATTCGATTGCTGGGCCGAGCCTGGCACAGCAAAAGCAAGACCAAGATGTACAGCAAAGGCCATACAAGATATATGGCGAACGAAGCTAGACCTAGTTATCGCAAGCATAAACACAGATTTCACTCTCTAAACCAAATGCATATTACTCTGCTAAGCTTCACAGGTAAAGATAGGAAAGGTATCGTGCGCAATCGCCTTTTGATTTCAGTACTAATTATCGCGCTCTTAGTAGACATTGCAGGCATAGTCTTTTTCATTTTGTTCTTGACCCAGTCTGGCAAGCTCCACAAAGTGCAAAAAGAAAAACAGGTCATGGCTGATAGCCTTGCCGCCCTGCGCAACCACCAGGCCTTCACAGTAGACAAGCCCCTTGAGCTACCAGAGCGACATACCTTCATATCAAAGCTGGACGGGGTGCACGATCTCTACGCTCTAGCTCCACCAATGGTTTTTGATGGCAGCAAAGATCTAACTCTTGTAATCTATTTACATGGCATGGGCTCAAATGATCTTGAACCATTTGTTTCACCAAAACAAAGCCCCATCGCCCAAAATATTCAAAGTCACTATCCCGCCGCAATTGTTGCCTCGCCCAATTATCGCGCCACCACTTCATGGGCCAATAAGGCAGCGATTGCTGACATTGATCAAAACATTCACGAATTGATGGAGCGCTATCCAGTCAGCCGTATAGTAATCATGGGTACTTCCATGGGGGGCTGTTCCGCCCTGGCCTATAGTTATCTGGCAGCCGAAGACATCAAGGCTAAGATTGTAGGAGTGGTAGCCTGCGAAGGCGCTGGAGATTGGCTCACTCTCTATCGCAAAACCCCTTCCCGCCTGGTTAAGACCGGCATGATTATCGGTCTTGGTGGTCCGGCAGAGACGGTCCCGAATATGTATCAAGAACGCAGCATTAATAACAACCTAGAAAAAATAAGGCCTGGCACTAAGTTTGCCTTGATTTCAGCCAATCAAGACACTGTCATTCCGCCAGCCTTTCAAAAAGCTCTAGAGGAAAAACTGAAAGAAGCAAATCTTCCCACTAAGCTAATTGAGGTACCCGACAAGCACGGCGTGCCAGGCTCGGAGTTTTACCTGGAAGGCCTAAATTTTGTGCTGGGCAAATAAGTTAAGAAGAAACCTTTTTCCAAAGCCCCTGGCTATGAAGCTCTTTCCATTTATCGCCTTCTTTGACAAACACTTTGGTGTCATGCGACTCAAAGACCACTGGATGCTTGCCGCCCATCACCTTACGCAAAACACAAGTGACGGTGGCCATGTTGCCGTGTACTTTGGCATAGGGCTGGTAGATGGTATATGACACAGCGTGGGCTTCAGAGGCCTGCACTGACTGTTCATAGCGCTCTTTAATACGGGCAATAACTTGCTTCTTTCCCACTAGCAATTGCTTGGTGATGTCGTCAAAAGTCGTGACATTTTCATCGAAGTACTCAGCGAAATGTTCGAAATCACCTTTGTTTATAGCCTTGGCCATTTCATGCAAAGTATCAATCACCTTTTGCGACTCAACACAGGCAGCATGAGGATCCACACAGGTAACATCGCACTCATCTTTAGTGTCTTTAGCTATTTTTGTGTCTTTTGTCTCAGCGGCCAAACTGGGATAGTTCAGAGGAGAGCAGTAGACAAGGCCCAAGGCTAAGAGAGATAGGATTGGAAGCTTGAGAGCCATTCTAGATTGATTATTTAACATCATTATTCTCCTTGGCCCTTACTGTGCACGGTTCATAGCAGTTTCAACATCACGCAGCGCTCGATCGTTATCACGCAAATAACTGTTGACCGTATCGAGCTGAGTTTGCAAAGCAGATATTCTTACAGCTAGACGATTAGCTTCGCCCTGTAAATAATTTCGTTGGTCAAGGAGAGCATCGCGACTACGTTGGAGGCTACCGTATACTTGCGAATTGGCAGCAACTGAAGCAACGCAGGCAACCACGAGAAACTCAACTACCATGATGGCAATCACAGTTGTTACCTTCAAATTTACGGTGGTAGCCACCGCTCTTTCAAGCTTCATATCAACTCCATAGACCCAGAGCCAGCGAAGCTTATAATATTAACGCACTCTCAACTAGAATACAAAGGGCCGCGAAAGTATATGTCATCCGTAATATCAACGAAAATTACAGCCCACCTGCAAGAAGAGCTAATCGAGAAGCTTCTTGATCTGGCCTTTTTGGAAGACTTCGGCGGCATAAACGAAGACAGTGAGCAGCCTTTCGACCTCACGACCTCGGCAACAGTCAGCCCCGACCTGCAAGCAAGCGCTGATATTCTCTTAAAAGAACCCGCAGTGGTAGCAGGATTACCATTCTTAGCTCGAGTGATGGAACGCCTGAGCAAAACAATTGAAACTGAACTGCTGGTGGCCGATGGTACTTATATAGAGGATGTAAAAACCCCTGTGGTGGTAGCTAAGCTAAGGGGACCGGCCCAGGCTATCCTCAAGGGCGAAAGGCTAGCCCTCAACATCATGCAAAGGCTTTCAGGTATTGCTACTCAAACAAGACGCTACACCAGCCTGGCTAGCCCCAAAGGCATCGCCATACTTGATACAAGAAAAACCTCTCCCGGCCTGCGTGTACTTGAGCGCTACGGCGTTCGAGCTGGAGGGGGCACCAACCACCGCTTTGGCCTCTTTGATGCAATTCTCATTAAAGACAACCATTTAAAAATTGCGGGCGGAGTAAAACCAGCGTTGCTGGCAGCCGAGAAGTTTCTCAAGGCTCATCCGCATCTAAAGATGAGTCAAATACTGTCGGTTGAGGTCAGTAGCTTAGACGAACTACAAGAAGCATTAGACCTCGGAGCCAAACGGGTGTTGCTTGACAATATGAGTCCAGATCAGGTGCGCCAATGCATCCAAAAGATATCGATCAATAGCAGCAACGGTACTGGTGAGTATTTTGTCGAAGTATCCGGTGGCATTACTTTAGAAAACCTCAGCGGTTATCTCATAAGCGGAGTAAATGCCATCTCAACTGGCGCCCTTACTCACTCTGCACGCAATGTAGATCTATCGTTGGAATTTACAGACTAACTATTGACTTGCTCTAAGCAGGCAAAAGGCTGATTAAGTTTCTTGCATCTTATCTCTTGACAGCCCGGCTTTCCCTGCGCCATTTCAGGCTTTCCAAGCATGAGACCATGGCAATTGCCAGACAGAGCATGACATTCCAAAAAGCTAGCTAAGGGTATACACTTGCATACATCTTCAGTTTGTCTTTATTTTTCAAAACGAGTTAATGAAGCAGTTGGGCTGGTAGTTCTACAGTCTATTGTTCTACTTTGTGCATGTAGCTTGTGATGTTGAATTTGTACAAACGCAAAGATACAAATTGAAGATTGCCCCCCCACTTCACTATCAAATTCAGGCAACCCGCAGGTCAGGTAAGGAAAGAACTTATGAACCCGCCCACCAAAGTTTTCATCGTCGACAGCGACCGTCTGGCACTGGTTACGCTGAGCCTTTGGCTTGAGCAACACAAAGACTTCGAAGTGGTCGGCACCGCTCTGCCAACAAGCAAATTAGAGCAAAAAATTCGCGAAAGCCAGGCCGATCTAGTAGTCCTGAGCCTTTCTACAGTTGGAATCGAAGCGGTAACCACCCTGCGTCGCGTCAAGCATACTTACAGCGATATTCCAGTCATTATTCTGCACCAGGGCGATGCTAAAGCGATTGAAGGGCCGCTGACTTTTGAGTCAGATGCGCAACTATCACCTGATGCAAGCTTGAAAGATTTAGTTGAGACCATGAGAAAACTTGGCCTCCGTCAAAAAGTTGTAACTGGCTCAATGACCGCAAGCATGCTCACCAAGGCTGGCTAACCAATTTAGTGTATTTCGTCGAACTAATTGTAGTTTGCATAACCCTTGTGGTTCTGCGAAGCTTTTTGTCAGGTGAACATACAAAAGACAACGGCAGCTCTGGAGAGCACCTTGATTTGGAACCAGTGGAGATTGCCTATCTGTCACGCAACGGCGACACCACTTTTGCGTTGAGCATACTAGTATTCGACATGCTACATAAAGAAGTGAAGAGCCGCTTGAACAACTCAGGCGATTCTCTATTAATAGCTACAGCATCTTCATCGGCATCTTCTTCAGCTGTACCGGCACTGCCAGCTGCAAGTGCGAGTAAAAGCTACTTCGAAACCAGGCTGCAAGAAATAATTAAGTCGTCACTGAGAAATTGGGGCGAAAAGACAATTGACGCGGCCGGTTTAAACTACAAAAAGGACCCTATCGGCTTTATTCGCCGACTGCCGATACTTTATCGATTTCTCTCCAATGCCCTAAAAGGCACCGCCAAAGAAATCTTGAATGACCCCCGCCAAATGAGCAGATACATTTCAAAAACTGGTCTAATGCGCATTCTTGCCCAAATAGGTTCATCAGGGCTGAAACAAGAGTTCGAAGTCGAACTACAAGCCGAGTTGCTAGCTAAGGGTCTACTCTTGGAAGCGAAGCCAAGAAAAAAGCTAGCAACAATCTACTCGGTCTGTTTCGTTATTGCCCAAATAATATTTGTCACCCTGCTACTACTGGCAATACCTAATCATATCCATGCTCTTATTATTTTCGCCGCTTCAGCCTTAACAGCATGCACAGTAAAAGCCGCTATTGGTGCCCGTTCGTTCATACCACTCTATGAAGATCTCTGTGAAGTATTGAACCATGCTACCAGGCGCAATTTTCGCATCACAGCACTGCAATATTTTATTCATCTGGTCAATGCCATTCTCAATGGTTTGAGCATTTTTGCATTTTTTATACTTCTGTTAATGGGCTCATTAGTTCTCTATTTGACCCAAACAGTGGACAGTCCAGCCACCTATTTGATGCTACTGAGCATGATGCTAGCCCAATACATAGCGGCCGGTTATTTGTTAGAAGCCTACCGCCTCAGCCTGTCAGAGTGCAGCTCACCTCTGGCTCAAAGGCACATAAAATTATTGAAGACACGCTACCGCAGCTCATCTTCGATTGATGCTCTCAAGTCAGTTCTGCTCAGCACAGAGTATGATGCAGAGTTGTCTTACTTGCTTTCGATTTATGGTATTGAAACTCTCTTCTTCATATAGAACAAAAAATGGCAAAAACAATAGAAAAAAACACTAAGGTCATAATCACTGGCGCTTCAACAGGAATTGGCCGGGGCCTAGCTTTGCTTTTAGCAGAGAAATACAAGGCCCAGTTAGTCCTAACTGCCCGCAGTGAAGGTGACTTAGCGAGCGCAGCAGAACAAGTAGTCGCCCTTGGCGG
Organism: Cyanobacteriota bacterium erpe_2018_sw_21hr_WHONDRS-SW48-000092_B_bin.40; assembly: GCA_030917395.1. Taxonomy (GTDB): domain Bacteria; phylum Cyanobacteriota; class Vampirovibrionia; order Obscuribacterales; family Obscuribacteraceae. The sequence goes on from JAUPUU010000080.1 coordinate 27,998, forward strand.
CAAGGCCGAAACTGTTGTTGGTGATATTGCCGCCGAGGGGATGATTGATAAACTCGTAGAAAAATGCCTCACTGCCTATGGTGGCATAGACATTATCGTTAACAACGCCGGCATGGCCATACCGGGGAAATTTGAACATCTCTCTATGTCAGACTGGAGGCGGCTCTTTGAAGTCAATTTCTTCACCCCACTGGCTCTCACCTATGCAGCCCTGCCTCATCTGAAGAAATCGAATGCTGGCAAGATCGTCAACGTGGCATCGGTAGCTGGAAAAATATCTTTTCCTGGCAGTGTCAGCTATTGCTCAAGCAAGTTTGCCCTGACTGGGCTTTCTGAAGGTTTGGCTGCCGAAATTGGCAATCTCATTGATGTCGTTACAGTTTGCCCAGGCTGGGTGCGCACCGAATTTTTTGAAAAAAATGCTGTGGCCGGGCAGAAAAATCCAACTCTGATTGCTGAGCGCCATGATCTCAGCGGCGTGCTCATGAAGCACGTGCTCAGCATCAGTACCAAGCAATGCGCCAGCGACATAGAAAGAGCACTCGCCCGCGGTGGATCTCACGAGCTAATTCTTACTCTTCCTGGTCAATTTGCCGAACGCCTCCATGGCGTGGCACCAGGCCTAATGCGCTTTATTGCCCGAGGCATACCGGCCGAGTTTCCAAACAAGAATAGCTAAGCTATTCCATATACTTCGAGCGAATCAACTGCACCCGACGATCCAGGGTCACGGCTTCCGTTGAGCGGTTAGTCTTGCGCAAAAGTTCTGCATAATTCTCGAGGCAAGCCGCTACATAAGCGTGCTCGGGTCCAAGGGCCCGCTCCCAAATTTCGATGGCACGCCGGTACAGACTCTCAGCCCGAGCATGGTTGCCGTGTTGATGGTAAAGCCAACCCAAATTATTGAGACTTTCAGCTACTTTCGGATGATCGGGGCTAAGCACCCGCTCGCGAATGGCCAGAGCACGCCGATGCATCGGTTCAGCTTGCTCAAACTGCTCTTTTGCTAAAAACAATGAGGCAAGATTGTTCAAGGCATTGGCAACATTAGGATGATCATTGCCATGAACCCGCTCTTCAATTTTCAAGACACGTCTGAATAGAGGTTCAGCGTCAGCTCGGCGCCCTTGCTCAGCATAAATATTGGCCAAAGAATTGAGAATTTCAATCAAACTACTGTCTTCCAAGCCCAAATAGCGCTCTCTAATTTTCAAGCCCCGGCGCAAGACTTCCTCTGCTTCATTAAAGCGACTGAGAGTCATATAGAGATCACCCAGATTACTGAGGGCGGAGGCTATATTAAGGTGCTCAGGGCCGAGCACCTTTTCTTGTAAACTCAAAGCCCTCTTAAACAAGGGCTCAGCGTCAGCATACTTTCCTTGAGCAAGATAGACCAGACCAAGATGATTTAGGGCCGCCGCCACGTCAGGGTGATCGACGGCGAGAAGCCGCTCGCGCATGGCCAGAGCCTTAATAAATAGCTCTTCTGCCTCCTCAAAACGACTGTCGTGATAGAGCAAAAGGCCAAGCGAAATATAGTAATCGGCCAAATCTGGGTGATCTGGGCCGAGCGACTGCTCCATATCTGGTAGAAGCCGCAAAAGGGCGTCTACATTCTCATCGATGGACATGACTATCGTGGGTCCGCGGTTACTTTCCTCTACCTTCATTTATTTTCTACCAGTGCAAGGGGATCTTCTAAACCTTTCTCAGTCGATGCGTTCATATATGAAGGCACCCTTTGGTTTTGCCCAAGTAATTTTTGAAATATCCCTATGCCCTGAGCGCTTATAGACTTTATCTATTTATCGCGCTCACCGCTCACCAGGGTCGCTTGGGCCGCGGCCAAACGTGCCACTGGCACACGGAAAGGTGAACAACTAACATAAGTAAGGCCCAGCTTATGAGCAAAGGCGATCGACTGCGGTTCACCGCCATGTTCGCCACAGATGCCCAGCTTCAGGTCAGGCTTTGTTTTACGACCCAAATCGACGGCTATCTGCATGAGCTTACCGACGCCGTCAAAGTCTAAAACCTCAAAGGGATTGCTGCTCAGTACTTTTTCTTTAGTACCAAGACAATCAACTCCATCAAGGTAGCGCTGCAGGAATTTGCCTTCAGCGTCATCGCGGGAATAGCCGAAAGTCATCTGGGTGAGATCGTTGGTGCCGAAGCTAAAGAATTCAGCATATTCAGCAATGGCATCAGCAGTGAGGCAAGCACGAGGAATCTCGATCATGGTGCCGAATTTGTAGACAATCTCGCAGTCTTCGCGCGCCATAACTTCTTTAGCTACGGCTTCGAGCTGCAGTCTGGCAAATTTTAGCTCGTTAACATGGCCAACAAGAGGAATCATAATTTCGGGCAAGACTTCTAGGCCTTGTTTCTTCACGGCAATAGCGGCTTCAAATATAGCCTGCACCTGCATCTTATTGATGCCAGGGTAAAGCAAGCCAAGTCGGCAACCGCGCAACCCCATCATCGGATTAGCCTCTTTCAGCTCACCAACTTTTTTAAGCAGCACTTCTTTTTCACGCAGTTGCGGTCCGCTTACCCCTTTGGCACGCATGGTGGCAACTTCATCGATGAGGTGTTCTTCTTTGGGCAAGAACTCGTGTAATGGCGGATCAAGTAGACGGATTGTGACAGGTAGCCCGGCCATGGCCTGGAAGATACCAGTAAAATCTTGTCTTTGCATAGGCAAAAGCTTAGCCAGGGCCTCTTCCCGCTCTAAATCAGTATTAGACAAGATCATCTGTTGCATTACCGGAAGCCGATCTTGGGCCATAAACATGTGCTCTGTTCGGCACAAGCCAATACCCTGAGCACCGAACTCACGAGCCAGTTTGGCATCTTCAGGAGTATCAGCGTTAGTGCGAATCAGCAGTGTTCTTACCTGATCAGCCCACTGAAGCAATGTTTTGAAGTCTTGTGAGAAATCGGGATCGTGGGTGATGATCTGTCCTTCGAAAATCTCGCCAGTTGAACCATCAATTGAAATCAAATCGCCTTTCTTGAAGAGCTTAGTTCCAACATACATTTCTTCGCGATCAAGATCGATTTTCAAAGCCTCACAGCCAGCAACGCAGGGCTTGCCCATGCCGCGAGCAACTACAGCTGCGTGGCTGGTCATGCCACCGCGGCTGGTGATCACACCTTGAGATGGAACAATGCCATGGATATCATCGGGACAGGTCTCGATTCTAATCAAGATAACCTTAAGACCTTGACTGGCCATTTTTTCCGCTTCATCAGGATTGAAAATAATTTTACCGATAGCCGCGCCAGGAGAGGCATTGAGACCAGTGGCAATCAGTCGATTTTCTTTCTTAGCCTTAGCTTTGTCTTCAGCAATAAACGAAGGCAGAAGCAATTGGTTCAATTGCATAGGTTCCACTCGATTGAGAGCTTCTTCGCGAGTGAGAATGCCTTCAGTTACCATATCAACAGCCACTTTAACAGCTGCAGCGGCAGTGCGCTTACCACTTCTGGTCTGCAATAAGTAGAGCTTGCCTTGCTCAATCGTAAACTCAATATCTTGCATATCACGGTAATACTGTTCAAGTCGTCCGACATTGGCTAAGAGCTCTTCGTAGACGCTGGGCATACCTTTTGCCATATCAGATATTTTTAGTGGAGTGCGAGTGCCTGCCACCACATCTTCACCCTGAGCATTAACGAGATACTCACCATACAGAAGCTTTTCGCCAGTACTAGGGTTACGAGTGAAACATACACCGGTAGCCGACGTATCATCAAAATTACCAAACACCATTGACTGCACGTTAACAGCAGTGCCCAGGTTGTGGTCAATCTTATTGAGATTGCGATAATAGATTGCCCGACTGTTATTCCATGATCTAAATACAGCTTCAATAGCGCCTTGCAGTTGCTCTTTAGCATCTTGGGGGAAAGGCTTGCCTGAACGGGTTTGCACTAGTGCCTTGAACTGCTCCACCAAATTTTTCAAATTTTCGACAGTGAACTCAGCGTCACTTTCAATTTTGAGCTCATCTTTCAAATCTTCTAGCAAGTCTTCAAAACTGTCCTTGCTAATCTCAAGCACCACACTACCGTACATAGCAATGAAGCGACGATAGCTATCCCAGGCAAAGCGCGCATTGCTAGTCAAAGCAGTTATTGATTCGACCGTCCTATCATTGAGACCGAGATTTAAAATCGTATCCATCATGCCTGGCATAGAGAACTTAGCGCCTGAGCGAACGGAAAGAAGCAGCGGATTTTTCAGATCGCCAAGGGTACGACCAACTTTCTTCTCGACATGGGCTAGCTCGACCATCACCTCATCAAACAAACCAGGAGGCATTGTTTGTGAATTCTCGGTATATTCACGGCAGCATGAAGTGAGTATGGTCAAACCCGGTGGAACGTTGACCCCTGAGTGGGTCATTTCAGCCAGTCCAGCCCCCTTACCACCAAGTAAGTCTTTCATAGCATCACGATTGCCAGCAAAAGCATCAAAGCCTTCCTCAAAAAGATAAACGCGCTTGGCTAATTTGAGCTGCGCATATTTATCCTTCAATTGAGCTTGACTGCTCTCTGTCATACTCACCATGATTTCTCTCTCCATTGTTGGTTTGGGGCTAGATTCGGGTCAAGATTCTATGTTTAGTCGTCGCGGATATTCATATAAATTTCGGAAGATGTTTCTTCTATGGCCTTAGCTGAAACGTCTAGGATATGGCATTTTAGCTCTCTGAAAATTTTCTTGGCATAGCGACTCTCTTGCATAATGCGATCGGGATCAGCATAATCACTGCTGCCCGGCATTCCAAGAACAGCTGCTCTTGTACTTCTAATTTCTTGCAATTGATATGGGTCGATTTTCAAGCCAAAGATGCGCTTAGCCGGTACTTGAAATAGGGCTAGTGGTGGTTCGACACCGTAGACTATTGGCACATTAGCCGCCTTAAGACCGTAGTGATGAGCCAAATACATGCAGTTAGGAGTTTTGCTTGTACGCGAAACTCCAACTAGAACCACATCGGCTTGCAAGATGCCATCAGGATTTTTGCCATCATCAAAGCGTATAGCAAAGTCGACAGCCTCAATGCGCCTGAAATAGGTTTCGTCGAGTAAGTGCAGGCGTCCGGGCTGCGAAAGTGGTTGAGCTCCGGTCAAATTACCAATTCGTGCCATCAAGCCACCAATTAAATCGATGCTCGGCACTTTGTATTTATTAGCCTCGGCCTCAAGGGTTTCTCTGTATTCAGGCAAAACCAAGGTATAAGCAATTATTGAACGACCCTGAGAAATTTCCTTGACCATGGCAGGAATTTGCTGCGAACTGCGCACCTGTGGCAATCTATAGATAGAAGCATGGCCAGGCGGAAACTGCACAAGAGCAGCTCGAGCAACAGACTCAGCGGTCTCACCGCTTGAATCAGACATAGTGTAGATTATCAGCTCGCTAGAATTTGACGGCAGCTTAGGCTCATTAGCCAGTGTCTTACTTGAGTCATGGTGTGCGTCTTTCACTTCTCACTCACGGCGGTGCTGACGGTAAATAAGTAACACATTTTGCCTCAAAAATGCCCCTACGATATATATGTTTTATAGTTGACTTCAGTGCAAGCCAAAATCTATGGGCAAATCAGGATAAAATAGGGACTATATCTAAGGTTAGCTTGAAGTAGACACCTGAAGTAAGCATTTGGATCCCCAAGAATTTACTGTTAAACAAGCAACAGCTGCCGATCTTATCGGCACAAGGGTAGGTCACGCCTATGTACTGACCGGTGTGCTTGGCACCGGTGGAATGGGCAATGTCTTTAGGGCAAGTCAAGAAACCATTGGCCGTGATGTCGCTATCAAATTCTTGCCCCTTGAGATTGCTACTGATGCCACGGCCGTGCAGAGACTTGGCCGAGAAGCCAGGGCCTTAGGACAACTGAACCATCCAGGCATCGTTACAACCTTCGACTTTGGCTTTACCGAAAAGAGAGAACCTTACTTAGTTTTGGAGCTCGTGGAGGGCAAATCACTCCAAACAATTTTGGACCAAGAAAAGCGTCTAGAAATGGCCCGAGCACTGCAGATATTCGTTCAAATTTGCGAAGCCATGAGCTATGCTCACAGCCAGGGAATTATCCACCGCGACCTCAAGCCTCTCAATATCATGATCGGCATACGCGAGCAATTCGAGTTCGCCAAGATACTTGATTTCGGTATTGTCAAACTGACTTCGGAGGTGCAGCAACTAACGAAGTCTGGAGAAATTTGGGGCTCACCATTTTATATGAGTCCCGAACAATGCACCGGCGGAACGGTTGACAACCGCTCGGATATTTACAGCCTAGGGGTGGTAATGTTTCGCAGCCTCACCGGGGAAGTGCCACACCGTGGTGCCAGCTTCCCAGAGACGATTGCGCGCAAATTGTCAGAGTATCCACCCTCTTTCGAGAGCATTGCCCCCGGGCTAAATCTTCCTGAAAAGCTAGAAGCAGTTGTGCTGAAATGCTTGCAAAAAAATCCGGACGAGCGCTTCGCCACAATGCAAGAGTTGCGAGCGGAGCTGCTTAAAAACTATCCTAATCGCCTTGAGTCAGAGGCAACTCTTACTTATGAAAAACTAGACGCCGTCACTCAAGCCAGTCAAGCTAGAACAGATCAAAAGAAAACCGATCAAGCTAAAGCTGGTCAAACAAAATCTGACACGCCTCAAGCTAGCAAAAACTTGGAGACAAATTCCAGCAGAGCAAGCAAGAGCAAAGCAAACACGAGCAAAGGAAGCGCTAGCGCATATAGCACTGAAAAGGAAAGTTCTGGCAACTCAAGAACTTCGCATCCAAGCCTGAAGCAGTCCAGCTCAGATAAAGCAGGAATAAAGCAACTGGCCATAGTTGTTCTATCTCTTTTGGTCTTCCTGGGAGCCATGGCCGCAGGAATATTTTCGCTTTACCAAAATCAGAAAAGTGCCGCAGCAAAAATACAGCCACAAGCTGTTACTAATTTGCAGCCGAATAATGGCACCACAAGTGGTGCTGACAGTGCCAATACTACACCAGGCCAACTCAACTGGCCACCTACCAGCAAGAATCCAGTAGAGCAAAGCTCAATCGCGCCTGCCGAAAGCACCAAACCAGACATTAAAGCCGTGAAGAAAGCGCTGAAAAAAGCCCCAACCAAACCGGTGAGAAAGAAAGCCAGTCAAGCGGCAGCCACTCCAAGAAGCAAGAGCCTGCGAGAGATTCTGCGTCACACGGGCCAAGCCGTCATGCACGAAATTAGGCCCCTAAGGCGATTGCGCCAAAACGATCCCAACAGCTTCTATCGAGACTTCGGCGGCCGTTAGCTCAGTTTATCTATTTGACAACATTGAGATTCAAAGACTTGAGAATCAGCAGGAGATCAACACCCTCGGATATGACTTTAATCAAGTTACCCTGATTAACTCGCGGTACAGAAATCGAGGGACTGAACTTGAGACAACCGAGATAAGGAGCATTTGTGCGAGAAGCAAGCAACAATGCCACTTCAGTTCTGGTTAGTTTACTCTCTAGCACCTTACCTTCATCGGCCTGAGTTTCAACAGTAACCATGCCGGTGATGGGTAGATCGTTCAAATAGCTATAGGCCAAGACGAGTTTTTCAATGGCTTCCTGGTTGTGGTGGGCAACAATAACGCATGAATAGCCAAGCTCGCGAGCGAAATCACGGGTGTCTTTCCATGAGTGGGCCAAAGTACCCACGCTATTCTGCTCGAAACTCATAGGTGAAGCACAACCACCGGGAGTTTCTACAAACATAAATTGAGAGGAGTCACGGCCAATCGAAAGCGAATGCTCCCATTGAGCTTCTGAGAGATTCTTTGCTGATGAAATAACGGTAGTAGCATAGTTGCGGGGAGTGCCACTAATGGAGCAAATAAACGAGATTTCAGACTCAGCGCGATCCTTGCTAGCAAAAGAGATTGGCTTAACAGCGCTCAGCGCCACACCTTGTTGTCGCAACATGGCCGCCAAGCCTGTCATAAAGACAGTCTTTCCACAACCAGCCTCAGTACCAATGATGGTAAGACCGCTGCTAATTACTTGCTTACCAACTTGAGTATTTTGAGGATTCTTTCCAGTTGACATAAATCAACCCATCTAACTGAACAACTAGAATATCAAGTTGCCTGCCACTGTTGACTATGCCAAAAGTAGAAATTTGATTTTATTATCTGGTCTTTCTGTTATCTGATTCTCTTTGTTATCTGATTCTCTTCGTTATCTCACATGCACGGCCAGGTGATCGGCATCTTGAATACGCTTATGCACAGCTTCTAGTGCCGCTTTTAGCTGCACGTCTTTACCATCTTCAGGACCGCGACGAACTCCAGCGGTAGGTTTTTCTAACCACCATGGACCTTTCTTATCCTTCAAGTCTTGCTCTGAAAGCTCGATAGCAACATCCGGCGAGATGCCCTTCTTGTGAATATCGGTATCACTTGGAGTTAGATATTTTGCAATGGTGACATTGACGCCGCTGCCGTCCTCGAGGCGGTTAATTCCCTGTACCAGACCTTTACCGAAAGTACGCTGACCAACCAGGATGGCGCGATTATTATCATGGAGGGCACCAGATGTGATTTCAGAAGCAGAAGCGCTGCCTTTATTGATCAAAAGCGCCAGGGGCTTCATACAAATAGGATGACCATCAGACTGAGCAGGGGTTTTGTAACCATCGCGGTCTACCGTAGACAAAATATTTCCAGAGTCGAGAAACATATTTGAGATGTCTATGGCGTTGGTCAGAAGACCCCCAGGGTTATCGCGAAGGTCAAGAACCAGGCCTTTGGCGCCAGATAGTTTGGCAATAGCATCTTTCATTTCGCGATTTGCTTGCTGCGAGATGAAGCTAGAGAGCCTTATGTAGCCCACTTCAGAGTCAAGCATTTTAGCCGTTGGTATCGCCTTGATGGCAATTTCGGCCCGTACGACTTTGACCTTAACTCGCTTACCACTGCGGGTCAAAACGAGATTGACCGGCGTATTTATCTCGCCGCGAATATGCTTTGCAGCATCCTCGACATTAAAGCCCTTGGTACTCTTGCCGTCGATTTCAGTAATTTCATCCGAAGCTAGAATTCCCGCCTTGTAGGCTGGTGTGTCTTCAATTGGGGTTATGACAATCACTTTATGGCTATCAGGGTCTAAGCCAATCTGCACACCAATGCCAAAGAGCTTGGCATCAATTTGCGACTTTTCATCGTCAAAGGCATCCCGGTCTAAGAAGCGAGTGTAGCGGTCACCCAAACTAGCCAACATAGTCTCGATAGCTTTGTGAGCATCTTCAAGGGTCTTCAACTTGCCGTCGTAGCGATGCTCCCAACGGTCCCATGATTGACCAGTAAAACTGGGTTCATAATAATCTTCTTTGATCAATCGCCAGACCCGATGATAGAGGCCATCTGGGCGTATTGAAGGTACTAAAGCGATGTTGTGGGCCAGCCGTTCTTTATCAGGAAGGGAGGCGACGTAAGTATTTTGAGTCTGAGCACCTAATAGACCAGAGCCGCCTAAAGCCAGTGATAGAGCAACTGGAAGTGCTAAAAGGTGTTTCCATAACATATAAAACAAGACCCCGACTTACTTTCGAAACGAAATCACTACCTTGACAAGCTCTTTATACCCAGTCACGCCAGGTTTTAGACTATTTCGGCCAATTTTTTTCTGGTAAGTCTGATGGACGCCTAGTTAATACGAGTGCAGAAATGCTAATTAAGCCATTGGTGGTTAGTGCTACGATCATGGCTACATTTTTGGCACTTATTCAGTAGGCTTTCCCACACGAGAATCTCATGGCAACAAAATCACCATCAAACTCAGCCGATCTAGCAGATATTGGAATCTTTGGAGGCTCAGGCTTCTACAAACTCTTCGATAAATACGAAGAGAAAATGATAGAAACACCATATGGCCCACCGTCTGCGGCAGTTGCGATCGGCACCATGGGCGGAAAACGCGTGGCTTTCATGCCTCGCCATGGTGAAAAGCACACTATTCCTCCGCACAAAGTACCCTTTAGAGCCAATCTCTGGGCCATGAAATCACTCGGTGTAACCAGACTGGTCTCCCCCTGCGCTGCGGGCTCACTGCAGGCGCACGTTAAACCAGGCGAGTTTGTGGTTTGTGACCAATTCATCGACCGCACTTCTGGCCGCGCCGATACTTTCTATGATGGACCTATCACCACCCACGTATCCCCAGCCGAATGCTATTGTCCCCAGCTACGCGAACTGGCAGTCAAGGCAGGAGAGAAAGCTGGCATTACCATGCACCCATCGGGCACAGTGGTAGTGATCCAAGGGCCAAGGTTCTCCACCAAAGCCGAATCGGCCTGGTTCAATAAAATGGGCTGGGAAGTGATCAATATGACCCAATACCCTGAAGCTTACCTAGCTAAAGAGCTTTCGATGTGTGTTGTTAACGTTTCGCTGATTACCGACTATGATAGTGGAGTAACCGCCAACGTGGAGCCAGTTTCACACGCAGAAGTGATGAAAGTATTTGCCGCTAACATCACCAAACTGCAAAGCCTGCTGGTCAACTTAATTGAAACCATTCCTGATGGCAGAGAAAAATGCACTTGTGCCGACACTCTCAAATCAGCCCGCGGCTAATAGCTATATAGGCAACAAGCACTGAGAGAAAAGTAAATGCTACGCAGCTTCTCACTTAACCATGTGGTCGCACTACTAGGACTGGTACTCAGCCTATCCTCATACCTGATGCTGCACCGCTATGGCGTACCCGAGAAAATCTGTGTTGGCGGAGGCATATTGGCTCTCTTAGTAGTTTCAATATTCTGGTCCAGCGTTTTGCTGGGTACCGACGACGACGAAGATGACTGATCGAGCTGAACTCATCAAGCTGAACTAAGCAAGCTGAACTAAGCAAGCTGAACTAAGCAAGCTGAACTAAGCGCGACGAACTCATAGAAAAACTATCAATGATAAGGATCAATCCTGCGAATGAACTTTCAAAAAAATTGGCCCATGAGTAAACTGGCCAATATTAGGTCTTTTAGTTTGACTCTAGGCCTAGGACTTTGCCTCACCGCTGGGATATCAAACAATCCAGCCTATGCAACAGATGCAGCGAGCACTGACAAGCCTGATATCAAAATCAAGAGCCCGCTCATACCGGTCAACAAAGACTTCAAATTGGCCAATGGTCTAAGGGTAGTTCTCTCAGAAGATCATTCGGTGCCAGTGGTATCAGTAGCAATTGTCTATGACGTTGGTGCCAGAGATGAAGTGAAAAAGCGCTCTGGTTTCGCTCACCTCTTTGAACACATGATGTTTCAAGGCTCAGAAAATGTCGGCAAGATGGAACACTTCAAATACATCGAAAGTGCCGGCGGCAGTCTAAACGCCTCTACTCATGCGGATTTCACTAACTACTTCGAAAAGATGCCCAGCAATCAGTTAGAACTGGCACTTTGGCTTGAGTCTGATCGCATGCGCTCTCTCAAGGTCACGCCCGAAAAATTTGCCAACCAGCTAGAGACCGTAAAGGAAGAGAAGCGACTACGAGTCGACAACCAACCTTATGTACCCGCTTCAATTAAACTGGAAGAAATGGCTTTCGATAACTGGAGTAACGGCCACCCGCCGATTGGCTACTTTGAAGATTTAGAAGCATCCTCAGTAGAGGACGTGCGCAAATTCTTTGACACATACTACGCTCCTAACAATGCCACCATGGCAATCGTTGGCGATTTCAACAGTGATGAAGCAGCCCGTTTAGTAGAAAAATACTTCGCCACTATTCCCAAAGTCATACTGCCTAAGCGACCGGACCTGAGCGAACCAACTCAGACAAAGGCTAAGTACTTGCGCGTGGAAGACCCACAGGCCCAGGCTCCGGCCTTCTGGATTGCCTGGAAAGCACCGGCACGGAGAGAGAAAGACTTCTACGCCCTTAACTTGCTGCAGACCATCCTTGCCACTGGCGAGTCATCAAGGCTATACCAGCGCCTGGTCAAAGAAGATCAAGTGGCTTTGCAAGTTGACTGCTCTTATGATGAACGCCGAGGCCCATCACTTTTTGAGACTTTCGTAGTCTACAAGCCGGGTTCGACTCCTGAAAAAGTAAGAGAAGTGGTTTTCCAAGAACTGGACAAAATCAAAACGGCAAAGGTGACCGACGTAGAATTGCAAAAAGCAAAAAACCAAATTTTACGCCAACTTTTCTCGTCTAATAGCCATTCTTCACTACAGAGATCTTTGGGAAGAGCTGAAATTCTGGCCGAGTATACGTCTTTCTTTGGAGACCCTGGTTTGGTCGACAAAGATGTCGAGGCCTATCTGAATGTCACCACAGATGACATTCAGCGCGTGGCTGGCAAAATGTTTAATCACGAAGGTTCCACCACTGTCGATGTGGTTCCGGCAAAGAAAAAGGAAAGCTAGAGTTAAAAATGAAATTGCAAGCACTAAAAACAAGACTCTTCAGCCTCACTGCCGTATCCCTTTTGCTCACCTCATCACTTTTGCCAGCCATGGCTAAAGTAAAAATCGCACCGAAGACCAAGCCAACCACGAGCAGCGTCGTCGTACCAGAGCAGCCAGTGATACCAAAAGCCCAGAGCATCTCTCGCGCCCAGGTAACCAACACGGCTGTTGAAGCCTGGCGCAAAACTGCGCCCAAAATGTCAGCACCTAGGCCTTTTAACCTACCAGAAATCACCAGCTACAAGCTAGAAAATGGCCTGGAAGTGCAACTGGTTGAAGACCACCGCTATCCCTTTATCTCAGCCACCATTGGGTTTAGGGACGGCTCCAGCAACGAACCCAAAGACATGCTGGGTCTAGCAGATATGACAGCAGACCTGCTAACAGAAGGCACCACCACCAGAAAAAGTAAAGAGATTGCCTCTGAAATTGACTTCATTGGCGGTGGTTTGGCCGCGAGCACTGACTACGATTACACGATTTTGAGCGGTTCAGCTCTATCGCCTTACACTGGCCGACTCTTTGATGTGCTCTCCGACGTGCTGCTGCACCCAAGTTTTCCCGAAAACGAATTGGCCCTAAAGAAGATCAATCAGATTCAGGCCCTCACTATTAAACGAGGAAACCCTGAATTTCTGGTAGAAGAGAGATTCAACAAAGTGCTCTTCGGAGAGCATCCCTATTCTGTAATAGCACCCACCGAAGAATCGCTCAACAAAATCACCAGAAAAGACATAGAGGCTTATCACAAGGCCCATTACCAACCCAATCATTCAGTAATGGTTGTAGTTGGGGACTTTGATAAGAACAAAATGCGCGAGCTAATTGCCAGCAAATTTGGTGAGCCTTGGAAGGCCTCAGATGTACCAATGGCAGCTCAGCCGGAAATGCCAAAACAAAACGGTAGACGCATATATCTAGTCGACCGCCCGGGTTCAGTGCAAACGGCTATTAAGGTAGGAAACGTTGGCGTAAAAAGAAGTGATCCTGATTACTTCGCCATGGTGGTAATGAATCAGATTCTTGGTGGTGCGGCTCACGCAAGACTGTTCCTCAATATTCGCGAAGCAAAAGGCTATACCTATGGTGCCTATAGCCGTATGTCTGCTCGCAAGCAACCTGGGACCTTCTTTGCTGGTGCCAATGTGCGCACCGAGGTGACCAATCCATCGTTGCAAGAATTTCTCTACGAACTAGATCGCATGCGCACAACCAAAGTTACTGATGCCGAATTGAAGAGTGCGCAAAACTATCTAGCTGGTTCCTTCCAACTCGGCCTCGAGACACAAAGCGGACTGGCCCAGAGGCTGCTAGAAGCGAAGCTCTACGATCTTCCGGATGACTTCCTAAAAACCTATGCTGATAAAGTTACGGCAGTAAAAGTCGACGATGTAAGAGCAGCAGCCCGCAAACTAATTGACTCAAACAATCTGGTTGTGGCAGCCGTAGGCGATGCCAAGAAAATAAAAAGCGACCTTGAACTGTTCGGACCTGTAACCGTATACGATGCACAGGGAAAGCTAAGCTCAATATCAGACGAAAAGAAAAGTCAGTAAGCATCAGTAAGTAAATATATAGGATAGAGCAATGGCAAAGAGAGCATTAATAGTAGTAGACATTCAAAACGACTATTTCCCTGGTGGCAAATGGCCCCTTGTCGGCATGGAAGCGGCGGCAGACAACGCCGCACAACTTATTGCAAGTGCCCGAAAAAATGGTGAGCTAGTAGTTCATGTTCGCCACGAGTTTCCCACTGCCGAAGCACCTTTCTTCGCCCCTGGCTCCAAAGGCGCTCAAATACACTCTAAAGTACAAAACATCGCTGGGGAAGATGTAGTGGTAAAAAACCACATCAACTCATTTAGAAATACAGACCTAGCAGAAGTATTGGACAAAAACAGCATTGACGAAGTGGTCATCTGTGGCGCCATGAGTCACATGTGCATCGATGCTGTAAGTCGCGCTGCTAATGATTTTGGCTACGACGTAATCGTTGTACATGACGCCTGTGCTACCAGAGACCTTGAATTTAATGGCAAAACAATTGCCGCAGCTGAAGTTCACAGCGCCTACATGTCAGCTCTACAGTTTGGCTATGCCAAAGTAGTTTCTACAGCTGAGCTTGCAGCATCACTACAATTAACGACATAGACCTGGATCACAGAGTTCCATCTACTGTCTTTGATTCATAAGATCATAATGCTGGATAACGGCGGTTTGTGTTGTTGGCTTTGCTGAGAACCACTGAAAAGGCGAACTTTTCTAGTCAGCCAACCGGGCATGCGATGAGCCGATTGTGCCAGTTCACGGATGCCTTCAGGACTAAGATGGCTCAAGGCACTGGCCACAACTGAGTTATCACAATTTTTCTCTCCGACAAACCAGAGTGCGCTTATGATTTCACCTACTGGCGAATCACAAAGTGTAATCTTTCTAGGGGAGTAGCTCTTTAAAGTGATCTCTCGCTTCATTGATTGGAATACGCTGCTGACACCATATACGCTGAAAAGGTGCTGAGCTTGAGCAGGAGCAACTAGGCCAAACCTGCTTGCGATGTCGAGGCCGTGAATAGCAATTTTCTTTTTGAAGACTTGCGCTTTGAACTTTGCCACCGCTAGTGGTTCAAAGTTTTGCTCGTTTGTTCGCAATGTAAAAAGTCCCCAAGCTATGCGGGTAAGGTAGCCGCATTTGACCAACCTATACAGAGCCTGATCAATAGCCTCTCTTGTGCCAAGATTGAGTACCTGCTGAGTGGAAAACCATTCACCAGAAGACAGGTTAGAGATGAAGTTTAGAATATCGCCGTGACAGCTCATGATTGCACCTCATAAACAGCGTGTATTCTTAATAACGTTGTGAGGAGGTAAATGGTTCAAATAGTCAGTGTTAGATTTTCGGACTGAACTTCTAACTAGGTCCCGCTGTTAGATTTTCGGATTGAAATTCTAACTAAGTCCTCTGTTAGATTTTCGGATTGAAATTCTAACTAAGTCCTCTGTTAGATTTTCGGATTGAAATTCCAACTAGGACCCGCTATTAGATTCTCGGATTGAAATTCAAACTAAGTCCTCTGTTAGATTTCGGGATAGAAATTCTAACTAGGTCCCGCTGTTAGATTTTCGGATAGAAATTCTAACTAGGTCCCGCTGTTAGATTTTCGGATTGAAATTCTAACTAGGTCCCTCTGCTAGATTTTCGGATTGAAATTCTAACTAGATCCAGCTGTTAGATCTCTGGACTGAAATTCTAACCAAATCCCGAAATTCAATTTCCGCGCTGAAATACAATTCAAGACTCGCACACCAGTAGTAATGCAAGAACAGCAAATAATACCTGCATCAGCAAGATGCTATCTCATGCCTTGTTGATTGATTAATTCAAGCAGCTGTTCGAAAGTTGAAAGTTCCGGACTTTCTGGATCGAGCGTTTTTATTTTTCGCAAATGCTCTTCTAGTTTTGGAATGTTCCAATAAATCAGATCAATAGTTGAGAGCATAAGCCAACCCTTAATCATGTTCGGATTTTGCCGTACAACTTTAGCAGCCAGATCTAAGGCTCTATCCACTTCACCAGCAGTAAGAAGAATATGGCCTAGCTGAATATATGGCCATTCGAAATCAGGATACTCTCTTATAAGTAGTTCAAGTTTAGCTTTAGCATCAACAATCTCTTGCGTGATATAAAGCTTCAAAGCATCAACAAAGCGACGCGTCGCATCATCACTAACTCTGTCACGAGGAATACGGGTACGAAGTCGTATCTTTGCGCGCTTGCCTTGCATTGTGTCGCTGCCCTGAGAAATAGTCTTCTCCAGAGCAGAACGGGCCTGTTCAGCAAAACCAAGTTGTTCGTAGCGCGCTCCCATCTTTAAATAATCTGACTGCGATAGGCCCTCGGGCAAATAGTCGATAGGCAAACCGATACGTGGCAGCACCACACCCTCAACAACTTTATGTAAAGCACTATTGGCTAAATCATTTGCTAAAGAAAAAACATTGCCGACATTGCGCTTGGCCTTAGCCAGGGTTTCATTGCGATCGATTACCTTACCAGCTTCAGAACCGGCCAGCCTTACGGCTTCTTCGACGGTACCGCGCACAGCATTAACGGCATCATTAACCGTAAATGTAATCTCCAAAGCTGCCATCAGAGCTCCGACCTTGCGTCGAGTTTCTTCGGGTACGGCGTCGCCAGCAGCGGCCATACTGTAGCGTGAACTGGCAGCCATTTGCTTGGGCCACTTTAACATTTGATAGCGAATGGTAAGACGCTGATACTCTGTTGCTGTCAGACCGTCTGGTACTTCTTTTGGTGGCAGCATAATGCTCCTAATCCTCAAAACTCTTTCTTATAAAGGGCGCCAGCAAGATCTCCATATGGAGACCATCATATAAAGATCACCATTATACGGCCTGTAACACAAGCGTAACATGAGCCAGCGAGTATCCCAGGGTTTTCCCTATTATCGCCGAAGAGCACAGCAGGCAAGATGAAATCAGGAACGACTGATTTTTATAAATTTACGCCACCACAGGAGGTCGAAAATGACCCTCAATCCTTTGCGCACACTTTTCCTGATGCTCTCGCGCACCCCACCAGCAATTATGCTCTTAATGATTATAGGAGTGGCGGTGCTAGTCACTGTCACGGTTACAAGCTCTGAGTCGGTTCGCGACAAGGCCTTCAACGACACACTCAAAGATCTAGAAAGGAAAAACAATGCAAAAACAAAAGTTGTATATGTAATCAAAGATATTGCCGACGGGCAAGTAATCACTTCAGAAGCTCTTGAGGAAAAAGAGATTGAGCTAGCCAGAACACCTCAAGATGCAGTCACCAATTCAACTATTGCGATCGGTCGCACAGTTAAGTACGGTGTCAGCACTGGGCAAATTCTCTCGACTCACGATCTGGCACCACAAGGTATCAGCCTCAGTTTTGAATCACATGTCAAAGAAGGCATGCGAGCAGTTACTTTTGCTGTTGATGCCAATTCCGGCGTAGCCGGATTCATAGCTCCAGATAGTCATGTAGACATTCTCGGCATGGCTGGCAGTGGTGCTGATACAAGAGTGGCGCCCATACTGTCTGATGTACAAGTTGTTGCTGTCGGTCAAATGTTCGAGCGACAAGCAAAAAATCAAGCCAATCCAGCCGGCTCTGTAACAGTAGCAGTTTCTCCAGAAGACACTCAGAAGCTGATAAAAGCACTATCGGCAAGCAAATTGTATCTTTCACTACGCAACGGCAGAGACCACACACCGGTGGCAACAGTTGACGTCACTGCGCTCTATCCTCGTCCAGCAAAGGCGATGAGTGCCACTAACAGCGGTGAACAAGCTCTCTCGAATCTGATACCCCCACCACTTCCTGATTTCAATGCTGGCCCCATAGCCAGTGCATCATTCAATTCGAGCAACGCCCAACCAGTTCCACCACCACTGCACGAAATTGAGATGTGGACGGGTTCAAAGAAAGACGTGGTATCAGTACCTAAATAGACGGAGATTGACTGCTCGTATCTAGCCTGCTCCAGGACTAGAAACCGGTTTTGGCCCTTTCTTCTCAGGTGAAGAAGGGGCTTTGCCGTCCTCTTTCTTCACCGCAGGTTTTGGTGCCACGACGGGAGTATTGAGCATTTTGATTTCAAATGTTTTACCAGTCGGATTGATTTTCACTTTTCCGGAATCACAGTTTTTGGGATTCTTCAATTGAAACTGACAAACACTTTTAAATGTCATGTGCATGCCATCGCGATCAAAGCGACTCTTATCCGCCACGATAAATGGAGCAGGAATCAAAACTCTGGTAGAAGTTGCCACTGAAACCTGCCGTAAGTCTGGATTGATTTCGTCATAGAAAGTGATCAATTCAGGACGTTCAACAAAGAAGCCACCTGGTCCGCACTTATCCATAAAGCCGTTGGCGGCCTGCTTCACCGCTAGCGAATCTTTGCCATCGGAAGCAGCCTTACCAGCGAGAACAATGGCGGTATGACACATGCGCTCGTTGTAGTCGTAAGCAAGATTAGCAATGAAAATGTTGACGGCGAACAATGAAACAAAGGCCAGCAGCAAAACGCCGGCGGCCAAATCGAAAATACTCAACTTGCCAGGCTCATGAGCCGAACTGCTAACAGTGGGAGAGCCTGGAGCAGATACAGTGGATGAAGCAGAGACAGTGGGTGAAGCTTCAGTGACCAGCTCCGAAGGCGCTGCTTCAGAAGGCGTTTCACGAGGCGAATCTTGAGACTTCGGCTCTTTTTTAGCTTCTTCCGTTTTTTCTACGTTTTCTTGTTCTGCTTCTTCTGACACAGGGCCTCTAGTGTAAGCAAGTATTACTTAGCCAGCTTGAGCTCCCCTAAATAGGGAAGCTCGCGGTATTTCTCCGCATAATCAAGACCATAGCCGACAACGAACAAATCTTCAATACTAAAGCCTACATAGTCGGCTTCAATAGGCACAACTCGGCGAGAGGGTTTATCAAGAAAAACAGCAATCTTTAGAGTGTTCGGGTTGAACTGATCGCGCAGATACTCCATGAAGAACTTTGCTGTGCGGCCAGAGTCAATAATATCCTCAACCACAATAATGTTGCGGCGGGAAATGTTAGGTAATTCTAGATAGGGCGTCTGCACGGCTCCAGAGCTTTCAGTGGCGCTGCCATAGCTTGCCAATCTAACAAATTCAATTTGTAGGGGATCTGGCGTCACGATTTGTCTGACAATATCGGCCAGGAAGCAAAAAGCTCCTTTCATCACCCCTATCACAACTGGGTTCTCCAGCTCCACATAGTCAGCACTGATTTGCGCACCCAATTCAGCAACTCGTTTTTGAATCTGCTCATGCGAGTAGATCGTTTTAATCGAGTCGACCTCTTTGTCGCGCTCAATTTTGGTTGCGGCCATATCAGTCTTTCCGGACATTTTAAGAACTCCCTTTAGAACATGGAAATCGTAACAGGTTCACATCTAAGTTGCTTCCCTAAATCTATATGTGAAATATGCAGCGGCCTCTAACATAAGTGGCTTCAATCAGTCGATCGTCGCCCAAAAATACAAGACTAGATAGTATTTCATCCGTCGGCTGACTGAGGATATTGTCCACAATTCCACTCTTGCGACTGGCGTCGACAACAATAAAGTCTGCTTCTTTGCCCACGGTCAAAGAACCAATTAAATGATCCAAGTGGGCAGCCTTCGCCCCGCCCAAAGTAGCCCGGTAAAGTAACTCAGGCGGCTCTATCCAAATGTCAGGCTGCATGTAGTTAGCATCTTTCATAACATTGAACAGCGACATTGACGGCCCCGCCGCTACATCTGAGCCTAAACCAAAGAGACAGCCTGCGGCAGAGATTTTGGCATAGAGAAAGACACCACTCTTGAGGAAGAAATTGGAGCTTGGACAATGGGCCAGTGAGCTATGAGTATCGGCTACGGTCTTAATGTCTTGATCATCAAGGTGGATGGCATGGGCAAACACCGTGCGCTTGCCGATAATGCCAAAACTCTTATATACATCTAGGTAGCTGCGAGCAGTAGGGAACTGGGTGGCAACAAATTGAATCTCTTCTTTTGCCTCAGACAGATGGGTGTGAACATAGGTGCCGGGATGCTTGGCAAACAAGTGGCCGACTCCGGCTAAGAGTTCAGACGTGGAAGTGACGCCAAAGCGCGGAGTGAAGGCATACAGGAGAAGGCCATCTCCCTGTCCGTGCCATTTAACCGCCAACTCCTCCGATTCTCTTAGCGAAGTCTCGGTATCTTCAGTCAAAGCTTCTGGAGAATTGGCATCCATCATCACTTTGCCCATAATGACCCGACTACCTTTCTCTAAGGCAACTTCAAAAGCCGCATCAGTGGCGTCTTTGTGAATAGTAGTAAAGACCACAGCCAGAGTCGTTCCGTTGGCAGCCAACTCATCGAAGAACCAGTTGGCTATTTTGCGCGCATGGTTAGTATCTGAAAAGCGAGCCTCAGCAGGAAAAATATACTTATTGAGCCAGGCGAGCAGGTGCTGGCCAGAGCGCCCTGTCTGAGAAACCTGGGGCAGATGCAGGTGTAAATCCACTAGACCAGGCAAAATCAGCCTTTGGCCCAAATCAACAATCTCGACATTCCTATCATTAATATGATTGCCACTAGTGTATTTATGCTGAATTTCCAGCCAAGGGGCAACATCAATGATTGTGCCCTGCCCGTTTACAACCAGCGCGCCCTGAACGTAGTCAAGATAAGCGGTACTGGATAAGGGAGAAATCACGTGGCCCAAATAGATTTTGGTTAAATCCGATTCTGACTGGCTCATAAACTCTTGGGAAGACACCATAAACGAAACAAATACTGTAATACTAACTGCAAGTTAAGATACCGTGATTTAGCCAATGACATTGTCCGAAATTCGCGATTCAGAGATTTTGCAGGTCTTGCACGAAACCTATGAATTGTGGTCGGCCGGTCTGACAAAAGAAGATTATTACCAGTACAACGCTTTTCAGCGGAACCACGACTGGGGACGCCGCCATCTAAAGTTTCTCACCCTAAAACAAGGAGGCGAAATTGCTGTTGGTTGCAAAGCCTATCAAATTGAGATTAGCTCAAGGGGCAAGAATTATCCCTTCTTAGGAATCGGCGCCCTGTTCTCCCGGCGCAAATTTCGTGGACAGGGCCTTGGTGGCAAGTTCATGGAAGAGTTCATCGAAAGGGCCGAAGCCATTGGGGCCGCGGGTATAGTGCTGTTCTCTGACATTGGCTCAGATTTTTATGAGCAGTATGGTTTTCAAGAATTATCTAGCCTGGATTTTTCTATTGATTTAGCCTTGGCCCAATGGCGCTTGCCAAAAGGTAACTTCTGCCCAGCTTTCACAATTGATGAGCTCGGTCATGAACACATTGAGATTTTGCACCGCTACCACCAGCGGTGGCTTTCAAGAAGACCCTTTGCCGTAAGACGCTCTGTCAAATACTGGCATTACAAAATAGCCAAAGAGCAATTTCTCCATCAAAATTCAACGCTTTCTTGGCCGCGCCTGCATCTACTTAAAACAGAAAATGGCTATTGCATTTACGAAATTGGTGGCAAGACCATGCGCATCCTCGAACTGGTAGACGCTGGAATTGGTCCTGAAAACCTATGGAGAGCTATTTTAACTCAGGCCTACACCCTGCAAATACGCAAGATCAGGGGATGGGAAGGCAATCTCAGAGGCCTTGAGCCCGGATTTAATTTTAAGAGTTTTCTGGCAGGCGACGAATTTCAGGCTGATTTTCGTGGTCAAATCTATTACTCTGAGAGAAATTGGGGAAGGTCCATGATGCTCTCCCTTGACAATAATGTTGGAGATTGGCTTTATCAATTTCCTTGTCCATTAATGGAGCTTGATCATCTCTAGACAATCGAGAAGGCAATGACAACATCCTCAACCAAACTTACTTGCGACTTATTGCTACAACAGCTCCTGACCGAAGGAGCAAGCCAGATATTTGTAGCGCCGCGCTCATGCAATTCACCCATAGCTCAAGCACTCCCTGAGGTCAAAGGTTTTCGTCAAGTCAACTGCGCCAGTGAACTCGCCGCGGCTTTCATGAGTATTGGCTACGCCCAAGCCTCCTCTCGTGCTGCAGTACTATTGCTCTCGGCCGGTCAAGGGTTAGTTACAGCACTGCCAGCCATTTACACAGCTAGTCGCATTCATGTGCCCATGATTATTATCTGCGACCAGCTCAGCACCCAAATTCTCAACGATGATCCCGCTCTCTCACTCGATGTCTTAGGTGTCAGTAAGCCAGTTTGCAAATGGTCCGCCGAAGCTCGCAGCGCCGGTGAAATACCACGCTTAATCAGGCGCGCATTTACCGAGGCCTTCTCGCCTCCCAAAGGGCCAGTCTTAATCTCAATCCCAGTTGACATCTTGAATCAGGTTGCCGAAACCACAGTTATTAATCCGCCTCACACCAGTCCACTTGGCGCTGCCGATAACAACTTTGTCCAGAAAAGCGCTCGCACTCTAGTTTCAGCAAAAAGTCCCTGTATTGTTGCTGGCAATGAAGTGAGTCAATACAGAGCTCGCAAAGAAGTGGCAACTCTGGCAGAAGTAATTGGTTGTCCTGTCTACAGTGAACCCAATCCAACCGGGGTAAATTTCCCCAACAGGCATCCACAGTTCGCCGGAGTGCTGTCGACAGAAATCAGCAGTGCTCGTGAAAGCCTTCGAGGTCACGACCTTGTTCTCGCCCTTGGCATGCAAACTAGACTGCCCGAAACAGCAGACCAGGCCTCACTAATTTCACCACGCACCTCGGTCTTGCAAATTAATGTCGACCCGACGCTTTCGGGTAAATCACTGCCTTGCATAGCCACTGCCACTGCCGATATTGCCGAATCTTTGTCGCGACTGCGAGCAGAAATTCAGCTGATCGCCGATAACAACTGGGTGAACGCAGCGCGAAATAGAGCAAGAGATACAACTCTAAATATATCGGGTCAGCGCCAAAAGTTAGAAGAGAACCTCGTCTATCCCAAGCAGCATGACCCAATTTCGCTTTTCTGGCTCTTGCGCAGCGTCGACGGCGCCCGCACTAGTGGCTCCATTGTCGTCACCGACATAATTGGCACCCTCACCGACCCATCCACTGTGATGAGCCTGGAGGGCAGCTCGGCCTATTTCGCCTCTAATTCAGGCGTTGATGGCTATGCGATGGGTGCGGCCCTGGGCACGCAGTGGGCAGCTCCAGACAACCCTGTAGTCTGCGTCACCTCAGATCAATCTTTCTTACAGGCCAGTCAGGCCCTGTGGACAGCCGCTCACTATGTGCTCAACACCAAATTTGTTGTGGTCAACAATGGCGGCTCCGACAGCCTCACACTGCACCTTGGGAACTGCGACCATCAATTCCCACTGGACTGCCCAGAGATTGATTTCAAGCAAATTGCTACAGCCATGAAAATTCCAGCATTGAAAGCTGAAACCATGGGTGAACTCGAAGAAGCACTGGGAACGATGTTCGACAGCCCTGGCCCCTTCTTAATTGACGCTCGCATTCACTAAACCCCATTCACCGACTATTCACTGACCCAGATTTGCTTATTCAGAACTACTTTTGATATTTACTTTTCCGGGACCTGAGCCAGCCATTCTTAACTTAAATTCAAAAAGCAATTCAAAAATAATTCAAAACGTATAGAAAGCTTAGGCAATTTGGTATTTGAGGGAGTTTCGGCGCGGCTCTTGATAGACTGTTCTACGTCAAGTAAACCCACAGAGTTTTCCAATAGGATATTCGCACAGTGAAAACACTAGCTGCCGATAGCAAAGAAAAACTGGAGCAAGGACGAGTCGTCAACGACTTCTCCATCCAGGTTGCAACAGTAAACGGCTCAGGAAGCCAATCTTCAAATAGCGTATTGATGCGCTCCATCTTCCAGATGGGCATACCGGTTAGCGGGAAGAACCTCTTTCCATCTAACATTGCCGGCTTGCCAACCTGGTTCACCATCCGCGTCAATAAAAACGGTTATGTCGCCAGAAAATCAGATATCGAAATTCTAGTAGCGATGAATCCACAAACAGCCATCGATGACGTCAAAAGTCTTTCTACGGGTGCTGTTTGTATTTCACCAGTTGAACTAAAACTAGATGCCATTCGCAAAGACGTACTGCACTACCAAGTGCCGTTCACTGAACTAGCTGCTAAGGCCAGTGAAAATCTGAAGTTGCGCAAGCTCCTGATGAACATGCTTTATGTCGGTGTCGTCGCCGAATTGCTCAATATTGACCATGGTCAGATTGAAAACAGCATCAGCAAACAGTTTGAAGGCAAGACCAAAGCTATCGACCTCAACTTGAACGCTGTCAAAATCGGCCGTGAGTGGGCTCGCGAAAACCTCAAGAAAGAAGATCCTTACTTCGTCGAACCAATGGACAAGACCCAAGGCAAAATCATCATTGATGGTAACGCGGCCTGTGCGCTAGGTTCACTATTCGCGGGCGTAACTGTAGTGACTTGGTATCCAATCACTCCTTCATCTAGCTTGTGCGAACAGTTAATCGATTACTTAAAAGATTACAGAATCGACAAAGAAACCGGCAAAGCAAGCTTTGCTGTAATTCAAGCTGAAGATGAACTGGCCGCTATAGGTATGGCTCTAGGCGCTGGTTGGGCTGGTGCCCGCTCAATGACCTCGACATCTGGCCCTGGCATTTCGCTCATGGCTGAATTTACTGGCTACGGCTACTTCACCGAGATACCAACAGTAATATTCGACGTTCAACGGGTAGGACCTTCAACTGGTATGCCAACTCGGACATCACAAGCCGATTTGATCAGCGCCTACACCCTCTCGCACGGCGACACCAAACACATCGTTCTGCTTCCTGGCTCGATTGTTGAGTGCTACGAAATGGCAGGCGAAGCATTTGAGCTAGCTGAGCAATTCCAAACCCCAGTATTTGTTCTCACCGACCTTGATCTCGGCATGAACAACTGGATGAGCGATCCATTCGAATATCCAACTAAGCCAATCAGCCGCGGCAAAGTAATGACTGCTGCTGACATTGAAAAAGCTGGCAAGTTCGAACGCTACAGAGACGTTGACGGCGATGGTATTCCATACCGCACATTGCCTGGCACTGACCATCCTCAAGCTGCTTACTTCACTCGTGGCTCTGGCCACAACGAAAAAGCTGGCTACACTGAAAAACCAGAAGACTACGTAAACTTGATGGACAGACTAGAGAAGAAATTCCAGACTGCTCGCAAGTTTGTGCCAGCACCGGTTGTAAGTGTTGAGAAGGGTGCAAAAATCGGCATCATCGCTTTCGGTTCTTCTGATTTCGCCGTCATAGAATCACGGGACCAACTCAAAGCTGCAAACATTCCAACTAGCTACTTGCGAGTACGGGCCTTGCCATTCACAGACGATCTGCGTAAATTCGTCGAAACCCACGACCACGTATATGTAGTCGAGCAAAACAGAGACGCTCAAATGCGCGATCTGATTCGCTTAGAACTGCCCGAACTAGCGATGAAAATTCGCTCAGTGAAACACTACGATGGTCTGCCAATCGATGCCAGATTTGTCACCGACGCAATCATGGAGCAGGAGAGATAAACAATGGTAACTTCAACACCTCCAACTAACAGAATTGGCCTAACCATGGCCGATTACAAAGGCGCTCCATCAACACTTTGCGATGGTTGTGGTCACGACGCAATTACAGCTCAGATCATCAAAGCCTTTTACGAATTAGGCAAAGAACCACATATGGTGGCAAAATTGAGCGGCATCGGCTGCTCATCTAAAACACCAGCCTACTTCTTGAACCGCTCACACGGATTCAACTCTGTCCACGGTAGAATGCCATCAGTAGCAACTGGTGTCAGCGTAGCCAACCATACGCTATCGCTAATCGGCGTCAGTGGCGATGGCGACACTGCTTCAATCGGCTTGGGTCAGTTTTGTCACTTAGTTCGCCGCAATGTTCCTATGATTTATATCATTGAGAACAATGGTGTATACGGCCTGACCAAAGGGCAATTCTCTGCCACCGCCGATCTTGGCTCTAAGCTCAAGAGCGGCGTAATGAATGAATTGCCACCAATCGACCTCTGTGGTCTAGCGATTGAGCTAGGTTGCAGTTTCGTTGGCCGTTCATTTGCAGGCGACCCTAAGCAACTAGTAGCACTACTCAAAGCTGCTGGTTCGCACAAAGGTACAGCTGTAATTGACGTCATTAGCCCATGCGTCACCTTCAACAACCATGAAGGTTCGACCAAGGCTTACAAGTACGCCAAAGAAATGGAAACTCCATTGCATGAACTCGGCTACATTCCATTCTTCGAACAAATCAGCGTTGACTACGAACCAGGCACTATGCAAGAAGTAGAGATGCATGATGGATCGAAGATCAGATTGAAAAAGACCGAACGCAACTATGATCCGACTAATCAAACCCAAGCGATTATGACGATCAAAGAAGCTCATGACAAAAAAGAGTTTCTCACTGGCCTACTCTATGTCAATGAAAACGTAGAAGACTTCACCACCATGATGAATGTTGGCGATGCTCCTCTTGCAACATTGCCACAAGAGGTCATTAGACCAGCGAAGAGCGTTCTCGATGAAATTATGGCTGGATTGAAATAAGACAGTCGTTATTCGAAGAAATTAAAAGAGGCCGCTAGTGATAGCGGCCTCTTTTTGATTGGAAATTGGCTGAACACTGAGCCACAGAGTCAATCTTTGCCTGTTTAGGGTAAACCCCAGTTAATCCTCTTGGCATCCGCGCTATCCTGTAACCTCACTGGCAGGAGAAGCACAATGAAAACATTTACTATTTTGGCTGTTTTATCTCTTCTAAGTTGCGCCAATCCCGCCAGTGCTCAGCAATCAGTGACTTTGAGAAAAGACCAACTACAAAAGGTGGAATGGTTCAAAGCTCCCCTCAATGTTCAGATTGTCGACGAGCGGCCTCGAGTAAACGACACTCGCGGAGGCGACGAAGCACCGCAAAGCTTTGTTGTCCCCATTGGCCCGATTCCCGGCTCATCAGCTGGTGGCAACCAATCAGTAAAAATGGTGTCAAATCGACTAACGCCCTCTGTTTTTCGATCAAACATACCGGAGAAGATCAATGTGCGCCCCTTGAATCAAGTCAAAATGGGTGGTCTTACACCGATAGCAACTCCGGCGCGTCCAATCGGAGCAATCAAACCTATTGCCAAAAATACTTTTAGTGCGCCTGCTCTGGCCACGAATAAGACTAACCCTGTTGCCGCCACCTATGGTCCAAGCAAGTCAAATCTAGGGCTTGGATCAAGCCAATCTGGCTCTCAGAGGGGCTTTTCCAAAGACGTGTTAGCGAGGCTGCGGCACGGTGACTAAACATAAATTGCCTTTACACCTAAGCAAACGGCAACTGCAACCATAGCACCAGGCCTTGATCTTCATGACTGGCACCACACTGACCGGCGAAGCTAAGTAGTAACGCTTTTGCCAGGGGCAGAGCTAATCCCAAATTTAGTGACCCCGCTTGAAATGGCTCAAAGAGCGACTCTATTTGCTGCTCTGCTATCTGCACACCTGAAATATGCAAAGCAATTCGAGCTACTTTATGGCCTCTATCAATATTTTCAGCGACTACGCTGACATCGATAGGACTTCTAGTGCTCAGCCGTATAGCACTGACAAAGACCTTCGACAGTGCCTGCTTTAAGCGATCGCCATCGGCTAGCACCATCATGGGGGTCTGACAGCCCTCAAAGAGAACACTGACACCTGATTCTTCGGCTAACTCAGAGCAAGATTCAATGGCGCTGTCGAGCAAGTCTTCAAGATTTGCATTGGCCGAACGCATCTCTAGCTGGCCGGCCTTGAGCTTTTCTAAATCAAGCAAGTCGTTAATTAAAGTAATTAGCTCTTCTACTTGTTTCTCAGCCACCGTTGTTTCTGCCACAACCGCCGAGCTAAATTGACCATAGATTCCCAGAGGCAGCATGTGCAAAAAACCAGACACTGAAGTTAGCGGAGTGCGCAAGTCATGGCTGACCATAGCAACAAAAGCCTCTTTCATTTTTTCAATTTCGTGCTTTTCGCTGATATCTATCACGGTACCAAGCAGTGACACACTGTCATAAGAAACATCACTGACCGAAAACTCAACAGGCAATTTTGAGCCATTCTTCTTCTGAGCCAAAAGCTCGATAGTGCCATCAATCATTGCCGTATCGGTGAGGGGCTCAGGCCTGATTCCGGCGGTCATGAATGAGCTGCCTAAGCTAGTTCCCTTTAGTTCGCCAGTTTTATAATCAAGCATGCGCTCTAGGGCCGGATTAGCATATTCAATTTTGGCTGATTCAACTCGAGCACGTTCAACTTGAGCAGATTCAGCCACCACCACCAGACCAATGGGCATCTGCTCAATGATATTTTGAATCTGATCGGTACTGGCTCGAAGCAGTTTCTCTTGACCCTGAAGAGAATGCGACATCTCATGAAAAGCCTCATCAATTGAAGCAATCTCATCCTCTCCAGCGATGGGTACTCTAAGACTCTTGCGCTGACGCAAGCGCTCGGCATTGTCCTGTACGATTTCTAGACGCGAAGTAATACTGCGCAAGAACCAGCGCACCAGTAAAAATGCGACGACAACATTCAAGACCATCCCGCCGCCAAGCAGCCAGCTGGTGCGTTCTC
Organism: Cyanobacteriota bacterium erpe_2018_sw_21hr_WHONDRS-SW48-000092_B_bin.40; assembly: GCA_030917395.1. Lineage (GTDB taxonomy): Bacteria > Cyanobacteriota > Vampirovibrionia > Obscuribacterales > Obscuribacteraceae. The sequence continues at coordinate 56,654 of JAUPUU010000080.1, forward strand.
TCTGTAACTTGATAGCAACCGGGCTGGCACTCTCAATTTGCTTTTCAGCATTGAGAAACTCAACTAAATCACCAGACAAAGTGAGCAGCTCCAAGCGCATCTTAGTTTTTAGCTTTAGACCAAACTGTGCCACGGCCAGTTCGCTATCGGTTTCGCTGAGCTGCCTCATTCGCGCAAACATTTTCAAGTTGGCTGTAAGGTTATTTTCGATCTTCTCAAAGAGCTGATACTGCTTGCTACCGCTCTTCAACTGTTCCTTAATCCAATGGCTATTGCGCAATAGGGCTGAGCATTTAGCTTGATACACTCCCAGGGCATCCTGCTCCTTCTTCACGGAATACTTGGCCAAATTATCGCCAGCATCATAAAAATCCTGCAGCAGGGTACCGGCGGTTGCGACAATCTCTTTAGCATTCTGCTGTCTGACCGACTCTCGTTCTGCTGCTACTAAGAGCGCGGCGTGACAGCCAACGAAAAGCAGCTCAAAGACAAGCAATAGGGCTATGACCAAAAAGCCTTTGACGCGAAGACTAAGAGAAGAAATCATCTTGCCTCCCCGGTCAATCGAGGCAATTTCAGCCAAAACACGCTACCTTTGCCCAGTTCGCTATTAACTCCTATCTGCCCCTGATGGGCTTCGACAATAGCTTTGCAAATTGCTAAGCCGAGGCCAGTGCCGCCTTTGGCCTGGCCATCAGCGATTTCAACCTGGCGATAGGCTTCAAAAATTGACTCTTGATGCGACTGGGGAATTCCCCGACCATGATCGATTACACCGATTTCTACATAACCAGGAGATTGTCTAGTGGCAATAGTCACCACAGAACCTGGCGGAGAAAACTTGATAGCATTCGAGAGTAAGTTAACCAGTACCTGCACAAGGCGATTGGCATCAACTAAAAGTTCTATCTGGCATGGTTCAACTTGCAGCTCTACCTGGTGCTTTTGAGCGAACATGCTTACGGCACTTACAGAGCGTTCAAAAATGATACTAAGACTGGCCAGCGCAGGCTCAATTTCAATTTTGCCTGTATCAAGGGTGTCAAGATCGAAGAGATCGTTTAGCAATACTATCAAGCGTTCGATGTTCTGCTGCATCTGTTTTGTCGAATTTGCTGCCTTCGAAGAAACTGCCGCAGCCACTGGGCCAAGTTTAGTGAGGAATGCCCCAACTTTAGTCAATGGCTCCTCTAGTTCAGAGTGCACCATTGAGACAAAGTTTTGACGCATTTTCTTAATAGCATGCTTTTCGCTGGCATCAATAATCATGGCTAGAGTTTTGGGCTCTCCATCAATCTCCACAGCTGCCATCATGAAATCAACGGGAAATGGCTCACCATCGCGACGGAGAGCCGTAAATTCTAGGGCATGACCAACCTTACTATCAGCACCGTCAGCAGCTACAGAATCTGGTATGTCTTGACTAGGGGCAAAAAGCTTTGAGATACGTTTGCCTAGAAGTTGATGGGAAGAATAATTGAAATCAGCTTCAAGAGTTGAATTCAAGAACTCAATGGTACCGTGATGATCAAGCATTGCTATGCCCACCGGCAGTTTTTCAATCAGCTCTCTCACCCTGGCTTCGCTCGCCTTGAGCTGATTCATCTCTTCTCTCAGGGTACTGGCGGTTTCGTGGATAACCGCATCAACCAGCGCAATTTCATCGCTGCCCTTAAGTTGCGGCCTCAACTTGCGCCCGTCTTTCAGCCTGGCAATATTGTCATTAATAGCAGCCAAACGCGCGGTCACACGACTAGAAAATAGATAGCCGATAAGAAGCACCACTAAAAATGTCAGCAACAGACCAAGAGCTAGAACTCCCTCTGTTTGTTCTCTAATTAAACGCTCGCGCTCAGGGCCTTCAGTCTCAAGCTTACGAGTAATAGCAAGCAACTGCGGAATGTCTTTAATCAGGGCGTCAAAAGTAGGCATAATCGAATGTCTCTTTGCCTGCCACTTTTCCCGCTCCGCTTCGTCTTCGAGAGAAGCTCGCTGGGCTTCCATAGCCGAAAGAACTGGTATGCAGATTTTGAAATTCTGCTCGATTCTCTCCAGTAATATTTGAGCTTCTTGATTGTCTTTTAATTGCTCCTTGAGCCAGGTAATAATTTCGAGCGATTCATCCATAGGAGCAGAAACACTGTCAGTGGTGCCAAGCTCTATGCTGCGGCTAACGCTCGTGACGTTATCGCCAGTATCAAAGCCGATGAGATAGAGTCGATTAGCTTTTGAGCTTATTAGGCGGGCCCGCTCTTGACGGCTAGCCTCGGCCTCAGCTTGCGAAAGGAGATAAGCTAGTGCGCCAATCAACACAAATTGACAGACAAGCAAAAGAGCAACCAATAAAATGCCCTGAGTCGCCAGGCTCAAAGACGAGTGTCTAGATTTGGTTATAGACTTCAAAACAAGCCAATGCTAAGAGCTGGGAAAATCTTCAAGAGGAGTATAACCCGCACCTTTAGCCAACAGCTCTTGGCAATAGAAAATCATAGCGGCAGGCTCTCAACTTGCTAGAATTCATGACTCAGTTAGTAATCAATATAATTGGATAAGCAAGTCTATGCACAAGCCTATGAACGAACAGTTGGTGAATTGCCGTCGCTCTCTTAACCAAGGTGAACTAAAGGAGTTGCAAGCTTTATCGCAACTGCTGGGCATAGACAAATATTTTGACGGCGACGTTACTGTAATAGGCAGCGATCCGATTTTACGCAGCCCCCACCACCTATCTGAAGCCACGGCTTACGCACTAACTGCCGAAGCCATGGCGGCAGCCGCAATTGCCAGACAACAAGGGGGTAAGAGCAATTCGCTGACTGTCAGTGTTATTGATGCCATTCATTTTCTCCACTCATCTCATTTTCTCTGGCAGTCTGGCTATGCCATGACTGTGGGAGCAGAGTACATCCCCACCAACGGAATTTTTCAGTGTCGCGACGGCAAGTACATCATGATTGAATCAGGGCCACCCTATATAAAACTAGAGCGCGGCTATCTCAATTTCTTTGACTGTGGCAACAACCGCGACTCAATCGCTCGCAGCATTGCCAAACACGATGGTGAAGAGCTACAAGAAGCACTATCGAGAGCCGGTCTACCAGCCTGCCTTGCCTATACAAAAGAAGAGTGGCGGGCCCATCCGCAGGGGCAGGAATTGCTGAAAGAGCCCGTAGTTGAAATTGAAAAGATTGCCGAAGGCCAACCGATTCCATTTAGCAAGAATAGCGGCAACGGGCCCCTTAACGACATCAAGGTCTTAGACTTTACCCATGTGTTAGCAGGGCCACGCAGTGCTAGAACACTGGCAAATTATGGTGCTCAAGTGCTGCATATAAGTTCACCCTACCACGGCGATACTCTGCCCCAGAACTTACTGGTAAATCCTGGTAAGCACCTGGCTTACCTCGATCTCAATCAACCAGAAAATATGGTGCAGATGCGAACACTAGCAGCTGGCGCCGATGTTTTTACAACATCTTATCGCCCAGCGGTCAATAGAAAATTCGGACTCATGCCCGAAAATCTTGTCAAAGATCACAGAGGCTTGATTTACCTAACTATCAATGCCTATGGTCATAGTGGCCCCTGGCAAGACCGCCCGGGCTTTGATCAAAACGCCCAGGTAGCGACAGGCTTCGCTCGCTCAGAAGGGGCCTTAAAGATGGGTGTGCCTCAGTTTTCACCAGTATTTTACTTAAATGATTTTCTCACGGCTTATCTAGCCGCCTCTGGTGTAATGAGTGCACTATTGCGCCGTGCCACCGAGGGCGGTAGCTATCACGTTAAGGTCTCACTGGCTCGCAGTGCCATGTGGGTGCAAGATTTTGGTAGCATCGCTCAGAGCGCCTATGAAAATGAGCGCGAGAAAGACGACTACCCCTCTAAACTGGTAGATGTACAATCGCCCTATGGCACGATCACCGAATTAGCCCCAGCAGTGCAGTTCGAGCATTCTCCCCAAGTTGATATTTTGCCAGTGCGCCCCTTTGGCGCCGACAAACCAATCTGGTGGCGCTAGCTAGTTAGGCGCAGCCTTTGAGCTGGCCACTTGCCCTTTGCTTGCTTCTTTATTTACAACTACCCGTTTACAGTGACCAATGCGAGACGAAATACGCTTCTTCTCGTGAAAAAGACCAAGCGAAAATTTGCTCAATTTGTTGACAGAACCGTTTTCACTCTCAACTAGCTCAAGACCTTCACCGGGTTTATCGCTGGCTGCTAGATTAGCGATGAGCTGATAAGGAATAGTGTGGCCAATAATGCCGTAATCAAGTGCAGTAAAATCAATCCACTCAAATTTGAGCATCAAATCTGGTCTAACTTCGGCATTGGCTCTAGTATCAGCAGTTCCAGAAGTACCGGCAATTACACTATTGGCATGTTCCAGCATGCGACTAAAAGCTGACAAGCTGAACACTGAAGTGAGCATGCCATCAGCGGCCTGACCTAACCTGGTGTAACCGCCATAGAGAAACTCAGAGAGCGGTAAAGCATGATCGCGGTGCGAAAAAAGAATACGAACTTTGGGTGGCTTGAGATCACTGGCCCCATCACTGCGCTGATTTTCTTCAGTGACGCGAGCATACCTAGACATATAGTGTACAAAGGTTTCAGCATCAAAATCGGCATCTACTAAAAACATCTGATCAAAAAGGTGCTTGCCTCTAAGTACAGGGGCCGAGCGAATGGCCAGACGATTACCCATACTGTGAGCTAATAAATTGAACTTGATACCAGAGGCTTTGACCTCAGCCAATTGATCAACCAACTGGTCAAAATGCTCCTGACTCCACTCATTATTGCCCTCATCAACTTGATACTGTCCGGGCTTGCCTTTTGATGGCCAATCATAAACAATCACAGGCTTTTCTGAACTATAGGCCAATAGAGCAGCCGATTGAGCGGCCTGAACAAATGTAGTGTTGAAACCGTGGACGATGATGAAGAATTCTCTCTGACCCGAACTGGCAGCAACGTCTTTGATAGCCTGTCCAAAAGCACTGTATGCACTGCTTGTGCCTGAACCTGCCAGCTCTTTTGTCAAAACCTTCGAGCGCGACGCTGCAGGCAGCCAACCCAATTTCTTCTGTTGCTCAGTCAAGGCTTGGCCGCGCGAATTCTCAATTGTATATTCTGCGCTGCCGCAGTTGACGTGATAAATAGAGCTGCCGTCTTCAACTTTGCGCTGTGCTGCATAGCCCTTGGCAGAAGCTGCACGGTCAGTCATATAAAGCACTGGAATAGTTATATGCGAGCATTTAGAGCCGGTGTCAGAGGCCAGAGCTGGAGCTATGGCAAACAAACACAAGAATAGGAGGGCGGAGGCAAATCTCATAGACTTCTCGTGGCGGAGGAAGTCATGAGTATAACATCGGCCCCCGTGGGCCTAAATGGATAAATTCTCACACTAGCATCTATTCTCGACTTGAGCGCAGAGTGAAGAAAACAGCCAAACTAAACATCACAAGCACTAAAGCCATACCAAGCTTAGTAATGAACCAGAAGACATCCATAACTGGCGCCGGGATAAAAATCCCCAAAACGCAGAGTAGTAAAGGCATAACCACGAATGCCCCAGGGCCAGCGAGCAAACAAACTGTCCACACCCACTTTTTCAGCAAAAAGTCGTCAGGTGTTTCGGCTAATTCGCTCAGTTTTTCAACATCACCCTTAAGTTTAAGGGCTTCCTGTCGGCGAATGAAGCTTAATAGCTGACTTTTATACTGCGTCAAATCTGATTTCAAATAAGTACACGATGATTGAAACACCTTCAATCATATATTAAACGAGCCAAATAAATAAAATTGCCGCTAAAGTATTGTCAAGCGGTCGTTTCGCCTTTTTTGTGGGTTTCAGTATCAAGCTAAGGTGGAACAAACTAAACAGAACATCTAAGAGAAAGATGCAAAAGACAGGCGTTAATTCGCTCGTAAACCTGTAGGCAGATAATTATGGTCACACCATCAAGAGTTCTAAAAGCATATTACGCCACCACCTTTCTTGTTGGCTTAGCGTTGACTGTTCCGGTGGCCTACTACGTCACCACCGATGATGTCGGTTATCGTGGTGCCGCGCTGGTAATCTTAAGTGTCAATGTTCTTTTTGTTATGCTACTGCCACTGGTGCTTGACTGGGCTGAACGGCGCTACTACAAGGCTCGTTTCTTAGCCATGGAAGAAGTAGCAAAAGACAACCCTGAGTTAGCTCTGATACTCTCGTCGCAATGTGAAAAGTTGGCCTTACCTGGTCTTCGCCTTGCTGTTGTCGATGATAGTGTGGATGAAATGTTTAGCTATGGACTCTGGCGCAATAATCCACGCTTGATTGTCTCTAATAATGTCTTAAATGCCCAAGCCCAAAAGAGCCTGGCTCCCAGTATCGAAGCTGAACTGACACGCTTCGCCAGCCAGGACAACACCCTTATATTCTTGATGTTTGCAGGCTTCCAAGTGATGGTGCAGAACATTATTGTCTATTTACTGCAAAGTCACATCATTCACTTCTAGCATTATTGTTTTGGGTATGACTCTGACAACACTTCGGCTTGAAAAACTTCAAGGCGGCTATTGCGCTTCCAGGCGGCTCTATCAAGCCCTGCCTTCGAGGAAAGCTGATCCATAGTTTCTTCGATGGTCCAGCCATACTCAGTGGCGACCTTAGGCAGAAAAACCGACTGTCTCTGGCCCATATGTAAAATAATTCCGTCGACTCCAAGCCTAATTTGCTCGGCCGATTCGATCGGTTGAGGATGAGTGAGCACACTAACCTCTATTTCAAGACCTTCTAGCTCGTCACTAGTGACCGCTTCAAAACGCGGGTCTCTAGAACATGCAGCTACAGTGTTAGCAATTACAGCTTGATAGAGGGGCTGCACTGGCAAAATATAACCTATACAACCGCGCAGACAATGTTCTTCGTTTAGACCAGGGCGGCGCTGATAGAGAGTGACAAAAACACCATGGGGGCACAAAAGCTTGGCACTAAGATTGGTAGTTACATCCAAATCTGTAATTTCAGGCACACGGCCAGTTGCAACATAAAACTCTAAAGTAGCACGGGCAATTTTTAGTAGAGTACTTTTCTCTTCCTCAGACAGATGCGCCACAATACTGGCGCGCTTCTCGGCAGCAATTTGGCTCCAGCTTTGTTTGCAGGTGAAAGCAATAGAGAGATAAGAGACAGAATTTTCTTCATTATCAGCCAAGTCAACAGTAATTTGATCTCGCGATGTGCGATAGTCAAGCAAATTTCCCACTGCAGTCGGTGGCAGAAGAGCTAGCAATGCCGCTAAGGCATAGACACCACAGATAGTATCGTCAGTGCGACGATAAAAAGAGAGAAATCCTTCTAAGTCGGGTTTATTCAAATAGCTGAAAGCTTCCATGTCAAGCTCTTTCAAACGCTCGGTCATATCAGCAGGAAAAGGCGTGTAGCCATAACGAGGGCCAATATGTGTAAAGTCAGAACTAACAGCAATCAAGTCGCCATCAGTTAAGTGCCCCGCGATTTTATCAGCCAGCGCGCGCGACTCTAAAGGTTGATCGCTTCTACCAAAAAGCACTGGCACAATTTTTACATCACCCAGTATCTTGCGAATGAATGCCAGTTGTAGCTCCAGTGAATGCTCAACTAAATGAGTATCAGCTCTCTCCTGGTACATTGAATCTTGCTTGAGGTCGCGCACCACATCGATGTCGATCGAAAGGTCACCAAAGACAGTAGCAAAACTTTTGCAGGGTGTTAAGGCCGCACCAAAGAAGCCCTGATAGTGGCTGGGCCCAAAGAGAAAGACCCGCTTCACACCGGCCTCAGCCGCAGCCAAATAACTAGCTACGGCCACAGCACCCGAATAGATATAGCCAGCATGGGGTGCCACAATTGCTAAAACGGACTCCTGGCTAACCGGCAAAGCTTCAACCTTAGCCCGAGCACTTTCAACAAATTTATCAATTTGACTAGCTAAACGTGTTGGGTCAGCGTCATACCAGGTGCCCGCATACTTTAGCGGACGGCGAGCCTGTTTAGTCGAGCCAAATCCAAACATAATTTTCTACTATTTACTATTAACAGGATCTAGCCTGACACTGCCACCAGAACTAGAATCACCATGGGGGTCAGACTTGGAGTTAAAGACTACCACTACGGTAGCCTTACTCATGCCCGTGGGCAGTGCGTCAAGGGGCTTGGCTTTATCAAATGCAGCTTGGGCACTGGCTTCAGCCTCAGCGCTCTTCGGTGAGCTAGCTACCTGCATACTCTCCACATTGCCATCGGCAGTGACTACCGCCGTTACCGTGACATGATTATTGCCATCAGGATAGTTCCATTGAGACAAGATGCGATTCCATAGACGAGCACTATAGGCTTGTCCAGCAGCAGCATCAGTTGACGGCGTCTGTCTTATTAGTTTTTTTGTAGCCCCTTTTGCCGCTGGCGCAGCTTCTGCAGCTAAGAGGGGAGTGAAAACGATGACGCTAGCAAGCAGGCAAGTTAGATTTTTCATTTCCATTACTCTTTTTCCTTGAATATTCCAAACGAAGAAGTGTAGCCATGTAAAAAAGTAGAGTTTCCAACCGGTCCAATTTCACCATTACAGAAGAAGCCACCAATAGCAATGTCACCTAAAAAATCACGACAACAATCACTATCGTGATTGGTTCGACCGTAGAGATGCTGACCTCTTCCCAGACATGAAAAAAGGAGGGCGCCACGAGCCAACGAGCCAGATTTATCGACGTAACGCTTAAGCATGGCCCTCAAGTCATCTCTTGAAGTGGCCGAATCTCGCAAATGAAACTGAACGGTACGCTCAGAGCGCAAAACTTCACCAACAAGAAGGGCACCACTCATTGGTTCAATGCCAAAGATATTACGCACTAAAAAATCGCCATCAACAAATCTATCTTGAAACTCATTCATCGCCACTCCAAGAAAAATGGCATCTTTAGCCAGTCTTTGCTCAGAATCTGATAATCGCTCAATTGCTTCACGCAAAACGTTAACAGCAGGCTTTCCATCAAGTTCATAAAGAAGATTGCGATCGCACTTTGTCACACGACTGGGCTTACCTATGGCGCGACAACCCTGTGCCACAACAGATTCAACTTCAATATTGCCAGATAAAGCGACGCCAACCAAGCCCGAGCGATATACCTTATCGTCGCAGATAAGGCGATTTTCTCCGGCCTTGTGACCACCAGAAGCTAAACCACCTATTTTCACCAAGCGTGGATAAGCATAATCAAGACCTTGAATAAAAGAGTCGACCTTAAAACTAAAGGGGTCGCATAACAAAATAAAGGAAGGTTGAAGCGAACTTTCCACCTGCATCAATTTTTCCCAGCTACCTGGGGCATCATCTAGGTCTGGCAAAGAGTCGTTAGTGACATGAAAAGTTTTGATAGCTACCCCGGGCAAAATCGCTCCGGTCAGAGATATAGCTGACTGCTGTTCAACCTCCTGGCCACCCCCGACTATGCCACCCGCACTGCAACCAATAAAAGCTGCCGGCCCAAGACGCTGCCGTAAGGCAGCAATAATTCCCTCGAAGTACTTTTTATAGTCAGGCGAAATAAAAGCCAGAAGCAAATCCGGCTTGCCACCCAATTGGCTCTCCAGTTGCTCGGCCAAAGACTCGACCGCTGGGGCCCAGTTAGACTCAGGAGACTGAGCCGAACGCCCCTCCATACACTCAAGAACCGAGGCCCACTTCATCTATATCTCCATACAAAAGCATGTAATTTTACTGCCTAGCGGGCACAACTATGTAGCTTAATACATTGCTGGAGAAAAGGTGGAAAGCGAAGACCAAAGCAGCGAATTTAAAGCTGACGAGCCTGGGCAAAAACCTCATCATAAAAATGACAAGGGCCCCTGGTGGAAAGTCATGTGCTTGACCGGGGTAGACTACTTTTCAACCCTGGGTTATCAGCCAGGTATTGCTTACATAGCCGCCGGCCTACTTTCACCAATTGCCACGGCAATCTTGGTCTTGCTTACCCTGTTTGGCGCTTTACCGGTCTACTACAAAGTAGCGGCCTACTCGCCGAATGGTCAGGGTAGCCTTGCCATGCTGGAAGAGCTTTTAACCAGCTGGCGGGGAAAAACCCTGGTGCTGGTACTGCTCGGCTTTGCCGCCACCGACTTCATCATTACCATCACCCTCTCTGCCGCCGACGCTGCCGCTCACATCACGGCCAATCCGATTTTGAGCAAAATTTTGCCCTTGGGCCAAATGGGGCTAACCACTCTATTAATACTTCTTCTCGGTGCCATATTTATCAAGGGCTTCGGCGAAGCCATAGGTCTTTCGGTGGTCTTAGTCTCAGTCTATTTAGTGCTCAATCTTGCCACTGTCGTTGCCGCTGGTATTGAACTTAGTCATAGCCTAGACCATTTTTCTAAATGGAGTAATCAGTTAGTTGTAGACCATCATTCAATTTGGAACATGCTAGGAATTTCGATGGTGCTCTTTCCTAAATTGGCCCTCGGGCTTTCTGGCTTTGAGACCGGAGTAGCAGTAATGCCGCTGGTCAAAGGTAGCAATAGAGCTGATGCCAGCGCAGAAGAAGACCTAAACGGCCGCATTGATCATACGAAGAAATTGCTTTTGACCTCGGCTTTGATTATGAGCGTTTTTCTCATAGCTAGCTCCTTTGCCACGACCCTGTTAATTGAACCAGCAGACTTTCAAGAAGGTGGTGCAGCCAACGGTAGAGCTCTTTCATATCTCTGCCACAAACTATTGGGCGAAGTGGTTGGCACAGTCTACGACCTCAGCAGTATCTCTATTCTCTGGTTTGCCGGAGCCTCAGCCATGGCTGGTTTGCTCAATTTGGTACCCCGTTATCTGCCACGTTACGGCATGGCTCCTGATTGGGCCAGCGCCAAGAATCCTCTGGTAATATTCCTCACAGCAGTGGCCCTGGCTGTCACTATTATATTCAAAGCCAATGTTGACGCTCAGGCTGGTGCCTATGCCACCGGGGTCCTGGTGCTGATTACTTCAGCGGCCTTAGCAGTCACTCTCAAAGTCTGGGCATCTGCCAAAATCGCTCGCTTCGCCTACGCCCTGATCACCCTTATTTTTCTCTACACCACGGTCTTGAATATTAAAGAAAGACCTGACGGATTGCACATAGCAACCTTTTTCATTACTGCCATTTTGCTCACTTCAATTATTTCAAGAGCGCTGCGCTCAACTGAGCTGCGTATTAGAGAAGTAGTGCTAGACAGCACGGCCAAACAATTTATCAAAGATGACCCCGACCAAGAAATTCGTCTGGTTGCCCATAGGCCAGGAGGAGACCTAGAAAAAGCCGAACAAGAAGCAATGACCACGCACAACCTTCACAACGAGTATCTAATTTTTGTCGAAGTAACTGTTAGTGATGCTTCTCAATTTAAACTTAGGCAAGTTATCGTGCGGGGTGAGCAAGTTGGCCGCTTTCGTGTACTAAAATGCACCAGCCCAGCCATTCCTAATGCTATAGCGGCCTTGCTTCTGCATGTCCGTGACGCCACCAAAAGACAAGCTCACATTTATATGGGTTGGACAGAAGGCAATCCGCTACTATACGTTATTAGGTTTATCTTCTTAGGAGAAGGTGAAACCGCACCAGTCACTAGGGAGATCTTAAGAGAGGCTGAAGTCGACCCAATCAAACGCCCTAAAGTGCATGTCGGTTAATACAGCAGTAGAATAGAAATATGCCCATCATCGAAGCAGAAGACGAAGCCCTAATTGGCTCAACTATTGAGAATCGCTTTGTGCTAGACCGCATTCTTGGTCGAGGCGGCATCAGCACAGTCTATTTAGGCCGCCATAACCGTGTAGATATGACCGTGGCGGTAAAAATATTACACACTCATTTTTCCGACACCGAAGAGAGTATCGAACGCTTCAAGCGAGAAGCAATCATTATTAATGCGCTTAACCACCCCAATATTGTTCATATGATTTCGTACGGTATATTGCATGATACTGACAGTAAATCTAAAGAAGAAGCTAGGCCCTATCTAGTTTTAGAGCACCTTGAAGGACACGGCCTCGATCACCTCCTTGATCAGCAGACCAGGCTTTCCCCGGAACAATCACTTGAGATAATCAATGCAGTGGTTGATGGCCTCATCTTCGCTCACGAACTAGGCATTGTTCACCGCGATATAAAACCGAGCAATGTCATGCTTGTAGACAAGCTCTCCGAGTCAGATAAGCCGTATAGTGATGGCCACTCAAATGTCAAACTGCTAGATTTTGGCATCGCTAAATGCCAATCAGCCCACGACAAAACCTCGCAGAAGCTCACCCAACCAGGCTTTATTTTCGGCAGCCCACTGTACATGAGCCCAGAGCAGTGCAAAGGTGATGAGCTAGACATTCGCTCAGACATCTATTCATTGGGTTGTATGTTCTATGAAATGCTATCTGGCCGAGCCCCGCTCAGAGGCAGCAATGCCATGCATACATTTGCCATGCACCTCTATGAGATGCCTTTAGCGTTTAAGAACCTACCAGAGCCGGTTAAGATAAGCTCCAAGTTAGAAAAAATCATCTTCAAATGTCTCACTAAACGGCCAGAAGACCGCTATAAATCGTGCACTGAATTGAAGAAAGCTTTATCCGCCCTATAAAGCAAGGTCAGCTTTTATCTGGCGCGGTCATGCGCATCGGGTCAAGCAAAGTCGTCACCTCTTCCTCGCTCAATTTAGTCTTCTCTCTGGCGATTTCGCGCACAGTCTTACCACTGGTATAGGCCTCATGAGCAATGGACGCAGCCATATCATAACCAACAGCTGGCACTAGAGCAGTACAGAGAGCCAGACCGCGCTCCACAAGTTTTGGTCCATTATCAGTAGCCGTCAAGCCGTCGACACATTTGAACGTAAAATTTGATACCGCAGCAGCCAACAATTCGATTGACTGAATGAGATTATAGGCAGCCACTGGCATCATTACATTCAATTCAAAATTTCCCGATGCACCGGCAATTGCAATAGTGGCATCATTACCAATTACTTGAGCCGAAACCATAATTAGCGATTCGGCAATAACCGGATTAACCTTTGCCGGCATAATAGAAGAACCGGGCTGCACTTCAGGCAGAGCGATTTCAGCGAATCCCGCTCTAGGACCGCAACCTAGCCAACGTATGTCATTGGCTAGCTTAATTAAACTAACAGCAATTGTCTTAAGCACACCGGAAGCATCAACAATCTCATCGAGAGTGCCCTGTGCCTGAAAATGGTTACTAGTCTCACGCAAGGGAAAGCCAAGACGTTTAGATATTCGCGTCAAGACTTTTTGGGCAAACTTTTGCCTGGTATTAATGCCGGTGCCAACGGCAGTGCCGCCGAGGGCCACTTCCGATAAACGAGTTTGAGCATATTCTAAACGCAATAGAGCCCGCTCCACTTGCCCCGCATAGCCTTCAAACTCTTGACCCAAGCGTATCGGCGTAGCGTCTTGCAAATGGGTTCTACCAGTCTTAATCACTGGCATAAATTCTGAAGACTTAAGGCGCAAGCTGCTCTCTAATTTCAACAATGCTGGTTTCAACTGTTCGTTGATTGCAATCAAGGCAGCGATATGAATGGCAGTAGGAATGGCGTCATTAGATGACATACCATTATTGACGTGATCATTGGGATGTACCAAATTGCGATCGCCACGCTTGCCGCCTAGAATCTCAATAGCTCTATTGGCAATTACTTCATTGGCATTCATATTAGTTGATGTACCAGAGCCAGTCTGAAAAATATCAACCACAAATTCACCGTCAAGCTTGCCGGCTACAACTTCTTCACAAGCCAAAATTATGGCATCCGCTAACTTGCCATCAACATCAGCGAATTCTTTATTTACTTCGGCTGCACAAAGCTTGATCAGACCAAGAGCACGAATGAAACAACGTTGAAATTTCAAATCTGAAATAGGGAAGTTGAGAACAGCGCGCTGTGTGCTGGCGCCATAATAAGCAGAAATTGGAACGTCCATCCCGCCCATAGAATCGCGCTCAACTCTAGTATTAGTCATAGTCTTAAATAGCCTTGCGAATTAACTGTGCAATTATAGAGAAGTAGCCCTCACCCAATACCTTAAGTTAAAGAGTAAACTTAAAAAAAATGCATAGTTTCAATAAAGTTGAGCGTCAGACTCGTAAAGTCTAAGTATGAATACTCTAAAAACAATTGTGCTCATGGGTTTTCTTACCGCTTTGATAGTAGCGGTAGGCGGTCTAATTGGTGGCAGGGAAGGCCTGGTAATGGCCTTTGTCTTCGCCATAGCCACTAATGTAATGAGCTACTGGTTTTCGGCGCCAATGGCTCTGGCAATGTCACGGGCTCGGCCCATAAGTCAAGCTGAAGCACCAGAACTTTATGAAATTGTGGGCCGCCTGGCTAACGAAGCAAAGATACCCATGCCCACGGTTTATCTTATTGACGACGACTCGCCCAATGCTTTTGCTACGGGGCGAGACCCAGCCCACTCAGCTATTGCTGTCACCAGAGGCATCACTCAGCTCTTGACCCTGGGCGAACTTGAAGCTGTACTAGCTCATGAGCTGGGCCATGTTAAAAACCGAGACATTCTAATATCAACCATTGCTGCAGTATTGGCTGGAGTAGTGACAACGATCGCCCATTACGGCATGTATTTTGGGACCAGCTACAGCTCTAACAATGACGACAACAGACCAGCAAACCCTATTTTTGTTTTGCTCTTAATCATTCTGGCTCCTCTAGCAGCCAGCTTGATCAACCTTGGCATATCACGCTCAAGAGAATTTGAGGCCGATGCCACCGGCGCTCACATTTGCGGCAGGCCTCTGGCTTTAGCTTCCGCCCTGGCAAAAATAGAAAAATTAAGCCAATTTCGACCAATGACAGCAGCGAATCCCGCCCTATCATCGCTCTACATTGCCCAACCAAATCAAGCTGGTTGGCTCATGAACCTGTTTTCCACCCACCCACCGATGATCGAGCGCATTGCCCGTCTACAAGAAATGAGCGAGAAATTTTAAACTATGAGAGTAAGCGCTTGAGGACCTTGCCCGTAGAATTTTTCGGAATAATATCGACGAAATCAACTAAACGCGGCACTTTATAGTCAGCCATGTGTTTGGCACAGAAAGCTTTGATTTCACTGTCAGATACACTGCCTGGTTCTTTTAAGACAACAAAGGCCTTAACTCGCTCTCCCATATATTGGTCAGGTACACCAATCACAGCCACATCGCGAACTTCTGGCATACGCAGAATTGCCGCTTCAACTTCTCGGGGATAAATATTCATACCGCCACGAATGATTAGCTCTTTGCTGCGGCCCACCACAAAAACATAGCCATGCTCATCGATGTAACCCAAATCACCAGTATGCAGCCAACCATCTTTGATATTATCGGCAGTGGCAACCGGGTTATTGAGATAGCCTTTCATGATGTTGGCACCACGAATACAAAGCTCGCCAACTTCAGTGGTGTGGGCATACTTGCCGTCGCTACCAAAGACAGCTACTTCTAGCCCTGGCATAGCTGGACCGACCGATCCGTACTTTCGCAGACTACTCGGATTAAAAGTAGCAATAACAGAGCATTCAGTCAGTGCCCAACCTTCCAAAACAGGCACATCAAGCTGAATCTCAAGTTTTTTCATCAGCTCTACAGGCATAGCAGAGCCGCCCACAAGACCCAAGCGCAATGATGCGAGAGAACGGGGCTGTCGCTCTAACTCAAGAGATAGAAATTGAAACATAGTCGGTACAGCAGGCAATACGGTCACTTGCTCGGACTCTATCAAATTTGCTAAGGCCGCTGCTTCAAAGTGCTCTAACAAAATCATGGTGGCGCCTTGCTTGATCGTACCGAGCAAGACCACAATCAGGCCATATAAGTGACAGAGTGGCAAAACGGCAGCAAGCCTATCGTCGCTAGCTACATCAAGACGATGAGGATAAGTGTTGACCGCAGTGAGAAGATTCAAGAAAGTCAGCATTGCCCCTTTGGGCTTGCCAGTCGTGCCAGATGTGTAGACAACTAAAGCTAGGTCTTCATTTAGATCAACGTCACTAGCACTAGACCCAAGTAGTGCTATCAGATCGGCAGATGACGGAGCAGAGAATGCCTCTTGAGCTTCAAGATGCTGCAACCAGCAATTCATGCCGCTATCAAATTTATCATTGCCGAGGCGAATTACATCGAATGCGGAAGTCATGAGAGACTCCGCACCGCTGTCAGCAGCGCCACCGAGCAGGAAGAGCTTGCGCAGGGGTAGCTGGTTGAGAGTGCTTTGAACTTCCTGGCTACTGCCATTTTCACAGTCGATAAAACGGCTATGGGCAATTAGAGCCACTGACTGAGAATCAGACAATACATGACCTATCTCTTCAGCCTTGAGCAGAGGATTGATTGGTACAACTGTAGCTCCTAAAGAGCTTATGGCGAAAAAGGCGGCTAGGAATTCAGAGTGATTAGGGAAGTACAAGCCAACTTTGTCACCACGCTTGATACCATGCTCAGCTAGCAGCTGCGCTAGATAAAGCGAACGAGCTAAGGCCTGAGCATAAGAATAATCAAGGTGATTGTGCCGTAATACTTTTTTCTGCTGAAATTTTAAAGCGGCCTCAAGCAAAAGATCGAATAAGCCGCCACCAACAATTGGTAACTTCGGACACAAATCAAAACTATGCGCAGTGTTTTCGCATTCCCGCACAGACACCTGCTGTTGCTCTTGCACTTGAAGTTGAATGATTTCAGCCATCGCTATAGTTTAGGACATGACAGCCTGGAGAGTGCCCGCCGCGAATAAGTCATTTTTAATCTTGCCACTCGGCTTTTAGGGCTCGTGAATCAAAGCGAAATCTACGGCAACGGCCCCAGCACCCTCTTTGACAACCACCACCATATTTGACTCTCTCAAAGCAGCCGAAGCAGTGCGCCAGAGCTGACGTCCCCGATAATTCTTACCGACTAGATCCAGTTCAAGGCGCCCACTTTTCTTTGCTGGTTGACGCTGCAGCAGTGAACCACCAGGAGCCCGCTCTACTGACATTTTGGTACGACCAGGCAACTTGCGCTTGGCTACCTGTATTGAAGGAACATAAGCGATCAAATTTGCCGGATAGTTCAAAACAAGCTCAGGGGCAATTTTTTGGCGACTTAGTAAAAGCCCAACATTTTCAACCCCTGGATTCTCATCAAACTGCAAAGCACTTTCGGTTGGCACGATGCAGTCGCGGCCTCGTTTGACTAAGTTATCAGTACCGGTCTCTGCCAGAGGGAAAAGAACTGACTTTGTTCCCTTAGTGCCCTGGCGCATAATAATGTAGACATAGGCATCAGCATTAGCAAAGACGTGAAAGCGAATTTGATCGCCGCTGCGAAACTTACATTTGTTGTTGGTCTTATAGAGCTTTCCAGCTCGATTTAACTCAATGAAATAAGCGACACCTAAATTCTGTCTGCTCTCAGGATTAACAAGTTGGCGCAAAAAAGCACTGCGCGCTGAAGTTGCACGACTGCTCTTCAAGGGACGCGCCGAAGTGCCTGGACAACTAAACAAGCAGATTGAAGCTGCGACCAGTAGGCACAAAAGCTTGCTGAACCTGAGCATTGACGACCTATTTTAGAATTTTGTTGATACTGCTAGAGATATTACTTTCGCTGGTAAATCCAATCGAATAACTTGAAACCTCTCCCTCAGGATTGAGGAAGACCATCGTCGGTATAGGGCTAACTTCATATTGATCCATGAGCGGCTGAGAGTTAGGATCGTCAACATCAACGCGCATAAAAGTAACTCTCTCGCCATAATTGCTCTTCACTTTTGCCAGAGCGCTATCGAGCTGCTTACAAGGTTGGCACCAGTCTGCGTAGAAATCGATAACCGTCGGCAAGGCAGCACCACCCAGGCCTCTCGTGCGACCAAGGCCAAGCATAGCGGCAATCATACGAGTCTGTGGGCCAGTCTTAGGCTTGATCATTTGGTTGGGCATACCCATGAGGGCCATATTAGCTTTTTGAGCACTGACAGAACCGTGGCCAAGGCGCACTGCTAAGCGGAAATGCTCACGAGCCTTAAGGGCATTTTTACTCTTTAAATATGCCTGACCCAACAATAAATGGCTCTCGGCGTTCTTTGGATCGGCCAAAACCTTTGCTTCTAACTCTTTAATCAGCGCTGGACTAGCACTAGGAGCTACAAACTTAGTAGTTTTGGCTTTGACCGAAGCTAAACTTTGACTAGCCACGGGCAAACTATGAGCCGGTGAACTAAAACCAGCTACGAGCAAAGCCAGAAATAGACTCAGTTTCAAACTTAGTTTTGGGTCCCGTACAAATACAGAAATCATGCTTACCTACTTTATTTGATTTGCGCCACTTGCACTTATATGGTTATCGATCCAACCAGCGACTTTGGTTATCACCTGGTCGTTAAACTGGTTCTCTTCAAAAATTAGGTGTTCAGCATTAGGAATTAACACAATCTCACGATCGCTCGTCGAGAGCTTATTATATAGCTCAACGGTACCCTCTGGCTTGACCAACTTATCTTCGCAACCCTGCACAATCAGCACTGGCTTCGATGTAATCAGTTTGGCGCTTTTGTGATTTTGATTCATAAACATCTGAAATTGCATCAGCTCTTTTGGCGAGATGTTCATGCGCGCCACGGGGTCTTTACTCCAGGCCTCACGCAGCTCAGGCTTTTGCGTCGCCTGCTCAATTACCGACTCACCCACATTGAAAGGCTTATCTTTATTCTTCAAGTATTTAATCGCCACCTTCCAACTGCTGCGGCCTTGCTTGAAGCGGTCCCCAGCGGGCACCGAAGAGATCAGACCATCAATTAACTCGGGATACATAGACGTGACGCGCAAAGCAATGGCACCGCCCATAGACTCACCCAGGAGAAAAACTGGTTTATTCGGATTGGCCCGGCGAATAGCAATTAAACTGCGGCGCACATCACTCAAGCAGCCATCAAAATCGCAGGTGCGCTGCCCCTTAGATGCCATAAAGTCACCGAAACCACGTACATCAATAGCATAAGTAGCTATACCAAGGGCCTGCATGCGTTTACCAAAGGCCTCATAAGTATCTTTATGCAAGCCCAGACCATGAATACATAGCAGTACCGCCCGGGTTGGCACATCGGGATCAATCCAGGCGATGCAGGGAGCATTGGCTCGTTTTATCCCTTTAGCCTTGTCTGCAGCGGCATACTCAGCCTTGCGGTCAGCTTTAGCATCCGAACCAGTGACAGCGGCCTCTGTGGTCGCAGCAAAGGCGGGAAAGTGTAGGAAAAGAAGACCAGCAAAAGCTGCCAATACTTTGATGAATAGGCTCATGGGAAGTGATTCTCGCACAAAAGCAATGCCGTACTAGTATTAAGAATGCAGTATATACGCCGGCCGAAAGTTTAGAAGAAAGTCAACTAAGAGTCTCTTAATAACGTAAACGAGCGAAAATAGAAGACACTTAGCAGTGGAAACCCTTAGCCCGCCCATTTCTTCCCCATATCCCCAAGATATACTCTCACCTCCATCACTCTGGAAACGATTCTGCACTCCGCAATAGACCATCCAGTATTTTCAGAACCAGAGTCAGCGGCCTTACGGTTGGCGGCAATTGAACGCGATCACATAAAGAATGCTCACGACTGGAAGGCCATTGCCCTCATAGCCAGTTTTGTCTTTGCTAGCACTCTTGCCGATCGCATTATCGCCCTTAATCTCGGTGCCACCACAGTTTTTCTCGGACCAGGGGGCGAAGACCTGGGCCTTGGAGCGGCCTTCATATTTTTACCGCTGGTTGTTTTTGCCTTACCTGTAAGCCTTGCGGTTTCATCTCTTGCCGCTAATTTCACAAAAAAAAGATTGCACTGGCTCAACTTAACCATCGCTCTGCGAGCACTAATTCCACTGACATCGACCCTGGTATTAGCTAAAGATTTTTTTGCCGGTTCACAATCTGCCGTAGGAATTACACTGGCCACTATTTTTCTCTTAGGACAACTGACCCTAGCCTCCACCCTTGTGCAACTGCGATCATCGGCCTCGAGACCTTTGCCATATCTCAGCTTAATTATCGCCGCTTTTTTCACAGGACAATGGGCAGCTCTCTACTTTGCACCGCTGATAGTATCGGAGCCTATTAGCAATTTCAGCTTCGCTCTGCTGTTTTTATACGCCCTAGCCATTGGAGCATCACATTACGGCTGGAAGAGTCTAGCCACATTCAAAGACAAAGAAGACCTTGTGCGGCAGGCTATTGCCTCTGTCGAAAATCACACCCCCAGCCAAGCAGCCGATATGCGTCCATGGCAATTTGCACGATTTCTTACAGCGACAGTTGCCCTCTACCTGCCGCTGTTTGCGCCAATGTTTGTTAGTTTGCTTTTTTCAATAGAGTGCAATCAAGCTGGCACTTTCATGATCAGCAATCTCACGGCCTCCCTTAGTCTAGCCTGTGCTGGTGGCGCCGTTCTCTCAATTTTCCTCAGCCGCCTGGCGCGCAAAAGAGTGATCTTGCAGGTGGTGACACTAGCATCACTGTCGCTTTACTTACTTGGGGCCTGGTCACACACCTGGTTTATTTGTTATGCCACGCTTACAGCAATGGCTACAATTGCCGGTTTGATATTACCTGACTGGTATCACCATCTGCTCACGCACTTATCGCAAAAGCAACTGCCTCATTTTCTTGCGGCAAAAGATACTATCTTAGTGCTCATCTATGCGCTTTGTAGCATGCCTATTGAAAAAACTTTGGCTGTGGTCTCGGGCCTCTATTTTCTCAAAGAACTCAATGTACTAGGAGCAGGACTCACAGCTGTCGCCATTTTGCTATCACCGATAGTTCTAAGATCTAACAAATAGATGAACAAAGACAACATCATTTTCATATTGGTGCGTCCAAATTTTCTTGGCAATATCGGCTCTACGGCCAGAGTTATGAAAAACTTCGGCTTTTCTCAACTTCGGCTAGTCAATCCTCCTCGTAACTACCTCGATGCAGAAGCACGAAAAATGGCTGTTGACGCCTTTGATGTCTTAAAAAAGGCAAAAGTAGAAAGCTCTCTGTCCCAAGCTCTAAGCGATATAAATTTGGCTTTTTCCACCTCAGCCTGTCAGCATCGCACAGAAGAACCCGAGGCCTTGGGCCATTTAGTGGAGAAACTTCACCAGCAAGACTTGACTAGAGAGAACAAAATAGCCTTTGTCTTCGGCGACGAACGGGACGGTTTAACAAGAGAAGAAATAGCTCGCTGTCACGAACTTATACTAGTGCCGACAGAACCCACATTTGCCAGCCTCAACTTAGCGCAGGCACTAGGGATAGTGGCATACGAACTGAGCCGCACGGAAGGCTTGCACAATCACAAGCAGCTCAGCAGTGAGATATTGCCATGCGGTGCTGAAGAAGACGAGCTTATGAATCTGACGAGCGAACTCATGGACCGGGCCAATTTTTCGCGCCGATACAACCGCGATCTAGTGACCATGCAGCTCCGTAGCGCCTTACAAAAGATGCGGCCAAGCAAAAGAGAATTTGACCTCTTGCGGGGTTTTCTCTTGCGCCTCAATGACAAACTAAAGTAAGAATAAACCATGACTAGAAAACTGCGCCTTCGCTATAGCTCCTTGCAACCAGTCAAAATTTTGCAGAAATTACTTGCAAATATGAGTTATTATCTTTTCTGCACTTACTAGATAGTCAAGGTAATTAAGGAAGTAGGAAATTGATGCGTCTTCGCAATGAACAAGCTCGACAAACGGTTCCAGCATTCGTTTGCCTTCTGGCTGCGGCCTTGAGCCTTCCACTTGGCTTGGCTGGCTGTAGCGAACCATCTTCTACCACAAGCGGTGGCTCAAACGGTGCAGGGAAGGTTGACCCAGCTCTTCAGGCTCAAAATAGCGAAGAACTTTTCGTAAGTCCCGAAGAAGAAAAACGATTTGTCTCAGGTACACCAGACAGCAAAGTTCCCTTTCCTGAAGCAGAATTTGTCAAGGCAATTAAACTAATTGACCAGTTGAAGGTTGCCGAAGCCGAAAAACTTTTGATGAGCAAGTTAGACGATGCAGTTAAATCAGCTGCTGGTGAAACCAAACTTGGTCAGTACTGCGCCAGACTGTGCACGGCTTTGCACATGGAAGGCAAAGACAAAGAATCGCTTAAGTATGCCATTTTGGGTTCGCACATTTTTTATAAGCAACCGGCCGAGAAACGCCCACTACCACGCTGGTTCTTCAACGTGCACTTACATCAGGGTCTTGGTTACAAGAAGTTGCGTATGTACCCAGAAGCAGAGAAACAACTGCGCAAGGCAATCAACTTTGCCTCTAGCGCACCAGCTGGACAAGTAGATTGGAACTGGCACCGCTTGTGCCTAATCGAACTGATTGATACGCTAGAGCATGAGAGGAAGACTAGCGAAGTAAAAGTCGTCAAAGGCGAAAAGAAAGCTCTCGAAGACAGTCATCGCTAGTCAAAAAGTAAATCTTGTACCAAATTTAGTGCAGATTCAGTGTAGATTTTGACTAACAAACAACTTAAACCTGTTCGAAAAAATTCGATTCTAAACGAGCTTCTTAGTCGCGAAGAATGGGCCCGCATCAGAAAGCCAATTATTTCGGCCTTTCTAATTTTGCACTGCACACTCAACTATTGCTATTTATTCAACAATCATCCCTATATAAATAACGTCAATCATTTTTTCTTTGGTTACTATGCGTTTATGGGACTCGAACAATCGTGGAATGTCTTTTCCCCGGGACCTCGCAGTACAAATCCTCATTTGACAGCTATCGTCACCTACCAGGACGGCTCCAGTCGACTTTGGACCTATCCCCGCATGGAGAGACTTGATTTTTTCACTAAAATTCCTAAAGAGCGCTATCGAAAATTTTTTGATGACAATGCCGCCTGGAATACTCCGGTGGTCTGGCCCGATATTGCTCGCTATGTTGCCCGCACAAACTACTTCGACCTAGACAATCCACCAATTCTGGTGTCGCTGATTCGCTTTTCCTCAGCCATTTTGCCAATGGAAGAAGGCATTAACAAACCCAACCCGCCGCAATCAGACTCGAAAGTACTGGGCGTCTATCCCATTACAGCCCAAGACTTGGATGGGGTAATGCATAAATGAGCATTTATACAATATTGCAAGCATGGGACAGGTTTTGGTTCTCCGAAGTTTCACCACTCTCGGTGGCAGTCTACAGAATACTGTTGGGCTTTCTTACCATCGCCTTTATCTTATTGCTAATTCCCGATCTCTTTGTCTGGTTTGGCTCCCATGGAATGTGCTCCAATCAAGCAGTAGCTGATTGGAACAACGGTCATGCCGTATTTCTCAATCTATTTTCTTTCTTTCCTGATAATGACCAGTTTTTGGTTGTATTTCAGTGCGTCTTTTTCCTTGCGGCAGTAGCTCTGACCCTCGGTTTTCACGCCAGAGTCGCTGCCACCATTTGTTATCTTTGCCTGACCAGCCTCTATCACCGCAATCCGTTTATTTTTAACGCTGGTGATACTTACTTACGTGTCTCTACCTTTTGGTTAATCTTTTCGGCCTCTGGCAACGCTCTTGCTCTCACCGGTAGACAGAAACGCAGCAACCCTGCCGGTAACTTCAATAGTTATAAGAAGGTCAGCATCTGGCCGCTGAGGTTGCTGCAAATACAACTAGCCACTGTCTATTGGCACACTTTCTTTTGCAAAATTGTCGGAGGCCCCTGGATAGATGGCAGTGCCGTTTTTACAGCTTCTCGTATTGAAGACTTACAGAGGCTGCCCCTGCCGTTCGTGTTTGAGCACGCTTGGACCATCAACCTTTTGACCTGGGGGACACTCGGTATTGAAGGTGCACTCTTTACCCTGATCTGGATTAAGGAGTTTCGCTACTGGGTGATCGCCTTTGCTGTCATTTTCCATCTCACCATCGAATATCACATGAATATCCCAATATTTGAGTGGCTGATGATCGTGAGCTACGTGCTCTTTTTCGAGCCAGAACATCTTGCCTTGGCCATTACTTGGTTGCGCAATAAATTCACTAATCAGAAAGTAACAACGCCAAACTAGACACCACGTCTATCTTTAAGGTCTCTGGCTAACTCAGATAAATTGGTCTGTGACAGTTCATCTAAACGTCTGTATTTCGCACCATCAGATTCGTTCACATGTATCCGGCTTTGCTGCGAGCATTTTTCAAAAAGCGATTGAGCAAGGGCAAAATGTTTATTGCGGTCAACTTCTTCTTTAGAGGAATTGGCCCAAATATAGTGAAGAACGGCCTGTTCGTTTAAGAGCCCAATCTTCAAATATTGCAATTGACTCTTAGTATTTTCATTCTCGGCACCACTTGTTTGGTCTAAAAGCTTAGAGATTTTGTCATATCGATCTTGCGCAAATTTGTAGAGTCCTGTATCACGAAAACTAACGGCAGCTAACTTGTTAAGCCTTACTCTCTGAACCAATTGTGCTTCTTTATCTAGCGCAACCTTGCTACTGGTCAATCTAGAGTCAGCGTCATCGACGGTATAACGACCACCATTAAAATCGCCCAAAAAGAAAAGCAATTTCGCCAGACTAATTCGTGCTTCGACAATGTCATGGTCAGGCGCATCCATTTCTTCCAAAATTCTGATTTTATCTCTCAGAGCAGTCTCTTCTCTTTTGGCAGATTGCTCAGGTTCTATCTTGCCAGCCCAACTTGAGCGCCACGAGTAGATATAGAGCATGGCGAAGCACCAAGACACCAATGTTATTGATATCAACCAGTAAAATACTGTCACTCGCCGTGTTTTTGTCTTCAAAATGCCTCCTGAAAATTTCCTCTACTAATCTATATTCACACTACGTCCGATTACATATCAACTAAATTTAGATCTAGAGTGAAGAGGAACCATACCTAAATTGAAGTGCCTCGCAGGCTTTTACGAAAGTGCTAAAATCGCTGTCGTTAAGTTTAATGGAGAAAATCAATGGGCCTGTCAAAAGCTGTCTCAATTGCTAAGTCAGCTCTAGCGCTCACAGCAATACTGTCGGTCCTTAGCACCAACTGTGCTTTGGCAGCAGAAGAAGCGGCTTCATCAAATAAAGAAGATGATACTGAAGACAGTAAGCCAGCTGTAAAAGTTGTCAACGAGAAAATTTTGCCATTGATCAATGACGCATATAAAGAGATTGGTCGAGGCGATTCAGCCAAAGCAGTCAAGACTCTTATAAAAGCTTTGAACATCGATCCTGATTCCATTACAGCTCGACGCTACTTGGCATTTGCCATGGTGCAAGTGGCACAGTACGTGCCGGCCCTTACTCAAATGCAAAAATTGAGCAAAATTACACCAATGAATGCCTTCGATTGGTATGTTTTCGGTGAAGCCTACGCCGGTGCCGGAGCGCTATCACATTCTCAGAGCTGCTACCAACAGGCCTTAGCCATATCGCCAGCGTACCACGCTGCTCGCGGCGGCGCCGTGAAGGCCATGGTCAAACAAGGACTTTTCACCCAGGCGCTTCAAGAAGCTGACAAGGGCGCGACTTATGCCACAGACAAGGTTGTAAAGAAATACTACGCAGCTCTTCGCCAAGGTGTACTTGACGCACAAACCTACCAAAAAGATGCCGCTCGACTAGGTTCAAGTCAAGGAGTTAGCCAGGAGCAAATGGAGGAACAGGCAAGCAAGCCTGTTTTGATTAACCCAAGTATGAGTGAGGGAGATAACTAACTTTCCTGGCAGCAGCGAAGTGCTTGACAATTATGCGTAAAAGCCAATTTGTGAGCTTCTTCGACAGTTGACAGGCCTTTTTTTGACGTGCTAAGTTAGAGGTAAGGTTAACTTAGGTTAACTTGGATTAACCTGCCCCGAGCATAACCTCAGGGGTGATTTATTTGGCTTACCACGGGCAAATATATAGAAGAATTTCTCGGCAAATCTGAGCATCAGCTAACGGACGGTAGATACATATGGCCAAATTTGTGACGAAACGAAGAAAGAGCAAGGGAGCAATGGCAGCAGAGTATGTCGCTACCATGTACGTTTTGTTCCTGTTCATTTTCTTCCCAGTGTTGAATTTGGGAACTTGCGGACTGAGGGCCTTTTTCCTCTGGTTTGCCTGTAACCAAGCGACAATGCTTGCTGCCAAAGCAAAAACATTCAACACCTTGGTTTACGTTCCAGAGCCGTCCGGCACGCCTTACCCTGGTGCATACGCCACAGCCCGCGCTCGGGCCGCTCAGATACGCAGCATGTTCCCAGGTGTAGATTGGACCACCAATGCCACCAATCCTGAGGTTCGTATCATCAGAGCTGTGATTCCAGGTTCTGGAGCACCAGCTGTAGCCGATGTAATCGGACCTAATACCCTTGGTCTGGGTAACATCCCAGACGTTGACCAGTACGTTTGCACTATACGAGTCACCATTAACGGTCAGGTGACACCGCTCATTCCTGTTCCATGGTTCAACATACAGGGACTATCTAGCCCAATGTTTCTGACTGTCAGCTCAGAAGCCCAATTTGAAAACCCACCCGGACTGCAGTTCTAGAAGGCAAGCTGAAAAAAGCGGATCAATTAATAGAGGTTGTAACAATAATGAACGAACGTAGGATACGAAATCAGAAGGGGGCGGCGGTAACCGGGCTTGTAATCGCACTCTTCATGTTTATCATGCTAGCTGGATTCTTCGCATTCGACTCAAGTCGCTTGCAGATGGCCCAGCGAGAACTGACAGCAACTTGCGACGCAGCTTCTTTGGCCGGAACGGCCATGCTTACCTCCCTCGACATCGCCAACGATGATGCTACAGCATCCAAACTTGGGACAGCACAAGCTCAGGCCTGTGCCTACGCCCGTAATATGTTCCAAAACGGCAACATGTTAGGTCGCAGCCTCGGTTCTGCTAACGTGGTCAGCCCATACAGCGCCGTATCTACCATCGGCAATCCTGGTGATTGCAATGTGATGATATCTCTAGCCGACCCCCAGCAACAATTCATCGGGGTAGCTCCTGTTTTCCCCGACCGTCTAAATGGGCGCGCCATCATGTGCTACGCAGGCTACACCTACAACCCTGTATTCCTTGGTGTAATCGGCGTCGGCAAAGTACTACTTCAAGCTAACTCTGGCGGTGGTCTACCTCAAGTAGACGCGGTTCTTGTTTTCGACTACTCCGGTTCAATGGATGATGCTACCAACGTTACTTTCATTAGAAGAACTTGGGATTCGACAGTGGCCGCCTCCGGCGGTGCCTCTGCCGGTCGGACTGACTACTCGGTGTTCACATCTGCCAATGCCGTTCAAGATGGTAGCAGTGGAGCTCCACAGAGCACCACGAACGGCGTCGTGCATTACATTGAAGTGCCTCCACCTGGAGTTTCTCACCGCATGTCGGACTATATTCAGTTCGATTATGTTGCCCAACCAAACGGATTCCCACTAAACGTACTTCCGCCTCAGAGCTTGCCAACGGCCGATCACACCAACTCGATGGCCGCCAACAAGTATGTATTCGACTACAATTTACGTGCTAACAGTCTGCTCTGGCACCCAACCATCCCCAAGGTAGGATCGCCCTTAGCCAGATTCCAAAAAGACTATGGCACCCCTCCCGGGAATTGTACTCTTGAGTATCCTTTCGGATACGGTAAGTTCTATAGCGAATCAGCCGCTGCTCCTACTTTCGGCACCATGACCATAGCTGCTGGTGCGACCGGCAACACGGCATACAACCCTAACGCACCATTCGCCGGTTCACTGATTGCCACAGAACACCCAAGAACGATAGCCACCTCATTCAGGTATCCCGCCTACGTCAATACCGGAGCTGACCAGCACATCTTCACCGACTTGGTGGTCAACATCGCTAACCCTGGCTCATGGCCTTATGCCCAACCGCTCAATGGTCCGACTAACTTCGTTGGCTTCTCTAACTTCCAATTCCCATCACAAGAGCCAGACCCAGCACTAGCTGGCCAGACTTTCAGTTTTGAGAACATTGGTGTGTTGACTGAGGCAGCTCGGGGCAACCTTGACATCGATGGCACCGAGAACTTCTTCACCAACGCCTTGTTAGACAGAGGTTCTGTTTACAGCACCACAAGTGGGACGATAGCGAGCAAGCAGCCAACCGGAATGACAGCAGCGCACCGTGCGGCCAACTACCAGAAAGCCTACCAAAGATTGGCTATGCTCTATTCGCAACCGATTGCCACAGCCATCGACGGTGCCTATGGTGGTTTCTTCCAGAAAATCAATACTTTGACTGATTGCCGCTTTGGTTTTGTTGGCTTCTCCAACGCTGACCAATCAGTAGCGAATCCTTCTGGTCCTAACTACACTTCGCAGGGATCTGGCCACAACTTGGCTGCCGATCAACCAAACAGCTTCTTCACTTCAGCCCAGTACAATGGCAGGGGAATTGGTTCGATGTACCGCTCGACGAAGTTCACCGCGCCTGAGTACACCACTGCCATCGCCGGTGGTGCCGGTAGTGGATTCAGGCAACCGCGACGAGCGCTAGTCAAATCAGAAAGCCAGAATGCCTCTTACTCTGGTGTAGTTGGTGGTTTGCAGAGTTCGACAGTGAACGCATATTGTGCTCCCTGGTCTGCTCTAGCAGGCGTCGCTAACGCCAACGGTTTAGAGAATGGCACTCCGATGGCTGATACCGCCACTGCCGAAGCACTGAAAACAGCCCGTTCTATGTTCCACAACGGTGCTAGCTACGATATCGCCACTCTGTCCAATAACCGCCCTGCGGCCAAGCATGCCATCGTCTTCTTCACTGACGGTGTACCGAACGCCTCAGATGCGGGACCGACCTTGACAGAAGCTCAAGGTTGTAAGGGAGAGGGTATCGCAGTATTCACCATCGGACTAGACGTCACCAACAACCCAGTTCTGCAAGGGTCTCAGGTTAGCTTCCTCGGCAACCTACCATCCGGCTTAGCTGGAGCATCTGGTAACGGCGGTAAGTTCTTCCCTTGTGCTAGTGCTAGTACTGTTAGAGATTCGTTCTCAGCAGTTGCCAGACGTCTGACTCAAGGTCAAAGATAAGAACCAAGACTAGGTCAAGACAGAAACGAAAAAGAAGAACCGGCCTGAAAGGGTCGGTTCTTTTTTTCGTTTCACCCTCACTTCACGCAGGGTAGGTATGTTAGGAGATGTATACGTGTAACCATCCTTTTCAGGAGGCGGTTCGGTGGTTAATAAACCAAAATCGGTACCTTCAAGTCGTAAGTTGCTCCGAGAGCGGCTTAAAGGTATCACTGCGATCGAGCTAGCTGCTGTAGTTTCAATTTTAATTGTAATCTGCGCAATGGCTCTCAATATCACCGTCTTAGTCTTCGCGGCTGACATGTGCGACAGAGCATGTAAAGACTGCGCGAGGGCTGCCGGTCAGCAAGGTACTGTAGGTCAAGCGGTTTCTGCCATGCAAGCAGCCCTCGGCACTCACCCTATCGACGGCACGGTGATTCAATCTCTCAATGCAGAATTGATCACATATGAAGACTATGGCGCTGGTAACGGCGCAGGTCAGACTACTACTACTGGCACCAACGGTCCAATTGGTACCACATCCACTACCAGTGCTACTACTGGTGGCGCAATTCCACCTCCAGGTGCAGGCGGAGCAGGTTCATCCCCTGGTCCATTTGCTAGCGTTAGAACTACTCTAATCGCTCGCATTCCAGCACCTATGGTGTTCTTCAGCCTCGATATGGGCAGTGAAGCTTCCAATCAACAGGGCGTGGCACACGGCCTGATTCGTTTCCAGAGCTTATACACCTATCCAATCACTAACACCGCTGGTCCGGTTTCCATTGGTGCCCCTGGTGGCCCAGCTGGACCGACTGGCGTAAGTGGACCTGGTGGTACTGCTACTACAGGTCCTCCCGGCCCTGGTGGTCCTACCGCTACAACTGGTGCTACCAGTGCTACCAGTGCCACAAGTGGTAGCAC
>JAUPUU010000553.1 GCA_030917395.1 Cyanobacteriota bacterium erpe_2018_sw_21hr_WHONDRS-SW48-000092_B_bin.40
CCCAACGGCGAGCCGAAATGAACCGTGCCGAAGCTTTGCGCAATGACGCTATGCGGGCTGAGGCCCAGCGCCGAGCCGAAGCTGAAAGAGCCGAAGCTATGCGTCGAGCTGAAGCTAAAAAAAGTCCAGCAGCCCTTGCTGGTGCCAAAAATTCTGATGCTGCAGATAAGACTCCTGGTGCCGTCGGTGCATTGGCTTTTCTTAGCGTCATGGGTCCAAGCAAAGAATTGCAGGCCCTGAAGCAGAGTGATCCAGCCAAGTATGGCAAGATGACCCTAGAGCAAGTGCGGCAGCACAAGCTTTCTGAAGAAGTCGGCAGCCGCGACAAAATGTCATTTATGGGTCTGGCTATGTGCAATCCATTTTTCTTGATGGCTTTGGGAGCCACTTTCGCGGTGATGGATGACATTAAGTCGAGCCGCGCTGCCAAGTTGCAGAAAGACAATGGTGTCAACGCTGGCGATGCTGTAAATGGCCAAGCTGGCGGTCTGAGAAGAGCCGTTAAAGGCGAGTCAATCGAAGAAACCAAAGCGAAACAAGCCGATCTACGCCCTAAGACACTAACAGCCGAAGGCGCTAAGTTGCTGGGTCTTGATAAAAACAAACAAAACCCCGGTGATAGCGGAGACACAGGCTATTTGAAATTTGGTCTGAAAAAATCAAATGATGCTACTAAAGAGCAGAAACAAGCACGTTCTGAGAGCGAAAAAGGTAAGCAAAAACTCTTTAACAGCGCCGAGAGTAGTTGGGAAGAGCGCGCCGCAGCTCGTTCTTTGAAGAACTGGATCAAAACTGACAAATTGATCAAGAAGAAACAAGCCCTGGGTGATCAGATGGAGCGCATTAATGGCCGCGCTCAATATAGTGAAGTAGCCAGTCTGGCTGCTAAAATTCAACTTGTTGATAAGGCTTTGAAGCAACAAGCACAGTAATAATTCCTACAGGGCTTGAGAATGGCTGGCGATATTGATCATGACAATGACGCTAAGAATCTTGCCGAGCAGCCACAGCTCGATTTGCTTAGTCTGTCTAAACCACTTGCCACCGCAGAAAAGAACTTCAAAGTCAGCCTGGAGCAGCAAGGTTTTCTCGGTCAGCTTTATGATGGACTGAAGAACAATTTCGGTGCTAGCAGCAAAAGTGACTCCTGGTTAGAGCGGCGCTGGTCATCTGTGCTTGATTCAGAACTGGGTTCAGAGGCTGTTGAGCGGCGCCTTACAGCAGCAAAACCGTTGTTTAGTAGTGATGGCAAAGGTAACCTCGTGCTCTCTGCTTCTCAAGCCGCTAGAGACTTTGAGCGCAGTCAGGAGACTGGTAAGTATGTGATCGGAGGTGCGGCATTAGCATTGTCGGCCACGCTACTTTTGCGGGGAGGTGTTTTCGGGCGCGCAAGAAATGTGGGACAGCTATTTGAAGGGGCCGGTGAAGCCAAATCGCTTTCCACTGGCACGGAAAAGGCTTTGTTTGTTGAGGCGAAGGCGTCCAGACCTGATTTCGTGCAACTGAGCAAAGAGAGGCTGTTTCATAGTCCTTTGGAAGAATTACAAGCTACTGCAGAGCACAATATTAAAGGTCTTGTGACCAGGGTGGAACAGGCTGGTGAAAGCATGCCTCGTCTGGCTTTTCATGGCGGACCACCGGAGAGAGCCAAGATTGTGGAAGACTTTTATTTGCATGGTAAGCAATATGAAATGCCGCTTTATGTTGCTTCTCCAATGAAAAGAGCTGAGGATGCCAGTTCTTGCTTGGCCGATGTGATGTCGTCATTTAAACATGCTAGTACCTATGCTGGAACACCAGCTACAGGCAAGCTTTTTGCCTTTGATGCTAGCGCGGCGGACATGTCTGGCATGTACATAAAAGGAAAACCTGCTGGCTTGCCTGATTTATTCAAACGCTCTGAATATGCTGGCGAAAAGGTTATGGGATTAGATCCAGATCTGAAACTGCTGAAAGTATTCGAAGCCGACGAACTGCGCTACATGCAGCCGCCCACCGACCTTCCCGACTATTTCAAACGACTGCCATATTTGGAGCAGTTGGAAGTGCAACGGCAAGCCCACGCGCTTTTACAGGCAATTGGCTTGTGATGTTTAGTCGTCGAAAGACGGCGGTATGGTGGCGTCTTCGATCGAGAGCGGAATGAGCGTCTTCAGATTGGGGCGTCTTGGCTCGTAGGCATGTCGCAGTAAAATTTTGCGTAGGGCTTCTGGTGAAATGGGCTTGAACAGGTAGTCGTTTAAGCTCACACCGCTAGCTTTGATTGTTTCTTCATCTACTTCTTTGTCAGCGACGCCGACAATAGGAGTTTGCGATGTCAGCTCTAGGTCAATAGCTTTAATAGCCTTGGCGCATTCGTGGCCATCCATATCAGGCAGGTTGAGGCTGAGCAAAATGACAGCGTATCTAGTGTTGCGCACAACTTCTAAGGCTGCTTTCCCGGAGGATACTATTTGCGGACAATAGTCGTATTTATCTAGTAAGTGTCTAAACACTTGCTGATCACTGCGATTATTTTCGGCAACGAGAATTAGAGGAGGTACTGGCATTAATAGTCTGAACTGGGGTCATCTGAACAGGGATTGACTGAACTGCTGTCAAAAAAACTTCTTTGGAACAAGCTCTGAATTGCAATCTAGCACAAATGACAGGAGTCTGGAATACAGCTGGAGCTAACCAATTAGTTACTGCTGCCTAATTTGCCGTGATGATCGCTGTAATATTATATGCAGTAATAGAGTGAATTTTTTAAAAAATGGATGCACGAGCTATCAATGAGGTATGAGCGCTGAAGTGGAGTTCTTCAGGGTGAAACCCTATGGTCAACCGCTCTGGAAGCTGGCAGCTTTCCGTCTCCCAGAGCGATCTGGTGTGAGCTATAGGCTCGTCAGTCTTCGGGC
>JAUPUU010000554.1 GCA_030917395.1 Cyanobacteriota bacterium erpe_2018_sw_21hr_WHONDRS-SW48-000092_B_bin.40
AGCTTTTTAAGAAGCTCGACTGGTGTTCGTGGATTCTCAGCCACAGCACGGCGAATACTTGCCGATTTGTCATCAGCAAGCCTGGCCAGAACCTGCCTGGGGGTATTTGGATTGCCAGCGACGACCCGTCGCACCTGCAGAATATCAAGATCCGCCTCGCTCTTAGCTTCGGCCTTAAGGTCTTCTGTTGGTGTTTGCTTCTCTTTCCGCATAGACGCTGCTCCGTACTCTTTAACGAACTATCTATATACCCATTGTCAAGCGGCCCTAATCGCAACCGCAAGCTGTTCAAGCCAAACCTGGCTTAGCTTTCGGCAAAATGGAAAATCGAGGAAAAATTGCATAGTTTTGTAAACAGCATTTACAAAATCGATTGTGACGGATTAACCAGAAAAATAAGGCTTTCCCCTATCGCACTAGGGGATATGACTTCTTTTGAGTGGTTTTCAGGGGGAACTCCCACTGCAGGCGAAAAGAAAGCCACGATATTGCGGGTTCTACGACTTGTAAAAAAACATGTCGTAACGTTATGATAACTAGCATATAGTTTAGGTAACTCTAAGGGAAAGCCCCCCGAAAGATTTACCTCGATGGCGATTCACTGCGCCAACCATTGTTAAGACCAGGTGACACTATGAACACACTTCAAACTCGTTTCACTCCAAGTTTCTCTCCTGCTTCCTCAAACGGCATAGAAGAACTCTTGTCTGTGGCAGAAGACGGCAATTTCGTCTTAAGCCTGCCTACCAATCTTAAAGACTACCAACAAGAACTTGAGCGACTTCTAGGCAAGTGCTTCAGTGGTCGTGCCACGTCAGAGGGAACCCTGGCTCTAGCTCGACAAATGTCTATCAATTGGTGCTTGTCCAAATGCAAACAGACAGGCCAATCAGTCGATCAATGTCTTGATTTTCTTTCCTGATTTTTCAGGCAAAGACAAAACAGCTCAAAAAGGAAAAGCTCAGAGATAACTCTGAGCTTTTCCTTTTTGTCTTTTTCTTCTAGGTGTTCAACCTTGAACTATTTGGTTTCTGGCTTGGCTTCGGCTTTGCCGTCGTCTTCACCATCATCATCACTGGCGTCATTGCCAGAGTCATTGTTGGCATCATTATTAGATTCAATTGCCGCCACCACAGGTGTGACTGAGACAACCATATCGTCTTCGCCCACTTGCTGCATCTTAACGCCGGTGGCCATCCGACCTTGAATACTGATGGCATCAGCTTGCTGGCGAACCACAACACCATTGGCGGTGGCAATAATCATTTCATCGCCAGGTCGTACAACGCGCAAACTTGCCAGTCTTGAGCTAGCATTTTTGAACTTGGTACCAATCAAGCCAATACCGCCACGACCTTGCTGTCTGAATTCTTCTAATCTGATGCGCTTGCCGAAGCCGTCATTGGTGACAACCAACAAGTAAGTATCATCGAAGGTTTCAAGAGCATCGAAGCCAACAATACGATCGCCTTCACGCAAGGTAATTGCACGTACGCCGCGAGCAGAGCGCCCCAACGGTCTAAGTTCTTCTTCGCTGTAGCGAATGCACATACCATCACCGGTACCGATGATGATATCGCTCTTGCCAGCCGATGGTCGAACCCAACCAAGTTCATCACCATCATTAAGGGTGATAGCAATAATGCCTGTTTTTCTGATGTTAGCAAATTCAGACATTTGCACTTTCTTGATATAAGCCTGATGGGTGAGCATGATCAAATAGCTATCAGGATCGAAGCTCGAAACCGGAATAACTGTGGTGACTGTCTCTTCAGGACGCAACTGCAGAAGGTTGACTAGAGCCAAACCACGAGCAGTACGACCACCTTCTGGTAGATCCATAACTTCTAATGGGAAGATTTGACCACGGTTAGTGAAGACCAGCAATCTATCGTGCATATTGGCAGCAAAGAAGTGCTGCAAATCGTCTTCATCGCGGGTCTTAACCCCAGTAACACCGCGAGTATTGCGGCGCTGTCTGCGGAAGCTATCAAGAGAGATACGCTTGATATAGTCTTGCTTGGTGATGAAGACAGCCATTGGCTCGTTTGGTGTCAGGTCTTTGGCTGATAGTTCACTATCGGAGCCACCACCTTCAATCACTGTGCGACGCGCATCTTTCTGACCATTAGCATCTTTGTAGTTATCGCGAATTTCGCTTAATTCTTGCTTGATGATTTCATCGATACGTTTGCGATTAGCAAGAATATCTCGGTAGTCAGCAATTTTTGCCAGGGTTTCAGCCTGTTCTTTTTCAACTTTCGCTTGTTCCAATCCGGTCAAGCGGCGCAGTTGCATTTCGAGAATGGCATTGGCTTGCAGCTCAGTCAGAGCGAACTTGGACATCAACTCGCCGCGAGCATTCTCAGTTGAATCAGACTTACGAATCAGACGAATGACTTCATCGATGTTGTTGATTGCTTTGAGTAAGCCTTCGAGGATGTGAGCGCGATCTTCAGCTTTGCGCAAGAAGTAGCGGGTGCGTCTGGTGATCACATCAACGCGGTGCTCGATGAACTCTTGAATCATCGCAGCTAACTCTAGAGTGACCGGTTTGCCCTTCACCAAAGCCAGTGTGTTTACGGGGAAGGAACCTTGCAGCTGAGTGTATTTATAGACATTGTTGAGCACAACTTGAGCGTTTGCATCACGCTTCAACTCGATAACAACACGCATACCAGATCTGTCAGTTTCATCGTTAACATCTGAAATACCGGTTAATTTCTCATCGCGCACAAGTTCAGCCACACGCTTTGTGAAAGCTTCTGGTCCAACCATATAAGGAAGCGCTGTGATGACAATGCCCATTTTCGACTGACGGCCACCGGAGCCTGGAATCTGCTCGATAGTGGCAGTGCCGCGGGTAGGAATAGAGCCGCGACCGGTGGTGAAGGCCTCAACGATTCCATCAGTGCCAAGAATTGAACCACCGCCTGGGAAATCTGGACCCTTGATCCACTCCATCAATTCACGAGAAGTAAGCTCTGGATTGTCAATCTTAGCGATAGTACCGTTTACAACTTCAGTCAAATTGTGAGGGGGAATGTTGGTGGCCATGCCCACGGCAATACCAGAAGAACCATTGAGCAGAAGAATTGGCACACGAGATGGCAACACCGATGGCTCTTTCAACGATTCGTCGAAGTTTGGTCGCATATCGACAGTTTCAGCGTCGATATCTTCCAGGGTTTCCATGGCAAGAGGAGCCAATTTACACTCGGTATAACGCATGGCAGCCGGTGGGTTATCGAGGTCACCAAAGTTTCCGTGACCATTAACCAAAACATATCTACTGGCCGAAGGCTGAGCCATCCGTACTAAAGCTTCATAGATAGAAGAGTCGCCGTGGGGGTGATATTTACCCATAACGTCGCCGACCACACGGGCCGACTTCTTGAACTTCTCACTGGGCGATAGATTTAGTTCGTGCATGCCGAAAATAATGCGGCGGTGAACTGGCTTCAGACCGTCTCTAACATCAGGAATAGCGCGACTGACAATAACTGACATGGCATAGTCGATGAAAGACTTTTTCATCTCGTCGCGCAACTCGACCGAGACTATTCGCTGACCACTATTACCAGAACCGCCCGCATTGCCTGTTGAATCAACCACCACGAACTACCTCTTAGCGAAAACAGAATCCTTGAAACATGAACATATAACTGAAAAATTACCCGAGTTCGGCGCTAGAAAGTTACCAACTAATCGGTCACTCCAGCACTCGGCTATAAATTTGACAAGGCCTAATTATAACACTGCCCAAGCTCGCTGATGATGCCAGTTTCAGTAACAAATTTGCGCTATTCGCCACGATTGAAGCAGTGCTCGGCCGACTTAATACTAGAATAGTGGTTTGAGTGTACCAAGCGTATATATGTAGTTTCTCGGGGATACGAAATCAAGATGTCGGGCAATAACGAGTCACCCAAAGCTCTGGCCGCACAAGCCAAGAAAGCCGCCGCCGCAGCAGAAGCAGCGAGCAAACTTAAAACCGATCGCTTGAAGAAACTAAGCGCCTTAAAAGAACAGGGCATCAACCCCTATCCCTATAAGTTTGAGCG
>JAUPUU010000555.1 GCA_030917395.1 Cyanobacteriota bacterium erpe_2018_sw_21hr_WHONDRS-SW48-000092_B_bin.40
GCGGAAAACGGATCATGGCACGCTGGCTCCTCTACGGTGTTCTGGATTCTGCAAGGATACCGCAAACCCTCTACGGTTCTCACCTGCCTTGGGGCTTCATCTATTTGCCGACATGAGCGAAACCAAGCCGGGTTTTCCTTTTTCTTTCCCACTCCGAAAATATGAATGCCCCTTCGGATTGTCGTAAGTATTGTTCACGTCATCGCAGTCCACTACATAGACATTTTTGGGCGTCAACTCCATGTTTTCCGGTCCAGTATGTCCTAAGCGACGAGAGGCAATCTTGTTCTTTAAGTTTGCTGCTTTGCTTGCGCGCAACGCCAAATCATCGGAAGCAAAATAGACAACCACATTTCGCGATGCATCACAGATTAATTTGGCTCTCTCAGTCCGATGAATAGATTCGTTCTCTATATCTGCTGCAACAAGAAAAGTATTGCGAAATATAAGTGGAATGCCATTGGCAAGATCATATTTATCCCATGCACACAGAGTTTCTCGGAGTACTCTATTCCCCATGGAGTGAGCAAGAACGTTGATACGTTTTAGGCAAGGGTCAGTATCTGGCGAGTTTAGATTTGACTCTCTCCACTCAAGGAATCGACTTAACGCCCTCGATAGCGATAATGCACTTCCATCTGCGGACTTCTGATCGTCCCAATAGTCCTTGACAATTCCCAGGTCGTTATCACACGGCCAGATTACGGGAACAACCAAAACCTCTTCTGCATCCTTTTGATCGCATAGATTCTGAAACTCTGATGCGGCTTCAAAAATACTGTCTGGAAGATTGGAGAACCCATGGATGTAGAGCACGATTTGGCGGTATTTAGAGCCTTTGAGTTCTGACAGAAAGTTCATTCCGCCAACCTCTGTAAGACTTCCGTCAGCATTTCTCTTGCAGAAAAATACAGAGTTGCTTGGAGCGTTATTTTTCAGATCAAACTCAAATTTTCTACCTGCTTTAGTTTGAATCGAACCTTTCGGAAACCTATTCGTTATGAACAGCATGGCAGTTCCTCCGTGCGGATATTGAAATCAAGTGTTCAAAGGTAGAGTGAGTTACGGGATGCCTATCGGGGCGCATCACCGGCCGCCGAAACGCGTAGCGTTTTGGTGGTCCGTTGTGCATGCGCTTGTTAGCCGACATTGGTGCGCAGATGCTCGATTTGGATGTCTTCGGGTATTGCAGTTCTATATCGTTGAACATTGATTATACGGTTCCAGTCAGCGCCCTGGCCTGCGCAGACGGACCAAGGAAAAAGGTAAGCTTCGACAACATTTTCGTCCCTGACCATCAATACGCGCAAGTCAAAAGAGCAGTCCTGATTCACATATCTCGCAGCAAGGTCACTCCGTATCGACATCAGATCGATGAGAAGTGGATCGGAGCCCGACAGGTACACTCGCACGCATGTATGGAAGGGAGGCTTCTGGCCCAAGAGTGGTAGCCTGTGCAACGCCGCGAGTTCATCCAAGTCATGCCTCAGTATCTTTTCTCGAAATCCATCGAGGTGCCAAGTACCATCGACGTACTTTAGGAGGCTTACTATCGTAACAGCGAGTTTCCTAAGGCTAGAAGCACTGATCTCAAAAAGTGGCCCTATGACTCCTTTCTTCGAGCTGGCGACTCGGATGGAACCGTCAGTTGCGGTAAAATGCTTGTCATGAATGATAGTTCCGCGGAGCGGCTCGAGCGTGCTGTAAAGACCAGTGAGACGCTCCTTTAGCCAAGTTCGGGACTCGATCACTGGGGGAAAGATGGGTGAGCCCTTAAGGTGTTGCAACTTCTGATGAAAACTAAAGGTCGATGGAATCCCATTTTCTTCAAGAATCCATTCGATGAGCATGTCGAGAAGCTTGAAGGTCGAAACAAAGACAAGAGGTGCCCCTGCATTTAAAAAACCGGGCCGCCAATCGCCTATGATGGCATTGATACGCCCGTGCACAAAGAATTGAGCTTTTGATTTGCCTACTGGGTAAATAACCCCATCAGGCCAAGACGGAAATAGCTCTTGTTGGATAATTGCGTAAACAGCCTCAAGAAGCCAGGTTTCATATTCAGTACGTTCAGCAAGCTTGATAAGCGAATTTGCGTCAAAGATTGGCGGCGGGGTCATGATTTCGTACTGATCCTTCTCGGCTTATCGCCCGGCTCACGCGCCGCTTTGGAGCCGTAAAGCGGCGGAAAACCGGTCGCTGTGCAGCCGATTGTTAAGCATCACTCTCTAGCTCATCCAGCATTTCTTTTTGAAATTCTATGTATTCTTTCCACGCATTCTTACTTAGCAAGTCAATATCAATTTCAATATATTCATTCCTTATCACTTCAAGAAGCTTGTAAAATTTGGCTGCCATCAGTGATCTCGCCTTGTTTATCTCATTCCAATCCAATTCCTGCCCTTTATCTAACGGTGCATCCCCGGGGTTAGCGAATATATGGACACTTCCACCCGGTGCCGAGTGATATCGGCCAGGAAAAGAAAGACAGGTTTCCCATGAGTCACAAATCGAAACGAGCAGCTCCTCTATTTTTTTATCGTAAACATGGAACAGGGGGGTTCTTACTACCCCCTTAAAACTTTCCCAAAAATGAAAAATCCTATCATGCAGGTAGCGTGGCAGGTCTTGAATAAACTCATTCAAAGTTGGTACATGCAGGGCAGCCCTTTTAAGGTTCGGTAGTCCTGCAGATTGTAGTGAACCCTCATGCAGTAGCGACCGATAGGGACTTGTTGTAATGGTGAACAAAATACCAAATAGCCCCAATGTGATTTTCTATTTTCTTTGAAAAAGATAGC
>JAUPUU010000556.1 GCA_030917395.1 Cyanobacteriota bacterium erpe_2018_sw_21hr_WHONDRS-SW48-000092_B_bin.40
CAGCTTCTGCCATTGCCTTAGAGGTAAGAGTTGGGTTGGTGGCAAGCCGAACGCGGTCTCAGCTTGGTTCTGTTGGTTTTCTCCTGCTATTAGACGAGTGCCGTATTGAGACAGTGATCTCTTTGAAAAGTGATTTATATTGGCTTTGGTTGGGCTAGTTGGTAACTGCGTTTTCTCTCTACGGCTGACAAAGGTGCCTGTGCCTGTAATTACTTTGAGATAGCCCTGGCTAACTAGCTGCTCGTAACTTTGCACCACGGTAATGCGAGACACCCCTAGATGAACGGAGAGCTGCCTTGTCGACGGCACCGCCTTGCCCTCTTGCAGTCGTCCACTGTCGATGCTGTCTTTTATGGCATTGGCCACTTGTTTGTAGAGTGGCAGATTGCTGCTGCTGTCAATTTCAATAAAAAGATTCACTGCTGCTTCTCTTTGTCATTTGCTTTGTTTTGTTCATTCAATAATTGAGGGCGGCTTGTTGTATGACTTTGAGGTTGTTTTCACCCCGCCAGCCAGTTTGTCCGCTTTGAATATATTCTGACTTTTGTAGGCAGCTTGCTGCTGTCTTGTAGTCATTTTTATTGAGGGCCGAGTTCATATTCTTGAACTTGCGCAGGCGATCAGAGCCCATATTGAAGGTTAGATCGAGCATGACGTCTTGTACTTCTTTGGGGTGACTAGCAAAGTTGGGATAGATCGTGAGGGTCTCTTTGAAGGTGTCTGTAATGTCTTGCTCAAGCAATTTGTCCATCTGTTCTGGGGTAAGCATTACTGATTTGTTCGCTTTGCTGACATAGGCGTCTTTTTTAAGCTGATCGAAGTCTACTCCGAGTTCTTCAAAGCGCTTTCTTGCGTCTGGTCGAAGCA
Organism: Cyanobacteriota bacterium erpe_2018_sw_21hr_WHONDRS-SW48-000092_B_bin.40; assembly: GCA_030917395.1. Taxonomy (GTDB): domain Bacteria; phylum Cyanobacteriota; class Vampirovibrionia; order Obscuribacterales; family Obscuribacteraceae. The sequence goes on from JAUPUU010000556.1 coordinate 868, forward strand.
GATTGAAGCCAATGCAGGCAGTGGGAACACCAACACTGTCGAGATAGGCAAAAGGAATAGCACCTTCGCGTTCAGTTAGTCTCTCTTTCACCTCTTGTACTTTTTCGGGAGTGAGATAGCCATTGACCGGTGCTGCCTCTTGCAAGAATTTTTGGTACTGCTCGTATAGGCGGTCAATTGTTATTGGTCCGCTTAATTCGTAAGTTTTTGTCACCAGGCCCTGGCTAAAAGTTGCTTCGTGTACGTTTGACTGGGCGTCTTGCCTTGACATCAATGGGCTCGTGGCGTTTTTTATGCGCCAGACGTTGGCTTCGTTGTCGTAGGTGAAGGTTTTGTCTGGGGTGACAATTTGCACTAGCTGGTTGCCGCTCCATTTGAATAATTCTTTATCGCTTGAAGGGCCATATGAAAAGCGAATTTGCAGGTCGGCTCCTATTAACTCGGCCTTACCGCTAGAATCAATATGCACTCCTCCAAATTTACTAAGATCTTTTAGGGGCTTCATATCAATAAGTTCTAGTTCTGGTAAACATGTCAGTTTTGAGCGTTCCTGGCAGCCGCCATTAGTTTTCAGGGCTGATTTCAGGGGGATTGACTCTGAAATTAGTAAGTTGCTCGAACCCTCGGTTTGATCTTGCTTTTTATCGCTATCTTGTTCGCGCTGGCGCCGATTTTCACCCATGACCTTTCTCCCGTTGACGACTGGGTTGAAGATAGGCTTAAGTCGTTGCCGAGTTGTTAACTGTGGGCTCTAGAGAAGGGTCATGCTAGACTTTTGCACTGATAAGTGTCGAGATTGAAGAAAAAGAGTCATGATTAAACCTAAAGCCCCCATTCAGGATTCGTTGCGAATTTCCCGTTTGTCCCTAGCGCTGGCAACTCTTGTTGCTGCATTGATTAGTGTGCAGCCGGCTCATGCGCTGTTCTTTGGTTACAACCAGCAGGCTGAAGCCTACAAACAGCAAGGTGAAGCTGCTCAAGAAGCACAGAACTATGATATGGCGATTAATTACTTCACCAGTGCTATTAATTGCTGCCCTTATGATGCCGCTCAGAACTTGGCTGATCTCTATTATGTGCGCGCTATTGCTACTGATGCTTCGGGTCAATATGACAGAGCTACCCGCGATTGGCAGGCTTCCCATGATAATTTTCAAAAGTGCGTAGATCAAGCTCAGTACAATCCTGGCACTAATGTTGCCTACGATAAAGAGTACGCCGATGATCTGCAGCGCATGATCAATTGGCGCTCCACTGAAAACCCAAATACTCCTAACTACATGGAGTGTGGTCCGATGAAGCGTTTTGCCACTCCGGGCAGCGTCAAAGTTTATGTTGACACCACAGAGCAATCGGGTTTTTCTTATGATTTGCGCTATTTGATTTTTCAAGCCATGTATCAGTGGTGCAGTTTCTCAGGTTCGCCCATCCGCATGGAGCAATGGTCTACCCCTGAGGGCGCTAATATCATTGTGCAGAGAGCTAATGCTCCCGGGCAAATTGGTTTTGGTGCCGGTGGGCAAACTAATAACCAGGACAGCGTCAACGCTGCTGGGCAAGACATAATGACCAAGAGTTTTGTGCGATTGACAAGTCCTAGCTACAATAGCAACAACATGTCTCAGGTCGATAAGAACAAACTTTATAATTTGGCTTTGCACGAAACTGGGCATGCACTAGGAATTGGGGGGCATTCGCCGTCTGGGCTAGATGCAATGTATTTTAAGGCGCCAGTTCTAAAGCTCAGTGACCGAGACAAGGCAACCATGCGCATGATGTATCAGTAACTAGAATATCTCCTTTTTCATCCAAAGTAATTGAGAGGCCGAGAATGAGTAGTAGTTTGAGATCTAACTGGAAAGTGCGTTTGTCGGTCTGCCTTGTGGCTGCATTGGTTGGTTTTGGCGGAGCGGTTGTCGTAGGATCCTTTCAACCAGCATTAGCGGCTCCCGATGTCTTTTCCATAGCTAAAAGCAAGTATGAGAAAAAAGACTATCAAGGTGCGCTTAACGACTTCAAAGCACTTTCTGCTAAATACCCAAACAATGCACTTTGTCATTACTACATCGCACTGTGCAACCAATGTCTCACGCGAGTAGGTGAGGCCAAGCGAGAGTATCAATGGGTAATCGCCAATGATAGAGGTAGTCTCGCCCGGCAGGCTACTGCTGGTTTGAATCAACTCTCTGGCGTTAACAATGGCGCCAATGGCTCGGCTACAGCTGGCGCCTATACTCCGATCAGCTCTGCTAGCGGCAAGCCTTCGGCTGGTGGGCAAGTGAAGACGGTGCTAGATTTTTACACCACCTGGTGTGGGCCATGCAAGCAGATGGAGCCTGCCTTTGAGGCTGCCAAAAGCCGCTATACATCGATTTCATTTAAGCGCTATGACGCTGAAGATCCCGCTAACGCTGCTCTAGTTAAACAGTTTGCTGTGCATGCTTATCCTACAATCGTAATGATCGACGGCAAGGGTAAAGTGCTGTTCAATGAGCCTGGCAGTCTCCCAGGAGACGAATTAGCTCAGGCTATTGACCAGGTGAATGGTAAATAGACTAGTTTCTAGTGAATGGCTAATCGACCGGAGTTCATCTGTTCGCGCAGATACGGTGTCA
>JAUPUU010000081.1 GCA_030917395.1 Cyanobacteriota bacterium erpe_2018_sw_21hr_WHONDRS-SW48-000092_B_bin.40
CAGCCACCACAAAGTCAGATACGCTACGCCCTTGCAACTCGGCTGCTTTTTCAATCAGCGCTTTAACGGCCGGTGGCAGTCGCAAATCTAGGCGCTCTTTCTTCAGCTCGATGGACATGACGCATTCTCCTGGCTACACTTCCCAGTGTACGGTAAAAACCCGTACACTGCAATAGTTAACCGCTAAATGTAAGGGCCCGACAAGCACTAAACAGTCTCAAACAGTCTCAGCGTCGATACGGCCCTCTTTAATGGCCTGCAGCAATTTGCCGTGGTCAAGCTGGTTCTGCTCGCGGTAGGCATCGGCAAACTCTGCAATAGCTTTAGGGAAGACATTGCCTTTGCCTATGTAACCGGCGATGATAGCGGGGTCGCCAGAGCGAGAGTGAGCGCGAGCCAGGGCCCAACCACAGTTGCGAGCAAAGCCCATCATATTGTTGTGATTAAAAATCTCAATCATTGGCTTAACTTTGACGTCACGTAACTGACGCACATAAAAATGCTTGCCGCCTTCGCCAATGTAATGGCCAAGAAAGACATCTGTGGCAGCTTGCATTATGCGCTGACCGGTAACAACTCGTTCGCCATGTGAGCCCTGATTTATGAAGTGCGAATAAGGCTCAAGCACCGACTTGCGCGCCTCTTTCACCTGCAAGAAGAGCGGGTCTTCTTCGGAAGCGAAAAATAGAGCAATACCACAAACGGTACCAACGCTGCCTACACCAACGACTTTCAAGGCATTATCGACAAACTGATAACGATCAAACAAAATACGACGCTCAACGCTAAGAGAGTCGCGATACTTCTCAACTGCATACACAGTGCGCGCTTTATACTCAGGCGTATCACTATTCTCTTCATGAAAAATCAAAGGAGGCTGGTCTTTGATGCGCGGAGTGCCTTCAACCACAGCAGCCAACTTAACGAACTCTTCAGCATGGTCGCGGTCTAAAGCTTTCTTCAAAACTTTCTTGCGTCTTTTCTTCAGCACTTTGTCGTCGGTAAGTTCAATCAGAGCCTCATAATCAAGATACGAATACCAGGCATCGAGACAAGTCATTTTTGAAAGCTCTTCCATTTTGTCGCGATAGCATTCCACTACCCGGGCGGCTGTAGCCATGCCCTCTGAGCGCTTGTGTCCGTTGTGGGCAGAGGCAATGGCAAAGCTGGCGGCCAGTCGCTTCAAGTCCCACTCCCAGGAGCAGGGGAAAGTTTCATCGAAATCATTAATATCAAAAATAATATTGCGCTCTGGTGTGGCGAAAGCGCCAAAATTTGCCAGGTGGCTGTCACCGCAAGATTGCACGGCATAATCGGTGGCTTTAGTGACGGCCAGGTCAGCGGCCATGATTACCGCTGCACCGCGATAGAAAGCGAAGGGCGAGGCCACCATACGGCCGTATCGTAGAGGCAATAGGCTCTCGATGCGCTCGTGACTGGAGGCAATTAATAGCTCCATGGGGTCTTCGCGACCGGGCCGGTCTATGACAAATTCAGAGTGGGCTTCGCGGGAGCATTTAACCCGCAAGGCCTGGCCAAATTCGTAGCGCTCTTTGGTGTTCTGCAAGTGCATGGGCTTGGTTAAATATTCAGCCTCAATGGCGGGCTGCCGAGCTTGCATGACTGGGTGAGGAAGGCTCTTTGGATTCTTTTTCATTGGTAAATTTGGACTCTTTGGTAATTAACTAGATAGCAATTCAGAAATTCAATATGCCCGGACTAACTACCTATTTACCCCATCCAAACTGTCAGTTTTTCTTCAAAAAATCTGACACTTTTGGAAATGCCCCAAAGAGATAAGCAAGCTCATAATGTCGCTAGCATCAGGCAATGATCAGGCAATCAGCAGGCAATCAGCAGGCAAAAAACTAAATATATTCAGAGGCGCGGCGATAAACATCAGCAGCATCGGCAAAGCGGCCCAGCGACTTCAAAGCTTGGCCCCAGGCGTCATAAACGTCAGCGTCATAAGGGTCTATTTCAGTAGCTTTCTCATATTTTTCTAGAGCTAATTCTTGTAAGCCCAAAAGCGAGAGGGCCTTGCCCCAGTAGTAGAACAAACCAGGGTCGCCGTCTGAATATTGATCGGCTTCACGGAACATTTCATCGGCTTCGACAAAGCGGCCTTGCAGTAAGAAAATTTGACCAGCGACAATGCGGGCCACGGCATTTTTAGGGTCTTCTTGAATAACAGTGGTAACTAGATCAATCGCTTCATCTAAGCGCTGCTGTTCTTTGAAAGCGCGAGCTAGAGACACTCTCACATCAGCATCTTGAGGATTGATAGCGAGAATTTTCAAAGATTGGGCTTCAACTAATTCGTAGCGAGAAGCTTTGAGCAAGCGATCTAAAGCTTCTTTTTGGGGATTCAAACACTCGGGATCGTATTGAATGGCCAGGCGCAAATGCTGCGAACCCCGCTCAGTGTCTCCCATTTCATCGAAGACTCGCGACAAGTGCAAGTGGCCGAGGGCATAATCTTCGCGCAGTGAAATGGCCTGACTAAATTTCTGCACTGCTTCTGGATAATTTCCAGACAGATACAAAGCACAGCCCAGGCCGTCAATAGCCTGGTAGTTTGATGGAGTTGCTTTCAAAACGCGATCAAAATATTGAGCGGCTTTTTCATAGTTAGCAATGCCCAAATAGGCATGGCCAAGCCAAAAATCGAAGCGGCCATCTTGCTCTTTTTCCTGCAAAACAGCAAGGGCTTGCTGACAGTTGTTCATCAAAATCAAAGTGACAGCGAGATAGACGCGCACTTCGTTATTGTTTTTCTCTAGAGCCAGAGCCTTTTCAAAAGCATCGGCGGCGCGTTCGTATTCGCCTAAATCAACGCAAACAAGACCAAGATTCATCATTGGTTCTAAGCAAGAAGAATCCATGTCTGATGCTTCCATCAGCTTGTCTGAAGCGTCTTCGGCACGGCCAGCTTTAAAAAGTGAGACGCCCCAGTCGTTATAAATCAAGGCGCGCTCGCGAGCGGTGAGCATGCGGTGCCCCATGCCCACGGCTTCTTGGAAGAGACGCACAGCATCATCAATCATGCCTGCATTGGCCATGGCAGAAGCAGCGTAACGCAAAGTCGTGATGTCTTTGCCGTCCACTTGCCAGGCGCGCATGAAACACTTTCCGGCATCGTTATCATTGCCCATGGCTGATAGGGCGATGCCCAAACAAACTAAGGGCTCGGGAATTTCTGGCTCATTGTTGACTGCAGCCTGAAAATATTGAGCTGCTTCCATGAATTGACCCATGCGGAAACTAGCCATTCCGCCTTGAATAAAGGCAGCGCTCAGTTTGGGGTCGAGTTTAATCGCCTGGTTGAATTGGCCAATGGCGCCTCTGAAGCTATTTCCGGCCATGAGGGCCATGCCCCAATGCAAGTGGCCCACGGCAAATCCTTCGCGGCGCTCGCAGGCATCACGGAAGGCTGGCATGGCTTCGGCCGGGCGGCCGTCTTTGAGCAAAACTAAGCCGAGGCGATAGTGGGCGTCGCCCCGGGTTGAATCAATTGATAAAGCAGTTTTGAGGTGGCGCTCAGCTTCGGCCAATTTACCGTTGTTGAAAGAAATTACTCCCAGCTGATACTGAATATCAGGGTCGTTCATGCCACTTGGATTCTGCTGGGCAAAACGCATCAAGCCAGCATAAGCCTCATCCCACTTGCCCTGGGAAGCTAAATCAGAGACTAACTGTGAAATTTGGGTTGACAACCCACTGACTCCTGGGGCAAAAGCTTCGTTGGTACTGGTCTTAAAGAGATCAAGCTTACATCAAAATTTTAGCGGTAGTAGAAAGTCAATAATACAGTGGCGCACAGTATCAACTGTACCCCCCAGAATGCCATTACTACCTGCCATTCCGCCCAACCCTTGTCAGCCATGACCGCTTCGTAATGGTGATGCAGCGGGGCCATACGGAACAATCGCTTACCTTCGCCGGGCAGGCGCTTGGTCAGTTTAAGCTTGATCAGAGCGAGGGAGCTCATTGGTTTTTCTGGAGTGTAGGGCTTGGTTAATTTGAAGTAGGTGACCTGGGCCATAACCGAAAGGGCCTCGGCTATGTAAATCATGGTCAGAGGGATAAACCAGACCACAATGCCGCCAGCCAGAGCGAGGCAGGCCATCAGACCGCCGATAAAGAGTGAGCCAGTATCGCCCATAAATATCTGGGCGGGGTTTTTGTTGTAGAGCAAGAAGCCGAGCAAGGCCCCAGCAGCGGTGGCAGATATGGTGGCATAGCCGTATTGCACAGGTTCGACAGATCCGGCACCACCGGTGAGGAAGAGAATCACAGCCATGGCGGCAAACACTTGGCAGGCTGTTCCGGCGGCCAGGCC
>JAUPUU010000557.1 GCA_030917395.1 Cyanobacteriota bacterium erpe_2018_sw_21hr_WHONDRS-SW48-000092_B_bin.40
AGTCCCGCTCAAATAGATGGACGATATTGCCATGTTCATCGGCAATTATTTGTACTTCGATGTGGCGGGGCTGATCAAGATATTTTTCAACATAGACTTCGGCGCTACCAAAGTATGAGGCCCCTTCACGCTGTGCTCCAGCCAGAGCTTGTTCAACTTCTTCTTCTTTGCGTACTACACGGAGCCCGCGACCGCCACCACCAGCACTCGCTTTAATGGCAATGGGATAGCCATATTTCTTGCCCAGTTCCATTACTTCGGCCGTGGTTGTTACTGGGTCTGTCGTACCAGGAACTACAGGCACGCCTGCTTTTTCCATCACTCGTCGTGATTCAATTTTTGAACCCATGCGGTGAATTACATCGGGCGACGGACCAATGAATTTCACTCCCGCTTCGGCGCATTGCCTGGCGAATTCAGCATTTTCTGCTAAGAAGCCGTAGCCTGGGTGAATGGCATCAGCCCCTGAGCGTTTGGCAATGTCGAGAATTTGCGTACCATCAAGATAAACTTTTGCTGGTTGGCCTTCGAGGCGCCATCTTTCGCTGGCCATTTGCACATGTTTGCCATCTTTATCAGGTTCCGAGAATATGGCGACAGTTTCTAAGCCCAATTCACGGCAGGCTTGAATAACTCTAACGGCGATTTCGCCACGATTGGCAATAAGAACCTTTTTGAACATTTGCCTCTCCAAGTAGATGGTGAACATTTTTCAGAGCTTCTCTTGACTACACCGACTGGCTTGTAAGTAGTAGTCGATAGCCTAGGTATATTCTTTCATTGACTATGACCCGGATTTAAACTCATTTATATAAAATGAGCAGATCTTATGATTTCCTCCTGATTACCCTGTTTCGGCTCTGAGAACCTAGCGCCGTGACAGTTGTCAGAGTGTTGCTTGCAGCATTATGGACCATATGTAGATGGTACGATCTGAAGGTCACTTAGGGAGTTCATGATGGCAGGAGCCAGTACATTTGGGACCGTGTTTGTCGCTGGTAGCGGTTTCATGGGGTCAGCCATAGCCTTTTTGGTTGCATCTAAGACCTCAGCAAGCGTGCAAATCTTCGATATATCAGATGCTCAGCTGGCTAAGGCTGAAGCGACTATAGAAAAATTTGGTAAGACTTCTGTGGAGAAGGGCTTTCTTACAGTTGACCAATTTATTGATGCGAAGAAGCGTATTCACGCCACCAAGTCGGAACAATTGGCTGCTCACAGTGATCTTGTCATTGAGGCTATTGCCGAAGATCTTGAGCTGAAAAAAGACTTGTTTAAGCGCCTTGACAATATTTGCAAGAAAGAAGCAATTTTCGCTTCTAATACATCATCTCTTTCAATCACCAGTCTTGCTGCCGCCACTAAGCGCTCCAGTCAGTTTATTGGCATGCATTTCTTCTCTCCAGCTCATGTCATGAAGCTCGTAGAATTGATTCCTGGCTGTGATACTTCGGCTGAGACTTTAGAGAAAGTGAAAACTTTTGGCGAAGAACTTGGTAAGACTTTGATTTGCTCCAAAGATTTTCCCGGTTTCATCACCACCAGGCTTGGTCTGGTTTTAATCAATGAGGCAGCTTTTGCTTTGATGGAAGGCCTTTCCACTGCCAAAGAAATCGATACTGGTATGGTGCTTGGTTACAATCACCCCATGGGCCCGCTGGCGCTAGCCGATTTTATTGGACTAGATATTTGTTTGCATATTCTTGAGACACTGCAGGACGGGTTTGGAGATCCGAAGTACAGACCCTGCCCTATAATCAAGCAGTTGGTGTCGGCTGGGCATTTGGGCAAGAAAACCGGCAAGGGATTCTATGACTACGGTGGTTAATTAGACATGTTACTTAGTGTCTTCCTGATCAGCACATTGTTTATTGTGGCTTTGTATGGCCTTACTTTGGCCTACTACATGCTTTTGAAGCCAGTTGAAAGCAGTAAGAAGGCAGAGCGCGAATTGCCCTTTGTCTCAGTGTTGGTCCCCGCTCGAAACGAAGAAACCAAGATTGCTCGTTGCATCGAGTCGCTCTTAGCCCAAGATTATCCAAATTTTGAGCTGGTAGTGATTGATGATCGTTCCACCGATTCTACTGGCGATATTATTCAAGCAATTGCTCTGCGTGACAATCGAGTCAAATTTGTTCGCGGCAAAGACGCTCCGGCTGGTTGGATTGGCAAGTGCAATGCCTTAGCTCATGCTGTTGGTTATGCCTCTGGCGAGTTCTTTATTTTTACTGATGCTGACACTTACCATCACCCTCATTCATTGCGCGATTCGGTTAGTCATGCCATCGATAACAAAATTGATTTGATGTCATTTGTGCCGATGCAAGAGCTTGGTAGCTTCTCTGAGCGCCTGGTGATGCCGGTTCTACTTAGCTCCTTTTTGATTGGCGATCCTTTCCACACAGTCAATGATCCAACGGCTGCTCGGGCTTATGCATATGGTCAATATATACTTTGCCGCCGCAGCTCTTATCTAGCAGTTGGTGGACACCAGAGTGTGCGCGACGAGATTGTTGAAGATCACGCCATCGCTAGGGTTTTCAAAGAGAAAGGTTTTAAAATTGAAGTGGCAGACGGTAAGACGCTCTACTCAGTGCGCATGTATACCGATCTTGAATCTATGTGGATGGGTTGGACAAAGAACCTCTATTCATTTATAGAGAGCAAAGTTTCTAATTTGGTGATGATGATTATTCTCACCAACAGTGTAGTTGTACTGCCGTGGCTCTTCCTTGCCTACGTTGTATCTCTTTGGCTTAAAGGAGATATCGATCAGTCGCTCTATAGCTTGACTGCTCTCGTTGTTGTGCAGATAAGCGTACTTGCCCTCTGGCAGAGACTTACCGCTTGCCATCATGCTGGTTTGAAGTGGTATCACTTCTTGCTTACCCCATTCGGTTGTATGACCATGAGTATGCTTTACCTGCACTCGGCATATCTAGTGCATACGGGTGGCCAGGTTAACTGGAAGGGGCGTCGCTATGTGGTCAATATGCATAAGACTATTGAAAACGAGGACGGTCAAATCTCAGAGCAAAAGTCTAGAGCTGGTAAATTGGTCAGCCGAGATGTCACGGACTAAGCTCTAAATGTCGATTACCCAAGACAATAAAACACCTACAACAGCTGAGCTACAGCGCTTTATTCGCGAGCAAACTGTGCTTGAATTTCTCTCCCTTGACGGCAAAGGCAGTAAATATACTGGTGCTCTGCGCTGGTTCGACGAAGAAGCCTTTCATATCAAGCAAGACGACGGCTCAGAGATGACTTTACTGCGCTCGGCCATACTTGGTTATAGAGCCAAGAAGGCCAAATAGTGTTAAACTAAGGCTCTAATACTAGTCGGCTTTCGTTACATATACACTTGTTATTCTGGAGTATCAGTGGTCTGGTTCAAGAGTTTTTTCGGCACGGCTTTAGGTATTGACCTCGGCACAGCCAACACGCTCATATATGTGCATGACAAAGGTGTTGTTCTGCGCGAACCATCCGTGGTTGCCGTCGATGAAAATACCAATTTAGTGCGTTGGGTTGGGGAAGAGGCGCGGGCCATGATCGGCCGCACACCCCAGGGAATTCGTGCCATAAGACCGCTTAAAGACGGCGTTGTCGCCGATCTTGAGTACGCCAAAATCATGCTCAAAAAGTTTGTTGAGCGAGTGACTGGCTCCGGCGGTATCAAGAATCCTGATATGGCGATTGGCGTTCCCTCTGGTGTGACATCAGTTGAGCGCATTGCTATTAAGTCAGTGGCTGAAAACGCTCGCGCTAACCTTATCTATTTACCAGAAGAACCAATGGCCGCAGCTATTGGTGCTTCTTTGCCTGTGGTTGAACCGACTGGTTCAATGATTGTTGATATCGGTGGTGGCACTACTGAAGTAGCTGTTATTAGTTTGTCTGGTATTGTCGTCAATGAATCTATTCGCATCGCTGGTGATGAACTCAATGACAGCATTATTTTCTATTTGAAGAAAGTACACAGTCTGGCTATCGGTGATCGCACGGCTGAAGAGATCAAGTTTCGTTTGGGCTCAGCTTTTAAAACTAAAGACAACGACAAAATTGATGTGCGCGGCTTGAGCTTGTTAAACGGCATGCCTCGAACCATTACCATCAGTCGTGGTGAAGTTAGAGAAGCAATGCAAGAGCCGCTGTGGTCGATTGTCGAAGCCGTGAAGCGCACTTTAGAAAGAACCCCACCTGAGCTGGCCGCTGATATCTTTAATCGCGGTATTGTCCTCACCGGTGGTGGTGCCTTATTGCAAGGTTTAGATGAATTGATCTCGAGCGAGACTGAAGTTCCAGTATTTGTTGCTGATGATCCCCTTTCTTCTGTTGCGATCGGTACCGGCAAAATGCTCACAGATCCAACCTACCGGCGCGTTCTAGAACAGTGCATGTGTCACAAATAGATTCAGATTTGATTTAGAGGAGAGATCGTGGCTGTTAGAAATGAGTCTGATCTAGAGGCTCAATCTCAGTCGGTTGCTGAGTATCTCTTCTTGATCATGTTAGTTTTAATGGTGGCGGTGCCGGTGAGCGGTATGGCTCTGTCTGTGTCTAGTTGGTTCTCGTCTATCTATGCGAAGGGCGAATATCAATTTGTTTCGACTAAAAATTTAGCTGAGCAGTTGCTCAACGCCTCAACTCGCATTCGCTCTCTAGAGAGCAAACTGGCTCAAAATGAGCTTGAATTGGCACGTCTTAAACAAGAGTCGCGTGATACCAGCCGATTGAGAAGTTTGCTTGGTCTGAAATCAAAGGCAGGCCGTGTAACAGTTTCAGCTGAAGTTGTGGCCCGCAATCCTGATAATTGGTTTGAGCAAGTGGTTATAGATAAAGGCTCTGCTGACAAAATCACAGTCGGCTCTGCCGTAATTTCAATTTCTGGAGTAGTGGGCCAGGTTGTTCGTGTCTCTGAACACGACAGTGTGGTGCGATTAGCTACAGATCCCGAACAAAAAGAAGGGGTCTTGATTTCGAAGTTGG
>JAUPUU010000558.1 GCA_030917395.1 Cyanobacteriota bacterium erpe_2018_sw_21hr_WHONDRS-SW48-000092_B_bin.40
AGGCATGCCCCCACCAAAAAGTGGGTCGCGAAAATCATGCAAGGCCTCTAGTTCGATGCCGGCTTCGACTAAAATTTTGTCGATATAACCACGACTAGTACTATAAAGCGCATCAAACGCTACTTTCAAGCCGGAGGCAGAGATTTTCTTTAGATTAACAAGCTTCTTCACCGCCTCCATATATGGTGCGCTGGCATCAAATTTTTGCAGATTGTCGCTGGAAAGTGCAATTTGCTCGGGGCAATGTTTGAGCTTGTCGACTATTTTAGCGGTAATGTCGTTAGTGGCAGGCCCTGCATATGGTGGAATGTACTTGACGCCGCAATATTCAGGAGGATTGTGACTAGCAGTAAATTGCAGGGCACCACAGGTGCTCTCAGCTTGAGTGGCCCAGGCAATACAAGGTGTGGGAATATCGCGACTGGCGACTCTGACATTGAGGCCCATGGCCATAAGCACGCGGGCGGCACGCTCAGCAAATTGATCAGCCATAAAACGAGTATCAAAGCCAATTAAGACCGGAATATCTTTGTTCGCAGAGCCGTCTAGATAAGTCTCGGTTAGATAATGGCCAATGGCATAGCTGACCTTCTCGACATTGGCGAAAGTAAACTTGTCTGCGATTATTGCCCGCCAACCATCAGTGCCAAATTTTATATCGCTGGTTGCCGTCATCGCTTCCTCTAGTCACCAAACCAAATATTTTTTGCCCATTACAAAGCGGCAAGATAGTTAAAAACGTACTCGCGTAGAGCTTCCCAGGCGGTTCCAGCTTGCCGCTTACCACGATGAGCTGGTGGCACCGGTTTGCTACCGGGTGGCAGAACATTCTTGGGCTTGAGCTGCTCTAATTCACTATCTGAATTGAAATCAATGATTGAACCATCCCTGCCATAGAAGCGGTAGGTGCCTGAATCTTCAGCACGACTAAAGTCTGATTCAACAAAATTACTGGACCTAGCAGTGGTAGCAGAAGCTGAAGAAGTGACAGAATTTCCACTGCCATCGGCTCGTTGACTTGAGGTCGTAGCATGATTGAGAGCCGCCGACTCTAAAGCTTGAACTTTACGGAACCTTGTGGTCATGCGGAATCCGTCAGAACAGAAAAGAGCAGTCATGGCAATCCAATCACCATTAGCATCGGGCAAAAGTCTACGCTCAGTATGAACCGAGCGAATTAAGTCGATACTCCAGAACTGTCCATCTTCGCGGGTAATACTGACACAACCACGGGCGTCCACTTGCATTGACTCGCCCTGAGCTTTGACCCGGCCCCGACCATCACGCACCAAAACACCAGGTCCATCTACTTCGCCCTGGGAGTGCACCACTCCACTGGGATCGTGACGAACAAACGAGCAGAGATGCCCTTTCTCGTCGTAGCCGAGGACAACACAAACTCCGCGGTCAGAGACGATTTCTTGCACCCGACCAATATCGTCTTTGACAACTTTGGCACCACTAGGGAAAGTCTCAACGCTACCGCGGCCGCTGCTACTTTCTTTGATTTCCACCCGGGGACGCATTTTTATCGATGCAGTGATACCAGATTCAGCGCTATCAGCAACTCTCTTATTACTCAAAGAGCGGCTATTGCGAATACCACGTAAGAAGGCACCCGGTCCCCCGGCCCCATGTTGACCAGCAACCTCACGCCGACCGCGCTCAAAGTGAAGACTATCATCATCAGCTTCAAAGTCGGTCTTGGGCCAATAGCCTTCGAGGGAAGTCTGCTCTAAGCCATCGACATCTTCAGATTCTGGAAAATTACCAGAATTGAGCCAAGCCTCAAGCATTTGCGCGCCAGTAGAACTAGAGCCAACTGCTGCCATAGAGTCTTGATCGAGCAACTGCCTCTCGCCTTGCGATGCAGTCTTAGACAAATAATTTAATAGGCGACCATACTTGAGATTCTCGCTGGCAAACAAATCACCTTTAGCCACTGCAGGGTTTTGATCTAGGGGTCGATAGAACATCGAACCGCTATTTGTAGTCGAAGCAAAACGCGCATTGCCCTGTGCTCTAACTGTATGGCGGGGGTGATTGTTCTCTAGCATGATCGTTAACACGCACTAATCTAGCCATGATTGAGCCACAATATTTAGGGCTATCCCTCAAGCGCCAGCAATTGTAGCACTTTTGGCACAAATCAAGGGGTAAATTACGCAAGCGACAAAGCTGTTACAAGCCAGCCGCAATAGCTGTCGGAGACTCTATTTCGCCTTAAAGCTATTTGTCGTAACGAGGAACTTGGGTATCTAGCCAGCCCCGCACCTGCAAAGACTCAGCCATGCGGATGCCCGACATGCGCTCGTCATACATGGCCACGCAGAACTGACCAATGTCAATTTTTCCTTGACTGAGCAGAAACTCGGCCAGATGCAATGATTTCATTTCGTTTTCGTTGACATAGCCAGCGCTGAGAACCAAGTCAGATACAGGCACTTCAGGGAAGCTGCGCATTTGATTAGTTAAGGCTTGAACTTCAGCTGATCCAATAATTTGAGCGGCCTTGAGCAACTCAATGAGCATTGGCAATGGCTGCTGTACGATTGGCTGAGTGGTCACCATCATTGGCTGTGGCGGACGCTCTTCGGTTAGCTCCATGAGCTCGAAAGTGCCGTCATCGGGGATGTGCTTCTTGTCGACTAGTTGAGCCCGACCGACGATCAAATCATGACTTAAGCGCAAACGCGGTTTACGCAGGATAAAACCAGCATCAAGAATGCGGTAGTACTCAAGACGTTGCTCTTTGGGGAGAGACTCACGCAAGAACTTCTTAGCTACGCGGAAGTAAGCGGCCACCACCACCGACGGGGTAACATCGCGATCAATGTTCAACAAAGTGTAGAGGTCGCGAGGCATCTCGGTCTGATTTGGTCTTAAATCAGGTACCAAGTCAGGGAAAAGCTGATACAGCTCGCTACAAGATTTGACTTGTCCCTTGAAATCATTTTCAGCCCAACTCGTGCGCAAAGCGGAGCAGAGAATTTGACTCTCTAACTCAATACGATTGGCGCCACCTGCATCAGCCATCCCTAAGCCCTAACCTTTAATTTCAGTTCTTCTCAACTTCAAATGTAAGTTCTGTGTGTCCGACTCTCACTTTATCGCCGGCAGAAAGTACCTGTCTTTTGACCACAGGATGTCCGTTGAGCAAAGTACCATTGGTAGAACCAAGATCTTCAATCCAGAAATCGCCTTCTTCAAAAGTGATCCAGGCATGATGCCTAGAGGTGAATGTGTCGTCAGGAATAACTACCTGATTGGAAGGGTCACGACCAATTTTCACCTTAGCAGTGCGCAAGGTATATTTCTGACCGGTTTTAACGACAACTATCACGACAGACAAGCCCATTGGCTCTTCAGGAGGCTTGGCATCACTCTGCTTGAGATAATCTAGCTGGAGACTCTTCAAGTCAAGGTCTGTGACCGTGGCGCAATAGACGCAGCGAGTCCCCACTGGCGTAGGACGCCCGCAGCTGGGACAAGGCTCTGTATTATCTGGCATGCGGCTCCTAATTTCGCTCTGAAAGCGCTTGGCTACTCAATCAAAATCGCTTTCACTAACACTCGATTATTATACGCACCCACTTTCACATAGAACATATGGATTCATGGAAGCTTTGCTTCAGGGTTTACTTGACTTGCCCAGCTTAACTAGCCAAATAACAAGCAAACTTTTTAAAAGTCTGAAAATACGGGCAATTGCGCCCTAAAAAGTTCAAAACGAACTCTAACTCTTTACAGCAACGCAGCAAAAATCAATTTTAAATTCTATCGGAATGCTAAGCGCTTGCAGCCTGAGCAACATCAGTATCGTCTTTTTGACCGTCTTCGCCATCAGCTTTACGCGTGCGGAAGCAATAGGTGCAATAGACAGGCTTATAGCCTTTAGGTTGAAAAGGAACTCGAGTAGGCGAACCACACTCGGCACAGGCGACTTCAGCTGTACGACCAGGATCATCCCCATTTCGTTGCACACGCATCAAGATTCGACAGTTAGGACATCGCTTGGGCTCATTTACCAAACCCTTAGCGCTGAAGAACTCTTGCTCTCCCGCTGAGAAGACAAAAGCCTTGTTGCAGTCCCGACAGTTAATGTCCTTATCCTGGAAAACCATAGCGTGCCACCTGTGATATAGGGGTTTCCTTAGCAGAGCCTCAAAAAAAGCACTGCATATACAGCGCATGACCCTATAGGGGTCAATATAGCCATGCTATCACGACTAATCGAACAAGGGATATCACAATAGGCCAATCTGTGGGAATCACCATAGAAATATGGCATTACCCTTTGTTACCGAAATGAATAAAATCAAGACAAGAAGCCGAAAAGCTAACGTTGGCGCGAGTATGCACTGACGGAAAGAGGCACAGGCTCTCCACTATAGAAGGCTGCGGCGGCAACCATAACGGCATTATCAGTACAAAGAGCAGGCGCCGGGCGGAAAAACTCAATGTCAGCAAGGCTCTCGAAGCGCTTACGCAGATCGCTATTGGCAGCCACACCACCCGCTAGGACAACCTTAGAAACTCCTTTAGAGCGGGCCACAGCAATGGTCTTGCGAAACAGCACTCGATTAACGGCATCCTGAAAAGAGGCAGCAAGATCCTCTACAGGCAGCTCGGCCCCCTTAAGGTTTTCCACAGTGCGCAACACCGCTGTCTTCAGTCCACTGAAGCTGAAATCGCTGCCAGATACGACACCTTCCGGGAAGTGAAAGGCCCTGGGGTTTCCCTTAGCTGCGGCTTTATCTACTGCCGGTCCACCGGGGTAACCCAAGCCCAACAACCTTGCTACTTTGTCGTAGGCCTCACCCGAGGCGTCATCAAGGGTTTGCCCGATAATGCTAGCCCTACGATACGACTCAAAATGCATTATTTGGGTGTGCCCTCCGCTGACAACAAGGGCAACAAACGGGGGTTCTAAAGTTGTGTCTATATAGTTGGCGCAGACATGGGCAAAAATGTGGTCGACCGACAGGAGCGGTACATCATAAGACCAAGCCAGAGCCTTAGCGCAAGACAGACCAACTAGCAAAGTGCCAATTAGTCCGGGACCTGTGGTGCAAGCGATACCAGCCAGACTGCGGGGATCGACTTTAGCTTCGTCAAACACTTCTTGCACTAAGTCGTTAATTACTTCCAGGTGTCGACGAGCAGCAACCTCTGGCACAACGCCACCAAACTTGCTGTGCACTTCGTTTTGAGAGACAAGCCGCTGAGCAATGACTTTGCGGCCGTCTTCAACGATTGCTACTGCTGTTTCATCACAGCTAGATTCCAGACCAAGATAAAGCATGGGTCTCCTATTGCTGACCTATTTTGCCCTATTGACAAGGTGGTCGCCTAAGCTTAGTATCTTTCTATCTCAAAGCCCGATTTATTGCTCGCCTTAGCGGGCATAACTTAAATGAAGTAAATTGGGTAGAAAGGCCACTACGGTTGAAATCGGCAGCTGAAATCAACAGCAAGTACGATGCAATCGCATAAGCCTCTCTCATTACCATGATGCATTTAATAGAACCGTCGTTACCTTTGCAGGTGGCAATATGCCAAATATTTATAATTTGATTTCACGCAAGGCCGCTGGCCTCACTTTAGCTGCACTGAGCATGAGCTTAGTCAGTATGCTGCCTGCATCAGCTCAGAGCTTCGACACTAGCCAAGTGGGCGGTGTCACCATGGGTGCTAACGGCCCTCAAGGGTTTCTTTCAATGCCCAATGTGCCTCAAGTTATTAACGTGCCCCCGGGTGGCGGACCAGGTTTCTCCATCGTAGGCGGCGGCCAAGCCGACCGCTCCATGGCCGCTACTGGCGAGCAATATCACGACAGTGAGGTCACCGGCCCTCAAGCACTTAGGGCAGACGGTGATTACAGCAGTAACAGAACTAGTCGCAGCAATCCAGTCAGAGGCATGGGCTCAAACTTTGGCTTGAGCAAAACCGAAACTGGTTTACTTTCAAACGGCTCGGTTGACAACAGCCCGTTACCTGTCAGCGCCAGACACTTCAACTTTGGCTTCTCCAATAGCGGTGGTGGCTACTATCAAGGCATGTACGGCACCGATAACTTCGTCAACAACTTAATTGATAGGTATGGCGGCGGTATCTTCACCTCAGGCCGAGTCAGCCTGCCAACAGTGTCTCAAGGGTCAGTTGATCTCAGTATCAACAACAACCACGGTAAATGAGCCATGAGTAAAAGTAGTTTAGCTAAATTTGCTAGTCAATTTGCCCTGATCAGCCTAATCGCCTATCTTGCCCCAGCGGCTCAGGCACAGAGTTTTGACACGAGCACGATGAACCTCACCAATGTCAACGGTGGAGGCAACGGTATGGAATCAATGGGAGCCAGCGGCAATTACGGCCGCCGCAGCTTTCATACCGGGGAAGCACCGGGAGAATCAAGGCTATACGGTCACGAAACCGGCTTCACCAAAAAAGGCTTAGGGTCGCTGACCACCGGCCTGGGACACTTAAGCTTGCCCTACGCAGCTTCAGCTGGGCTTTCACCAGTCTTTGGCTATGGTCGCCAAGTGATTATGCCACCAACCTATACCACGCCACTCGACGACGCTATTACAACAATTAATAGAAATAACAACAGCAGCTTTTCTGTAATTCCTTCCACAGGCCAAGTCTACTCACGTATTGGCAACGTTAGAACAGGCATTGGATTTGATGGCAACGGCAATGCCTCAGTAAAAATAGACAACGGCAATGGCGTTGGTACCACAGTTAGCAATGGTCAAATTAACGTCAACAGCGGCCTCTTAGGTGGCGCGGCTGGTGGCTCGGGTGGCAGCAACAGCGGCTTCTAACTAGCCTCTCACTTGGCAAGAGCATCTTCTTTTTGGCCGCTATTGCTGCCGAACCAGTTAGAATATTCCTAATATTCTATTGGTTTTAAAAGGAGAGGGACGTGCCCGAGGTAATCAGCCCAGAAGTTGTGGCAACAAACAACGCCCCCCAGGCAATCGGACCATATTCGCAGGCCATCAAGCATAATGGCTTGGTTTTTGTTTCTGGCCAAATACCGCTCAATCCAGCAACAATGACCCTGGCTGAAGGCAGCACTGGCGAACAAACCAAACAAGTGATGAGCAATCTCAAGGCAATTCTTGAGGCTGCGGGCTCAAGCTTTAGCAATGTTTTGAAAACAACTGTATTTTTGCGTGACATGAATGATTTTGACGAGATGAATAAAGTCTACGGGGAATATTTCACTAGTCACAAGCCGGCACGAGCAACAGTACAAGTTGCTAGGCTGCCTAAAGATGTGGCAGTTGAAATCGAACTGGTCGCCTCTTACTAATCTAGAAACATATTTACACTTGCTCAACTTAACACCACCCGAAATAGCGGCTATCGTTGCCACCACCATTGGTGCGGTCACCGACCTTAAAACTCGAAAAATCTACAACTGGCTGACCTTCCCATCGGCCTTTCTTGGCGTCGCTTTAAACACTTGGCTGACGGGCTTGACAGGCTTCAAAGATGCTGGTTTAGGCTGGGCATTGGCAACCCTTTTAATGGTTTTCCCCAATCCCGGAAAACGCATGCACTTCGGTGACGTAAAAATGATGGCTGCAGTTGGCGCTTTCTTAGGGCCAATCAAATTTCTTATGGTGATGTTCTACTTCAGCCTGCTTTACGGTATCGTGGCAGTAGCCTTTATGGTTAGAGCCATTCCACCAGACCAATACAAAGCCTTTTGGCTAGCTTTCACCTCGATGGGTGCTGGAGTTGATCTCTCTGCCACTGTCGATATGACCGACGTAAAAGCTGCGGGCAAACGCTTGATTCCCCTAGGGCCAATCATCGCCATTGGTACTATATTAGGAATCTTGTTAGCCAAGCCAACAATGCATGTTATGGGTTTCAATTGGTACCAATAACAGGCTCGCTAATCAAAGGAACATAAGGCCATGAGTGACAGCTCAAAACTACCAGACATTCATATTCCCGAAGACATTCGTTACAGCTGTCAGGGTTGCGGCCGCTGTTGCTCAGGCTGGTCGGTTGGCCTAACCGAAGAAGACTACGACCGAGTCAAAAACACAGACTGGAAATCATTGCACCCGGACCTAGCGAAGAAAGAACTTTTCTTCCACCGGGAGAAAGAGTTTGCCGAAGGGATAGCCGGCTACCCGCATTACACAGCGCCCAAAGATGACGGCAGCTGCCCCTTTCTCATCGACAATCTTTGTTTCATTCATGGCCACTTAGGCGAAAACGAAAAACCGATTACTTGCCGAATCTTTCCTTACACTTTTGCCGAAACACCAACCGGGATCTATACCGGTGTTGTTTTCAATAGCATGGCCTCAGTTCGAGATATCGGTGACCCACTGACTGAACAAAGAGAAAAACTAGAAAATTATTTCAAGCTCGCCATTCAGCACAAAAATGCTTCATTGCGGCCAGAAGCAAAAGCTGCTAGAGAAAAGACCCTGGCTGAAATAGCCAGTGGTGCCTCAGCAGGCTATACCAACCCATTTGAAACAGTTTCATTGACCCCCGCCTGTACGATTAGCTGGGCCGAATACTTACTAATTGAAGCCCGCATGATTGATATTGTTCTAGAGCACCTTCGCAATGCCGACGAGCACCCAGAAGACTGCAATATCTTAAAAACACTATTGCAGTGTTCTGAGGTTCTCACACAGGGCCGCAAACTGAAGCTAGCAAATACGGACATGAACCAAATTAGCGATTTCACGCCCGAATTGAAACAGCCAGCAGACATTACCCCTAGTGGCATAGAACTAATGACGCTACGCATGCTTTTTTATCGCTTCTTTGTCTATCCGACGATACGAACCAGCGATAGCAGACTTTGGCAGATGCAAAAAGATAGAGTCTTAAAAGGCAGCAATGCTATGGTCGTTGCAAAAATGTTTAAAGGCTATGCCGGAAGCGGTATTCAAACAATTTTCTTCGGCAAAACAAAGCTTCCTATGCTTGGTGATAGCAACTTAGACAAAGCACTAGTGGCAAAGTTCAAGAACCTTGACGCTGAGAGCAACAAACTTTTCCACCGCTGGATTTACCTCAAACTCTTCTCCAAATCGTACTTCGGCCCAGCAGCGGCAGGTTTTTCAGTACTATCAGGTTTTAACTGCTTAATAGCTGGCTTACTTTCGATACTTCTATTTAGCAAAGCCTCAGCCATGAACAAAAAGCAAGATGAAATTGTTATAGCTGACAATTACGAAGCCTTTTGGCGACTAGACCGTGAGCTTTTGACTATTGGTCAAATTCCTGAGCAAGAAAGCCGCATGTACAATGCTGGTCTCTCTGCTCCACGAGTATTCAATAAAGCCATATGGGCTTTGAGTCTGGCTTTTGGCGAAAAGCTCTAGAAAGCCTGCTACTGGCTTTTACCAGCCGGGCCAGCTTCAGTCAAAATAGCATAGGCCCTCATGCGCAATTGCATGGCTTTAATAATCTCCAGGTCAATCTCTTTAGCTTCAGTGGCAACAATAATATTGCTAGGGTCACTGGAATTGATTTGCTCAGCCAAAACATCGAGATGTCGATTAATGCCCGTGATCGCTTCTCGCCATTTAGCATATACGTGCTCAAACTGTTTTTTCTTACCATGCACAACTTTTACTTCAGACAAATGCGCTTCAACCTCATGGACGTCATGCACTAGCAGCTGCACAAGCGGTTCCATCGTGCCGACAAAGAAGACGAGCCAGGCCTTACGTAGTGGTTGGTAATGACTTTCG
>JAUPUU010000082.1 GCA_030917395.1 Cyanobacteriota bacterium erpe_2018_sw_21hr_WHONDRS-SW48-000092_B_bin.40
GAATCGGATTGAGGATTCTGTTGAGCTTCTCCGACTCTATTGACTTCGTGTGGCTGAGCTGATGGCATTTGTTTGTCCTCTAGTAAGGTGTGCAGCGGTTATGTAATAACAATAGCGGCGCCATAAAACCAATTGGTGACTGTTCCGTGACTGAGCTGTGACCATAGGTTCTAAATTTCCATTTTGCGCTACGAACGGCTAAGACTCGCTATCTTGAGGGAAAAGCTTGGCCTCAATACGCTGTCTCATTTGTGAGTCGGTGATATTTGACAAAACTGAATCTACGTTCTCGGCAGTAAGAAGCGGGTAGCCTTGTCTCAAACCGGCCAGGGTGGCATCATCTGGATTGTCCAGGCGATACTGAGCTTGCAGAGCACGCATTAGCGCTGTCACTTCAGAATTGCCAGCTGCAGTGCCTCCAGAGGCTAGTATTCGAGCAGCAATTTGATAAGGTCCTTCACCTTTTTGAACTTGAGCTAGGTCAGCGATTTCTTGGGGCAGTGATTGCAGAGGCACCTCGGCCGCCGGTTGAATAGCTTCAGGTTGATTAGCCTCAATGTGCTCACTAACTACGTCAGTAGTATCCTCAGCGTAAGGCTGATCGGCGCCTTCATAAGCAGGTAGAGCTAAGGCATCTTTTTCAGCTGCCACTTGCTCCTGTCGCTGCGGCAAAGACTCCATTCCAGCAGCAAATGACTCTCTGGTGATTGCACCCTGAGCATCCTTGTATGGCGACATTTCAGGATTGTCCCAATTTTCCGAAATCTTCCGAATCGACTCCACGAAAGCGTCTCTTGCCGGATCACCTGAGGTTGTGGACATATCATTACTAGCGACACTTGCACTTATAAAGCTATCTATCTCGCTTTTGGTTATAGCTCCGTCAGTAATGCCTTCCAGTGAATCAGCACCATCAACCTCACTTAGATAGTCAGCGCTATCAACAGGCGTTGCAAAAACATTGAGACCATCACTGGCAATCATATTATTGAACGCTTCCCTCTCCCCTACGGCTCGCAGCTGATCACTTACTGTGCTTGTCTCTTGCGAAGTAGAATCGGTCTCCCCAGTGGCAGAATCTGCACCAGAATCTGCACCAGAGGGATCAATAGTTTCAGTCTCGGCAGGCTTAAGTATTTTGGCGGCAATACTGTCTCTCAAAGCAGGGTCAGAAATCGAACTCAATAATGCGTCTACTTTTTCAGGAGTAAGAAACTGATGGTTCACTTTCAAACTAGCCAAGTTCGGATCTTCTGGATATTCTTCGCGATACTGAGCTTGCATGGCCCGCACCAGTGCCATGATTTCAGTCTGGTTGGTTGGGCTATCGCCGGCAGAGAGAAGTCGTTCGGCAACTTGGTAGGGCCCCTCACCCAACTGCACCAGTGAGAGCTGAGCGGCATCATCACTCAACGACAATGTAGCAGCGGGTTCGACAGCACTATCGCTGGGCACAGAGCTGTCAGGGTCTACAGAACCATCTACTGGAACGTCAGCTGGAACATCTACGGGGCCTGTGCTTGGAACATCGCTAGTAGATTCGGCTGGCACATCTACTGGCCCTGTGCGTGCATCGCTAGTAGATTCGATTGGAACATCAGTTGTTTCCTGCGGCACCGCATCGACAGGAGCAGCAGCGGGAACATCGACTGGGCCGACAACAACCTCAGCTGGTTCCTCTAACACGGCGTCTTGCGAAACACCTGCTGATACGTCGGCTGGAACATCTGCTGGCGTTGTTGCTAAATCATCGCCAGTCAACACAGGTGGCACAAATTCTGCAGGCACACCCGAGGTGTCTGTGGCCTCGGCGCTCGTTGCTTCGGCGGTAGGTGCTTCATCCGCCGTCACTGCGGCTTCTTGGCGCGCGGACAAAGACTCTAAGCCCGCAGCAAACGACTCTCTTGTCATAGAATCCAAAGTGTCTTTGTATGGGGTCATTTCAGGGCTGTCCCAATTCTCGGAGAACTTTCTAAGTGAATCTACAAATTCTTCTTGTCCGGGATTAATTGACCGCCGTGGCGCTGCGCTATCGGCCTGAGCAATGTAGCTATCAATGCCGCTTTTAGTAATGGCGCCATCGGTTCCGTTCCAGAAAATACCGGGATCATCCAGACCATCAACATCGGCAAAATAGTCTCGCTGTCCACGACCGGGTGAATTAAATACTGTAAGACCATCAGTAGAAATCATGTTATTGAAGGCTTGGCTATCAGTTGCGGAAACAAGCTCAAGCGCCGGTACCTGTCCAGCATCGACGAGCTGCTGAGTGGCTTGGCTACTGTCAGCCGGGACGGCATAAATAGAGTCAGTATCTATCTCATCTCGAAGATGATCATTACTAAGCGCTATCTCAGGTGGCGAAACCGCATTATCTGTAGTGCTTGAGCTGTCATACATTTTGCAAGGCCCTCAAAGAAAGTTTGTCGATAATCTTCTGCTTTTTATTCGACCGACTAGTAAGTGCTTACGGATTCAAGTTCGGACATGCATCAACAATAGCGGTGCAATTAAACCGAGTAGTGACTATTCAGTGACCGATCCGTGACCACAAGAAATGGGACAGATCGGCACTGAATTAACCAACTAATTACTAGTAGCTTCGGGCAAAATTATGAGTTCAAAGCCGCTCTATCAAGAGCCACTTGATCTAGGCGCTCAGGCAATGTCTGCATTCCGCTAGCAAATGAGTCTCGGGTAATTGCCCCCAAAGAATCTTTATAAGCATCCATTTCAGGGCTGTCAAAATTGGCATAAAGTTGTTTAGCCGACTCATAGAAAGCGCTCCTGATAGGATCCACGGCCCCTCTGACTCTAACTGCAGAAGTGGTTTCTAAAAATCTCTGAAGGCCTTCCTTCGTGATTGCACCGTCTTTACCGTTCCAGAATGTACCTGGATCATCTTGGCCGTCAATGACATCAAAAAGGTCTGAAACTTGTTGATTCGATTGGCCGAAAACTTGCATACCATCATTAGAAATCATGCGGTTAAAAGCTTCTCGTTCCAAAACAGACATTAACGGCGGATTGCTGTAACTTGTACCGTCTCCAGAGTCATCGCTGGCAGGCTGGCCATCAGGCTGACTAGTAAATTCGCTGCCAGACTCGCTACTTGCCGGAGTGACAGTGACGCTTTCAGGCTCAACTCCAGACTCGGTTTCTAAAGGCACAACAGAAGTTTCAGTTTCGGTATTGACGCTAATAGCTGGAGCAGGCTCAACATCCTCGGGGACAGGCTGGTCTTGCGGTGCTTCTACTTGCTTAAAAATCTTTGCCGCAATAGTGGCTCTCGCAGTCTCATCAGTAATTAACTCCATCAGCTGGCTAGCCTTGTCTGCAGTGAGAAATTGATGATTTACCTTCAAACTAGCCAGATTCGGATCTTGCGGATACTCCTCACCATACTGAGCTTGCATTGCTCTAGTTAAGGCCCAAATTTCATCCGGACTAGCAGCACCATCTACTGATAGTATGCGTTCTGCCACATTGTAAGGTCCTTCACCGCGGCGCACTAACGAAAGTTCAGCAGCATCCTCGCTTAGAACAGACGATGGAGTTTGCACTTCATCAGTACTCTCGCTGGTAGTGTCACTGCCAGTTTCAGCAGCAGGATCAGAAGTAGATTCGGCAGTCTCAGTGCTGCCTGTTTCTTCTTGAACAGCTTGCGAGTTGACCTCCTCGAGCCACTCTACGGTTCGGCCTTTTAAATCGATTTTACTGGCTGCCAGTTGCTCGCGAATAGCTGGCAACTCCTCTATTCCTCGAGCAAAAGATTCTTTGGTCATGGCGCCATTGAAATCTTTATAAGCGGCAAGCTCAGGGCTATCCCAATTCTCTAATAACTGCCTAGCTGACTCGACATAGTCATTCTTGTTTGGATCATTGTAGCCGAACTGAGGTGCTTGGCTCACTGAATCGTTTTGTCTTACAAAAAGTGCAAGTCCTTCTTTAGTAATTGCACCATCTTTTCCATTCCAGAAAGTACCAGGATCGTCCAGACCATCAATGAGATTGAAATAGTCTGGCGAATTCAAGTTGGGTGCGCCAAAGACCTTCTGCCCGTCAGTAAAAATCATGGCATTCAAGGCTTCGCGCTCTTGAACCGATCTCACTTCTTCTTCAATAGCTCGACCAGTCTCATTTAATGCCGCTGACTCGCTAGAAACTATCTCTAGGGCCGGAATATGGCCACTATATACAAGCACCTGATTGTCCTGCGCCCCACCAATCTGATTGGGATAAATTGCATTGTGCAATTCTTCAAAGAGTTTAGGATCAACCGATTCTACTCTCTGCGCTGAGCCGACATTGTCACCAATGTTTGTAGCTGAATCTGTAGTATTTAACATTGTGCACCCCCAAATCTGTAGTCAATTGCAACCGTGGCGTTCTGAAATGACCGGGGTGTAGCCATTGCCAAAACTATAACTTGGCACAAGGACCGATTAGTGACCGAGAAGTGACCGATCTGTGACCTCAGGATATTTACGCTCTAGCAAGCAGCCATTGCTTGACTACACTAGCGTCCTTTCGGTCTATAATTTGTTCTCAGGCAAGCGAAGTGCATGCCAAAGTAGAGGGCACCGTTGAAAACCAGTGACAAGAAACAGCTACTAGCCGCGGCGACTCTTCCTTCTAGACGTTTGGCTATAATTTTGACTGCACTTTTGAGCAGCTCAATTTGTCTGCCGGTTGCTCAGCCTGTGGCAGCTGCTAGCGACAGTGAATTTACTGCCGGGGTAAAAGACTACTCTGCTAAAAATTTCAAAGGCGCCTCCGAGCACTTTGGTAAGTCTATTCAAGGTGGAAACAAAACAGCGGCGGTCTGGCTCTACAGCGCTCACTGTTTTGTCGCCATGGGCCAGTACAAACGGGCATTACAAACCTATGAAATCATTGCTCAATCATTCAAAGGAACTAGTGAAGCAGCCACTGCAGCAAAATCGATAGATACATTGCGGGCCCGCCTAGGTATGCCAGCCGCTCCGGCCGGTCAGACCGCTGCCCCTACTGGTGGTGCTGCCACAACTGGTGCAAGCGCAGCCGATCCTGGTGATGAGGGGCTCATGGCTCGCATTGAGGTTATTCCCCCTAAGTTTGGCCACCAGCCAGTTAGCCCAGCCTCAATTAAAGCTGTAAAAGATGCTATTGCTGCACTACCAGCCCCCCTAAGGAAGAAACTGGATGACACACCAGATGCCAGGGTAACACTATCGCCGAACCTAGTTGACCGCTGGCCTGATACGGC
>JAUPUU010000559.1 GCA_030917395.1 Cyanobacteriota bacterium erpe_2018_sw_21hr_WHONDRS-SW48-000092_B_bin.40
AACCTCTCCCCAAGGTGTAGTTGTGGGTGGTTGTTCAGTTTTCATTGTTTGACCCTCCATCGGGCTGCTGGGATGCCCCCAATGTAAGTTGCGGAATTATTTGGCAGGTTTTTTGTGGAATTAAATGGCAGACTTTTTGTGGAATTATTTGTCAGTAATGACAACCATGGGTAGTATCAAGATCTGAGTAGTCTGTAGAGCGTTGTGTAGTGGACATTGAATGTTTGTGCAACCTCTCTTATAGATTGACCTTCGTTTAAGAGTCGCTTTGCGAGCTTTAGTTGGGCAGCCGTCATCTTTGAAGGTCGGCCGAATTTAACGCCTCTTTCTTGAGCTGCTTTTCTTCCAGAGCCAGTTCTGGCTCGTATCAAATCCCTTTCGAATTCAGCCATACCAGCAAATATGGTCATGATCATTTTGCCAGCCGGTGAGGTTGTATCTGCCCAGGGCTCTGAAATTGAAGAGAATTTGGCGCCAGAATTCATAATGGTGTCAGTGATTTCGAGCAGCATTTTTGTAGAGCGAGCAAGTCTATCTAGGCGCCAGACGATGACTATATCTTGTGGACCTATGCTATTGAGCATGTTGTGCAACTCGGGCCTGTCCCATTTTGTGCCAGAGATTTTTTCCTGGAATATTTTTTTGCAGCCAGCTTTCTTCAAGTCAGCCAGTTGTATATCGAGGCTCTGCTCTTCAGTAGATACTCTTGCATAGCCAATCTTCACAGGCTCACCCTTCTTAATTTTTTGTTAGCGAAACTAGTGGTGAAATTGTTAGAGTTTTGATTATTATTTTCGCTACGCGAGAGAATGCGGTTCTTGAGCGAGGAGTCCTGTGTAGCGAAACTTGTAACTTTTGCAAGGCGAATGGACAAAACTAAGGACTCCGCTAGCAGAGATGCTTTAGACATCTTCCGACTGCTCAAGCGACACTTTGATCAAGGTGTCACTATTCGTGCGCTGTCTGAAGAAACTGGGATTTCTGAAAGAACCCTTTACCGGGGCATAAGTTCTTTTAGAAAGGATGGGATAGAGGGCCTGCGGCGAAATGGCAGGGCCGATAAGGGAAAGCGGCGGAAGGTATCCGATGAAGTCAAAAAGGCAATAGAAGGGCTGTGTCTTAGAGATTCGAAACCACCAATCGCATGGGTCTATCGGCAGATAGCGGAAAGCTGTCAGATGAAAGGGCTTCCTGCTCCAGGCTACTGGGTTGTTCTTGATATTTATCGAAAGCTGGACAAAAGGCTTAAAACTCTTGCCCACGAAGGCGACAAGGCCTATGAGCAGGAATTCGATCCGCTTCTTCTGCGTGAGGCTGAACGCCCGAACGATATATGGCAGTGTGATCATAAAGACTTGAAGATATGGGCAATTGATCATAGTGGAAGAGTCGGAAAAGTAGTGATCACGGCTATTTTAGACGATTTCAGCAGAATAATACCAGGCTATTTTTTAGCGATTGGTCCTGGAAATTCAATGAGAATAGCTTCTGCGCTCAGGCAAGGGATTTGGACTAAGAATGATCCGGCCTGGCCGGTAGCTGGAATTCCGGAAGTTTTTTATTCTGATCACGGCTCTGATTTCAAGTCAACTCACATTGATCAAGTTGCCGACGATCTTGGCATGACGCTTGTGAACAGTATTGTCTTTAAGCCCAGAGGGCGGGGCAAGATAGAGAGATTTTTTCGAACGCTGGTGCAGATGTTTAAGCCCGGTCACAAATCTACTATGGAGAAGCCTAAGCCATTTCATGAGATAGAAACTTCATTTCAGCTGTGGTTGAACGGGTACCACAATCGAAAGCATACAGAGCTGGGGATCACACCGCTAGAAAAATGGTCTAGTGAAGGCTTTTTGCCTAAAATGCCAACGTCCTTGGAAGCGCTAGACCTCATGCTGATGAAGGTGAGTAAGCCAAGAACGATGTGGCGAGATGGGATTCGATTTGATAACAAACGCTATGTACATGAGCTTCTTACTGAATCAATTGGTCAGGTGTTCGATGTTCGCTATGACCCCAGAGATTTAAGCGTTATTTGGGTTTACGGTGATGGTGGTGAGTTTGTTTGCAAGGCAGAAATGCGGGGATATCATCCAACTGCAGAGCAGACAAAAGAAGTTATTTCGAACAGGCAACGGGTTAAAAAACGCCTGAAAGCAGAGGTTAAGGATAAAACGGCAGCTGGTGACGAGTTCATTGTGAAACCTGAATCAGAGCCAATTAAGAGCACACAGGGTAGCGACAAGCGTAAACAGCAAGTGAGGTTACGTAGGCATTTTCATGAAAGAGAGTAAGACCCCATTTTATATTGAGTCCACGTCCTATCGCAGTTTTAAGGAGCTTTGTGAGGCTTGTCGCGACCAAGAGAAAATAGGAATGAGCTTTGGCCGGCCTGGTGTTGGAAAGACGGACGCGTCTCTTCGCTTTTCAGAATGGGCGCTAGTAGAAGCTAACCTCGCCGTTAGAAACGGAGTTCCTGTTCAACCTGAGAGGCTTGTTGCCTGTGACACGCTTTACTATAGGCCAGGTGTAACAGTGTCGCCCCAGCGCCTCAAGGCCGAGCTTGGAGTGCTCAAGAATAAATTTAGCGACATAAAAGTACGTGCCATAAGTTGGCAAAGCCCAGCGGTATGGAGTGTTGCGCTTCAAACGCCGCAAGTCAAATTGATAATAGTTGACGAGGCCCATAGGCTTAAATATACGAGCCTTGAAGAGCTGCGAGATTTGCAAGAG
The DNA here is from genome assembly GCA_030917395.1 of Cyanobacteriota bacterium erpe_2018_sw_21hr_WHONDRS-SW48-000092_B_bin.40. Taxonomy (GTDB): domain Bacteria; phylum Cyanobacteriota; class Vampirovibrionia; order Obscuribacterales; family Obscuribacteraceae. The sequence continues at coordinate 2,734 of JAUPUU010000559.1, forward strand.
CGCTGGAATGTCGGCCTAGTGCTAATCGGCGATCCTGGCATGGAGCGCAGTCTGGCAAGAACTTTTCACTTCGCCGATAGAGTGCGCTATTTAGAAAAATTCGAGCCACTCGTTGCTGATGATCTTAGAAAATATGTAGATAAACAGGCCGAACTCTTGGCGGTGCCTAAGCCAACAGATGAGGTCTTCCAGATCATAGCTAACTACAGCAGAGGCAATCCACGCGTGCTTGGGCATCTGTTCGCCATTGTTCAGCGACTGCTTAAAATCAATGACGACATAGTGCGTGAGATAACTGTTGAAGTGGCGGAAACGGCAAGAGAGATGATGCTGGTAGGTCTAGGAGTCATTCCGAAGGCAGGGCAGCAGCAACTTGCCCAGGTAAGTTAGAGCCAACTCTCCTGTGAATTGGATGAAGGTATAGTGCCGCATGCGATACCGGTTTTTTGCAGGTGAAATGGCTGTTGAAAACTGCCATTTAATTCCACAAATTCCTTGTCAATACTGACAAATAATTCCACAAAAAACCTGCCAAATAATTCCGCGTTTTACACCCCAAGAACCACAAGTCGAAGACCGTGCCCCACGCTGGCTCAAAATCCGCGCAGCGCCTCGAAGAGGTCGATTTCGAGACAGGAGGGGTTGTGGTTTAAGGAGGTGCTCCCACGCGCCAGTGGCAGGGCCAGAAGGAATGAACAA
>JAUPUU010000560.1 GCA_030917395.1 Cyanobacteriota bacterium erpe_2018_sw_21hr_WHONDRS-SW48-000092_B_bin.40
GGCAACCTAGTCAGCTCCGCCGCCTGGCCCGGGCATCCTGAGTGGATCAAGAAGTTCTTGGAATTGCTCAGCAAGTAGAGAAGAACACCATTTCGAGAGCATCAGTAAGAAAAGTCACTCAGTTGCTTGCAGTGCTTCGAACGCTCAGTAGTCTGCCTAATAGACCAGGCTGCCAGTGCTTATCGCTAAGCTTGCTCAAATCCGAGTAGCTTTTACCGTGCCGGAAAGTTCTTAGCACTTCACAATACTCCGAGCCATCGAAATTGCCGTGCTCATCACTGGCTAACCACTCAGCACCGCCGAGAAAATTAATTGTACCGGCAAGTTTTTTCCTGCTGATGTCCCACAAATTAATAGTTGAATCGTGGCCAGCAGTCACTAAATATCTTCCGTCGGCAGTAAAACTTAGTGAGTATACGGCAGTGTTTACCGCGACCAAATCAACAGGTTCGTCAGGCGAATTAACTTCCCACAGTTTAACGCCGCGATACTTATCACCGATGGCAAGCCATTTTCCGTCACGACTAAAGGCAACAGATGATATCGCTTGTGAATCACCTTTGAATGTACGCAGCTCCGCGCCTGAGGCAACATCAAAAAGCTTGGCTGTGCCATCATCAGAAGCAAAGACCGAGGTCTTGCCATCAGGGCTGAAAGTGACATCACGAGCGGAGCTTGTGGAACCACTCGGACTCCAAAACCTTCTCAGCTCAGTTCCACTATCAGCTTCTAACAGTCTAATTTGCGAGTTGTAACCAAGCGCCACTAATTTGCTATCTGGACTGATGGCCGAACACATGCCGAACCTTCTGCCGGTTGGATATGATTTGACCCTCTGCCCTGTAACTGCGTCCCACAATAGAGCACGGTCACCGTCTGAGGCAATTATCTTTGAGCCATCGGTGTTGAAAGAAAGCGTGAAGAAATTACTTCCGCCGTAAAGAATTCGCAAGCGCCGCCCCGATTGCACATCCCAAATGGTTATATCTCTATCACGTCCACCGCAGGCAATTTTGCTGCCATCAGGGCTAAAAGCTAATAGCGAAGCCGAATGTGGCGTCCCAAGCAAGATTCTATTACGACCGCCTCTCTCTACATCCCACAACCGCACCTTATCGCCGCAAGCTGCAGCAATGGTTTTGCCGTCACTACTAATTGCAGCTGAAGTGATTTCGTAGTTAGAACCTTTCATGGTGCCCACTCGTTTACCGGACTTCAGATCCCAGACGAACAAATCTCTGTAGCCGTCGGTTGAAGCCCCCAACGTGCCGTCAGCGGTTAAAGCCATGCAGTTGATGGAACCTTCGTCAGTTTTCACAGTTTGCGGGACTGAACTCATATTGGCGTAGGCAGCGTCCGTGGAGGCCTTTAGTTCGCGGCCCGAAATAACGTCCCAGGCCTTTACAGAACTGCCACCATACGAGGACGTGATGTGTCGGCCATCTGAGCTAAATGCAACAGCTTGCACCGCATCGCCAGGACCAATCAAGGTATGTAACTTCTGACAAGATGCGACATCCCAAATTTTCACAGCATGCTCGTCGCCAGCGGCAAGCAGCTTTCTGTCAGGGCTAAAGGCAATGCAATTAATTCTGCTTGTATGCCCAACTCGATTGAATGTTTGCAGCTTGCTCGCTACAGCCGGAGACGCCGAGCCAATGGCAATGACGAAGGATGTGAGCGCAAAACAGAAGAGAGCTGCGCTCGCTCTAGTTGAATAGTTTCCGGGCAATCTAAGAAGACGCACTGACGTTCCCCTACTCTAGAATCGGCTCATTCAGCCTGCCTGAGTATAAGGGATGGTCTAGATTTGAACGTCCTTTAGGTCAATTACATAAACATCATGGTTCGCCACAAAATACAGCCTGGAGCCGCAAGCGGCATAGTACTCGTGTTTAATGACCTGACCGTCATCATCAACGGCTTGAAAGAACTTATTCTCACTTGTTTGCAGATTTGAAACAACAAAGGGGGCCACACTCATCAAACCTTGCTGAAACGGGGCCCAGAGAGCTCGCTCACCATAGATCGCAAAGGCGCCAATTTCAGCTTGCTGTTCAGCAGAGATGGTCTTCACTGCAAAGTTCTCAACCTGAACTAGCCCAGTCATTGTAGGTGAGAACCAGACAGAATCATCTGATTCAACATTTATGTTATTGCACCAATAGTCAAAGACGCCATTGTATTCATCAGGGTACAAATGTTTTCCGTGTCTATCAAAGCAGGCGACTATCTTTTTACTAATAGGATCGTCGCTGAAAACCCCCTCGTCAGAATAGCAAGTCCAGACATTGCCATTCTTAGTGGTCTTCATGGCCTCAACTGCCGTGCCGATACGAAACCTTTCAACGACATTGCCACCACGATCAACGACTATGCCGTTCTCATTATTTTTGCCTTCGTCGGAGTAATGTTGAGCACATAGCAAATAGTGGTCGGCACCCAAGGGCTGCACCGGAATAGGTTGGCGCGCAACCTGACCAAGGTTTACTTCAATAAAATCGCCACTGCGAAAATGGATAATTTTGTACTTCGCTTCGCCAGCATCCATGGTTCGATTGTTAGACTCCATCATTGCTTCAAAGCGCAAATAATCCTCTCTATTAAGAAATGGGGAAAAATTATTTCGAGGCCAATGCGCCAAATTGTCTAGCAATATAAGTGGATCATCATTAGGCCCAGCTTCAAACCGAGCAATACTGAAACCATCCATTCGGTCGGCAAAACAAAATAGCTTTCGGGCGACTACAGGCAAAAGTTCGCTTGCATTTGGTCGCGAGGAACCACAGGTGCCTTCAAATACAAGATCGGAATCGACCATTCTTCTCTCCTCAAAAATGCCAGTGGTTCCAATTGCAGATTCGAGACTACAGAGCCCTAAGATTTACTAGCAGCCGCACTAGCGGTGTCTTCTTCCACGCTCTTACCAAAGACTCCAGCATCTTTCTTCTCAGGCACAAATTGCTGCAGCCATGAAAGCACTATAAAAATTCCAGCTCGGAACCAAATGGCGGCATAGACCATAACATTGAAGATCGGCCAGTACTGCTTAGCCATGTGTTTGCGATAAAAGACTTCCATACCTTTGTGCAAATTGATGGTGGCACCAATGCGGCGAAAACGACTTGAGGCACCATGATAATGATAGACAACAGATTTCGGATAGTAATTAA
>JAUPUU010000083.1 GCA_030917395.1 Cyanobacteriota bacterium erpe_2018_sw_21hr_WHONDRS-SW48-000092_B_bin.40
CCATTGCCATGTCCGTTTCCATTGCCATTGCCGTAGCCCTCAACAATCTCGGATGGACTATCGGTCACTGCCTGTGATACGACCGGAGATGGCGTTGACACTGAAGTGCCGAAGAGATTGGGAATGAAATCTTGGAATGAATTATCACGATTGAAGGGATCAAGATAGCCACCGTCATTGCCATAGGTGCTGTCGCTGCCCGGTATGAGAGTGGCCACTGAGCGAGATGAGACAATTCTCTCTAGTATCAATCTGTCTGGCGCGACTGATACCACCATAGGTGCAGCCGCTGACGCCAGGGTTGGCACCATCGTCGCTGCAAATTTTGACTGCGCTGCTCCACAAGCACCGCAACCTTTTACTTTTTGCTTAATCACCGCCCCGCAATTTGGGCAGATGGCAATTTCCACCGGGTACTCCCGTCTTTGGCAGACGTTGGCATTGTCGCCAAGAACTAACTTACGCTTCTATTTAATATTTACCTCGGATCGGCTGGCAATACTCGCTTGTAATCTTGCCAGCTGCCGATAATTGTCTTATTTAGTAAGGTGAACTTTGAGGAATTTACAGATAAACGGCTAACGAACCCACTTTTGAACGCATAGTACAGTTGAAATGCGGCCTTGTCAAGCGCTTTTAGTGCGCGCCTTTGCCTCGTTTGAGGTATATACTAAATAAGTTAGCACTTCGAATAAAGGGGTGCTACATGATAGTTCTGGCAATTTGCTGATTTTGGCATTTTACTTTGAATTTTTACGGTGCTGGCGGGTACATATTTAAGTAGGTGCCTCAGGTGACATTAGGAAGGGATTGTTAGATGGCTCGCGAAGACAAGGCAAGCGCAACCAGTTCTACTCAGGACGCGCCTTCTGGGAAGTCTGGCGATGACTCGTCTCTAGCAGCCAGACGCGCACGCTTGCGCGGAACTCTGGCGAAGCAGACCGTGCCTCCTGATGCCTATAGTCCAGAACCATACCAAATCGCTGCTGAACCTTCTCAATCTGTAGCTGTACCAGTGGTTACTCAGCCAACAGTGTTTGACCAGCCTGACGAACTTTCACCCGAGGTATCCCCGGTGGCTTCTCCTAAAAATGTACGCTCTGGCGCTAATGCGGGCGCTGTGTCTGATAATGCTCTGGCGATTGCTGAACCAGAAGTCGAGCTTGGTCAAGATTTAGCAGCCGATAATCAATCTATCGAAGCTAGCCAACCAAGTTTTGAAGTTTCAGTTGATAGCGAAATGTTAGATATTAAAGCTGTAGATATTCCAGAGATTAGGGTTCCTGAGGCGGCAGACTTAGCTATGGTCATCACACCAAGTCAGATAGCGGCCCTCCAGACCAATCAAGTGGCCGATACCGCTCATCAAGAGCAGGTAATCGAACTGCTCAATACCCTCGACCAGCAGCTCGGAATTTGCTCGGTCAACATGGCGCAAATTTCTAAAGCTGCCAATGAGCAGCTTGAAATCGTAAGAAATTTAGCTGAGACGATACAACACCAGGCATTTAACGAAATTGGTCTGAGCCTAAATAGCTTAAGTGAATCAATGTCAGCAGCTCTTGAGCCAATGCAGGCCGTGGGCGAATTGGTGCCAGCGATTGATAATTTGATCGTGACCCTTGAGTCGCGAAATCCGGTAGCCGATATAGTTCCTGCTATCGATAATTTGATAGTTACTCTTGAATCGAGAAATGCTGAGCCGCCTAAGACTGAAGCCAAGCTTACACCTGAAGAGTTGGTACACAGTTTGGCTGATCAGCTTTCCACTGGTTTGATTGACCCCTGGACTTTCAAATGCGCATATATGGCTGTATTTCCTTCTGAGCATCCAGCTGATTTGTTGCGTAAGTTAGTTGATTTATTGGGAGCGCAGCGCATATCGGGAGATTTCTTCCGTGCTGCCTATGATGCTGTACAGGCTCCTGACCCACCCAAACCTGTATACACTCTTGCTTCGGCCAATTCAGGCAATGAGATTGTGCGAGAAGTAGAAGTAGTTAGAGTGGTCCAAGACGAAAGTGTCATGGCTCTGCTAGAAGAGTTGCGGGTGCAGAATGAAGAAATGCGCTCACGTATGGACGCCAAAGACGCTGACTTTGCCGAGCTTTTGGCCGCCAAAGATCAGGAAGTACAAGATACTCAAGAGATGTTGAATTCTCGTTGGGAAGAGTTTTCAGGTCAGTACGAGAAGTTGTCTGAACTGGTTCAGCAGCGCAATGATTTGATTCAAGCAAAAGAAGTAGAGCTCAGTCATAAAGACTCAGAGATTACCCAATTAAAGACTCAGCTTGATGAAATGCGCGATCAAACCCGCGATATGGTGGCTGATTTGCAGCGCCAACTTACTAGTACAAAGGCTGCCGCTGATGAGGCTATGGCTAAGCCTCCTGCTCCTAAGCAGTCGACTAGTTTCTTTGAGCAACCACAGCCGACCGCCCCAGCTGCACCGTTATTTACCGAAGCGCCAAAACTTTTTGCTGAACCTCAACCACAGGCTCAGCCTCAGCAGCAGCAGCAGCAACCTCAACAGCAAATTCAACAGCAAATTCCTGCCCCCAATCCAGTTGCCTCCGGTTCGCATCCGGTGGTTGATGATCCAATGCAAACGCAGTCTCCAGCACCGGTAGACTTGGTAAATGCAGCACAGCAAGGTACGGCGAGTGGTTCTGGTGCTACAACCCTTAATCAAGCGATGCCGAGTCAGGCTATTCCACGGCCTCAGGTTGCTGCTCCCACTACGCCATTTTCTGGCGCTACCGGCAGTTATGGTAGTGGCGTGCGGGCTCAGGTATTTGAAGTTATAGTCCGTCAGGCCTTAGCTGGGGCACCTTGGCGCGAGATCTGCGCTGGTCCAATGCAAGTCAACAATATCTCTGCCGATGAAGTTGAAGCAGAAGTGAAGCGCCGCCAAGCGTTGCTGAAGAAGTAACTTATTCATCTCATTTATATTGAAGGCAATTCTTACTTATGCGGAGCGGCTTTTGTCTCTGTGGCTTCTTTTGCAGGAGCATTGAGGCAACGCTCGGTTTGGCGCCATTCCTTGACGATAGAGTCAAGATTGCTCATGTAGCGAAGCACGATGATGGAGGGGAGGTGCTCCAGCGTCTGACAAAAAATGAAGAACATCAGGCCGACAATTAGTGTTGTGCATAATGCTGTCAAATTGCGCGTTAGGCGCATTTGTTCGTCCATGCGCTTGCTCAACTGATTGATTAGGGTTTCCAATTCTTTCAGTTCGCTCATTGGGGGCCTCAATCTCTAGTGCGCACAATCATAACCTCTTGAAAAGAAACGCTTAGAGCTTGCCCAATTGACTGTCTGCTGACCGCAGAGCGGCTAATAGATCACCTTCGTCTCTGACATCAATCGTACGAAAATCGAGGCAGAATTGATTATCTGTCACTTTTCCGATGACCGCTGGTTCACCTTGGCGAAGCAGGCGGGATAAGTGGGAAAGAGAGCTATTCGATTTCTTGATTTTGATAGCAAGTCCAGCCGATGGCAATAGCTCTCCCGGCAGGCTTCCTCCACCCATTGTGCTTTCGAGATCAATTGGAGCTAAGTCTAAGCACTGAAGATCATTCAATTTCTGAGCCGCAAGTTCAGCCCGCTTCCGCAGGCTCTCTCTCTTAAGAGCCGCAAGTTTGAATACCGGTAATTGTTTATAGCCATCTACATATAGATATTGATTGAGCACGGCTTCGAGTAAGGCGATTACCATTTTGTCGGCACGCAACGCTCTATATATTGGCGATTTACGCAGTTTCGCTACGGTCTCACTTTTACCAGCGATAATTCCAGCCTGTGGTCCACCTAGTAGTTTATCCCCAGAGAAGAGAACGAGGTCTGCCCCACTTTCAAGAGTCGCTTGCACTGTGGGTTCAGCTACAAGATCGAATTGCTGCAGATCTACTAGACAGCCGCCACCCAAATCATAGACAACTGGAACGCCATGCTTAGAGCCAATTTCAACTAGTTCTTTGATGCTGGTTTCTTCTGTAAAGCCAAGCACTTGATAGTTTGAGCGGTGGCATTTCATAATCATGCCGGTTTTCTCTGATACCGCTTTATCGTAGTCTGAAGCTCTGGTTCTATTGGTGGTGCCAATTTCTTTTAATCGGCCACCTGAAGATGTGATTACATCAGGTAAACGGAAGCTGCCACCAATTTCAATAAGTTCGCCCCTTGAGACTATTGTTTCTTTCTGATCTGATAATGCTTTGACTGCAAGCATCACTGCGGAAGCGCAATTGTTGACGACTATGGCTGACTGTGAGCCAATTAAAAGGCCAAGCAAGTTTGAAATTTGCTCTGTTCTCTCACCGCGACCACCTTCCTCAAGATCGAACTCTAAATTAGAATACGAGCAAAGGGCTTTGCTTAGTTGCTCTATAACTTGCTCTGGCAGCGGCGCACGGCCAAGGTTTGTACTCAGTACTACACCGGTACCGTTTAGGACTTTCTTTATACCGCTTTGGCATAGTTTCTCTAAATCGGCTGCTATGGCTGCTGCTAGAGCTGCCGTAGAGGGCTCATCTTTTGCTTTGCCGCTAATTAGATTTTGTCTGGTTTGGTCGACGAACAATCGTGCGCGGCGCGATGCCAGTTCGCGCCGAATCTGCAACTTTTCAATTGCTTGTTGTAAAACGGGTTCTCTCAGGAGTTTGTCTATTTGCGGTAAACGAAAGTCTTTTTTTGTCACTTCTTTGAAGATTAGCCCCGGGGATAATTTCTAATTCTCCTTAAATCATACCCGTGCCACCTTGTCAGATCAGATAGAAGCACCCACAATTAGAATATGTAGTACAAGCGGGTATAAAGTACTCGAACTTCCTTCTTAAGGCGGACCAAGCCGTGGGCAAGACTCTTAGAACCAAGACTCTCTATCAAGATAAAGACTGGCTGCAGCAGAAATATGTCAAGGAGAAGCTCAGTACCGTGGAGATTGCCAAGATATATCGCGAAACTGAGAATAAGTGGTGCGACCCCAATACAATCTCACGTTGGTTGAAGAAACATAATATTTCAATGCGTTCGCTGGCAGAAGCTCAGCAAAACCGCCATTCCGTGGCAGTTCCGGTGGTCAAGAAGCGCACTTCTTCCTGACTCTTAAAAAGATTTCTGAGTAAAAATTCCTCTTTGCTACGTTACGGACAGCCGCTAAATGCGCATCCGCCCATCATAACTAGGGCCGTAGTGAGATAAAGTAATACATCCCGCCCTCCTGCCAGGTAAAACAAGCAGTAGGCGAAAAAGGAGAACGCGGGTAGCAAAAAGCGTTTATCCCCATCTCTGTACGCGTGAGCGGCCAGGCAGACGGATAAAGCAACTGGGCAACCAAATAAGACGACGTCGAATAGCATGGGTACGCTTTTGAATAAGGAATCTAAGTTCCTATTATTCATGTCTCGAATGTTCTGTCCATGGTAAATACCGCAAAGCAGCAATAGAACTAAGTTTTAGTCAAGGACAGAGAACAATGGGAATGTCAGGTAATGGTTCGCGCGGCCCCAGCAGAGCTGGAGGCGGCGGCAAATCCGGTGGATACGGCGGCAAATCTGGTGGCGGCCGACCAGGCGGAAGTGGCGGCAGACCCGGTGGTTCTAGTGGTGGTAGACCAGGTGGCGCAAGACCGGGCGGAGCTAGACCCGGTGGAGCAAGACCAGGCGGCTCTGGCGGCGGCTATAACAGAGCCGGCGGATCGTCGTCGGGCTCGGCTGGCAGACCAGGTGGATTTGGCGCTCGTAAACCAGGTGGATTTAGTCGCGGACCAAGACCAGAAGGTGCTGGTCGCCCAGAAGGTAGATCCGAAGGCGGCTTCAACCGTGGACCAAGACCAGAAGGTAGATCCGAAGGCGGCTTCAACCGCGGACCGAGACCAGAAGGTAGATCCGAAGGCGGCTTCAATCGCGGACCGAGA
>JAUPUU010000009.1 GCA_030917395.1 Cyanobacteriota bacterium erpe_2018_sw_21hr_WHONDRS-SW48-000092_B_bin.40
GCTCTATGGACCCGCCATAATCGTGTTCTGGATATTTTTCAGTTGGCAAATAGTAGAAGACATCCCAGTTCAACATACCAATCGAGCAGGGCACGCTGAGCTCCCAGGTAGCAGCTAGGTGGTCTGGCCCGGGTTCTATAGTTGATACTTTGTATTCGTAGTCCGGGTATGCACCCATACCGGTGTGGGGAACTACTTTGAGATAGGCCGGCACCAGCTCATCTAACTTAACCGGTGGTTTACCATGCTCCTTTTCAAAGCGCGAAATTGCAGCAATGAGAGGTCTAGAACGTTCAGCCAATGCTTCGAACTGTTTTGTTCTTATGACATGACTGGATAGCATTCCGCAGGAAAGAAATACCATAGCAGCTACGCTAATCAAAAGTGTTCGGAGTGCTGTGCTGCGAACACTCTTGAACAAAAGCGCGAATAAGGCGCCGAGAAAAGTTACCACGAAAAATAAAAAAAGTAGACCGGTGCCCATGAGTAGAGACTGCATAATCACAAACGAGGTGCGTCTCTCAACAGGTAAGCCTATAAGAAGCTCACTAGAAATAGGAAGCAGGCAGAGAAGCACGGAACCAGCCACGAGTAGTGTCAATCCAGCTTGGCTAAATAATGGCTTTCTGACTGTAAGTGACTCTGGCATTTAAGGCCTCACTATAATCTGATTAATATCATTGTACGAGATATTTCAGGCGGATACGATATCACCCAAAACTCAAGACACCAACTTAAATGTCGATATACCATTGTTCTTAGTCACTTGAATTTGCACGGGGAACATCTCACGCACATCAGCAATGTGAGTAATCACAAGTACCCGAGAAAAGTCAGCCTGAATCAAGCGAATGGCCTTCACGAGCCGCTCACGGCTGCCGTCATCTTGTGAGCCAAAGCCTTCATCAATGATAAGAGTTTCTAGTTTTGCCCCAGCTCTTCGAGCGAGCAAGCGCGATAAGGCAATTCGCAAAGCGAAGTTGACCTTGAAAGCTTCGCCACCAGAATATAGCTCATAACTGCGGGTGCCAACTTCATCACCAATGACTAAATCAAGAGTCTCAGCCATAGTGCCAGACTTGGTTTTAGTCTGTGTAATCAAAGCAATGTGCATCTTATTGTCAGTCAAGCGACTAAGTATGCGATTAGCTTCATTTTCAATTTCAGGAATAGCATTTTCGATAATGACTGCCTGAATGCCCTTCTTACCAAACACTTCAACTAGATAGGCATAATCGTCCATCTCTTCGCGCAAAAGATTCATCTCTTGCAAGCGCGCGGCCAAGCGCGTCAGTTCGTCAGAAAGAGCATGGCTGCGCGATGAGAGCACCGCCACTTTGCGCCCTGACTCTTCTTTGAAGCCGCGTACTTCATCTAAAGAGGGCTTGAGCCCAGCTAGCGTTTTCTCAACCAAATCTAAGTCTTTTAGTTGACTCCTCAGTTGCAGCTGCTCACTATCAACTTTGGCAATTTGAGCTTGCTTAGTCAAATACTCGCCCCGTAAGACCTCTAGCTGCTCGTCTAAGGCTGGCAATTCAGCCATAGCCCGGCTTAGGTCGCGAGATTTTTCAGTGGCAACAAATAGCTCTGACAGCCTCTGCTTAAGGCGAGCGTGTTCATTGCGATCATAAGAAAATGTAGTGAGTTTCTGCAGCACTTCTTTTAATTCAAGGCGAATAGCCTGACCGTATAATTCGCCACTCAACTCTGAAGCAATCTCTTCAATTGCTTTCTTCAGCTCAGGAATCTTGGCATTTACTTTGGCTAACTCTTCGGTATCTTTGGCGAGCTGCTGGTGCTTGCCTTCAATATGCCGCTTCAAGCGAATTTGCGATTGCAGTGAGACATAGACAGCTGGGTCAAACTCTAACTTGTGCAATTCAGCTTTGACGGCCACTAAGCTCTCGCGCTCAACTTGAGCAAAATTATTTTGCGCTAGCTTTTCAGCTAGCTGCGCTTCAGCCAAATTGAGCCTTTGCTCACTGTCGCTGGCTCGAAGCAAGGCCTGTTGCCGTTCGTTATATTGCCCAATGCGCTTATCTAAGTCTTTGCGACCCTCAAGCTCTTTGCGCATTTCGACATAGCGTACTCGCAACTCAGCTCTTTGATCGTTCAACTTCTCTTTTTGCACATCCAGTTGATTGATCTCCAGATCCATCTCTTCGTTGTGCTTCAAATAGCGCTCTATTACGGCTGCTCTATCCACAATTGGTGCCGAACAGAGAGGGCAAATAGATGAGTGTTCGTGCTCTTTTAGCTCTTTGATTTTCTCTAGATTTTCTCTTTGGCGGCCTCTGATTTCCTCGGCCTTAATGGCCAGGCTCTCCAGATCAGACTTAATAGCAATGCCAGTTTTTTCGACCAGTTCAAACTCAGCTTCTAAGCGCTCAAGGCGCTCTTTTAGCTGGTCCAACTCAGCCCCTTCGGCCACCAGGCTGGACTGCGATTGAGTCAGGGCAGCTAGCTCTTTAATAGCGCCCTGCTTTTGGCCAAGCTCTGCTTCTAGGCGTATTTTTGCTTCTTGGATTGTCGAAGTAAGCTCGCTGACACGGTTGGCTAGCTGAGTATGAGCTTCTTGTTTTTGCGACAAGACAGCTTCACTTTCAAGCAACTGGCGAAATTCTAGATATTGCGACTTAATTTTTTCACTGTCTTCAGTGTCACGCAGCAAGCGCTCGCGGCTTTTCACTAGCTCACGATTCTCTACTTCCAGGCCTTCCAATTTAACTTCTAAGCGACTGCGCAGAGTAGCTAATTGACCTGTAAGTTCCAGTTTTTTATCGCTGAGATCTTGCACTTCAAGAAAGACACTGTCTAACTTTTCTACAGCCGCTCTAACCTGATTGAACTCTGTCAGTTGAGCTTCGATATCTGAACTCTCACCAATTAATTCGCCAAGCGATTTTTTCTTTTGTTCAATCGAAAGCTTCTGATCGTCAATGCGCTTCAAGGCATGATTAAGCTCCACAAGCTGCTTCTCGTTAGAAGATATAGTTACTTCAATGAGCTTGAACTGCTGCAATTGAGCGGTGACTTCTTCAACTTGCTGTTCTATGTCGCGGGCTACGAGAACTAAATCATCATATTCAATTTGAGAAGCACAAAGCTCAGTATGCACCTGGGCGAACTCAGCTTCTACTTGCCTTGCCCCCGCTAGACTTCCTTCCAAAAATTCAATTTGCGCTTTGACACCGCGCAGTCTTTCGCGGGCCTCTTCTTGCAGGCGGTCGAAGTAAGAAAGGCCAAGAATTTCAGCCAATACCTGCTTGCGCTCAGAAGGCAGGCGGGTAGTGAATTCTTCGGCTCTGCCTTGCTTTAGATAAGCACTATTGATAAAAGTATCGTAGTCCATGCGCAAAAGATCGCATATGTGCTTGCCAGTCTCTTTCATACTGGCGGCTGTCAAACTATTCCAACGCAATGTTCCATTTGAATCACTGGCCTGATCAGCTATTTGGAATTCGAGAGTGCCTTTAGATGTGCCCTTGCCGCCAGCCTTACCCACTTGTTTCTGGCGAGAGCGACGCACGCGATAAAGCTGGCCTTCATGGCTGAAAACTATTTCTACCCACATTTCTTTTTCGCCCAGGCGAACTAACTCGTCTGAGCTTCCCCTAGCCTCTTCCCAGATGGCCCAGGTGACAGCATCGAGAATGGCAGACTTACCAGCTCCATTTAGACCAGTCAAGCAAGCCACAGCAATGCCATTGAGGTCAAGAGTTGAGTCGGCATAACTCATAAAATTATGGAGGTGAACAGAGTTGAGAATCATCGCACTCTTACTGGCAGAGCTCTAAGCTTATCAGCCCAGAGCTGAAAAGCGGCTAAGACTGGTAGATATAGTTCTATACTTACGACTGTTTGTGGCTATGAATGAACCATTGAGCAAAAACTTAGAGTCTTTTAGTCGAGACTTTGCCTTAGCGTGCTTCAGCGCCTTCAGTTGCAGCTTAGTTTCACTTAGCCTTGAACTGGTGCTGGCAAAGATAGCCCTGGTAAGCCTGGGCAGCACGGCAATGGCCTCGACCATAACAATCACTATTTATCTATTTGGTCTCACTTTCGGCGCCTTATGGGCACAGAATTGCCAGCACCGGGGCAGTTTATTGAAAGCTGCGGCAACAATGCTTGCAGCCGCGCCAGTGCTTTGCATTGCCCTGATAGGCTTTCTTAACAGCAATACTTTGTCAAGTCATCTGGTTTTGCTGTTTCTGACTTTAGCTCTGCTCATACCGTCAACCAGCTCGGCGGCGCTAGTAAGCCTATTAGCAACTCGACAAAAGACCCAATTGAGCAATTACGTCTATCTGGCAGCTAACCTGGGGGCATTCGCTGGGGCTCTAGCAGCGGGCTTCTTTATATTGCCTAATTTGGGCCTGAGCGGCAGCCTCCTGACCCTGGCCATACTCATGGCCCCAGCCGCCATCTTCAGCTGGCTGTCGCAAGACAAAGCAAAAAATCACATAGAAGATCAAACAGCCGATCTGCTAGATGACTCTTCTTTGCCGTTTACGGCCCCAAGCAAATCAGCCTATCTAATTCTTTTCGCCACCGCTCTTGTAATGACTGTCCTTGAATGTGCCTGGCTGAGGCTGTCGTCACTTCTATTAGGTTCGGCCAGTCTAACCTTCGCCGGCACACTAGCCGCCATCATCGCCGGGCTGGCCATCGGCAACTTTATGGCAATAAAGCTGAGTAAAAACAAAAGTGATTTAAGAATATTGCCTGCTGCGGCCCTAACTTTGACCACTCTGGCCTGCTTACTATCGCTCAAATCAATTGCTGCACTGCCCATAATTTTTCAAAATCTACGCATTTTCTTTCAACTTGGTCAATTCGAAAATAGCAATTTTCTGGCCCTGCCGCAGCTTCTAGCCACCGCCGTCTTGGTCGTACCCACATGTGTTGGCCTCGGTCTAATTTATCCGAGCTATACAAGCGGCTTAAGCGGCCCGGCATGGCGGCGGGCCTATACAATTTCAGCGGCTGGTGCCATCGCTGGGCCAGCATTATTTCTAGTGATTCTGCCTCTTTGTTCTTTAGTAGCTGTAGTAAAACTCTGCATAGCTATATTGGCGCTATTTACTATTACCGCAGCCTTTTCGTTGAGAAAACGCTTCAAAGCTCTTTCTCTAGCCTGCTCATTTGGCGCCATTTTCGCCCTTGCCCTAATCACAATTAGCCCTGGGGTAAAAAGCAGCAAAATGACAGCAGGCCTGGCGTATCTGCCCGCAACCAAGGCTGCTCTAGAGCAAATAAAGAACGAACAAAAGTATCTTGATTTCAGATTTTATCGAGATGGTATGAACAGTACAATCTCAGTTGAAGAAAGTAAGTTAGCCAATATTCGCATACTAAAAAGCGACGGCAAGGTCGAAGCAACTATTCCCA
>JAUPUU010000084.1 GCA_030917395.1 Cyanobacteriota bacterium erpe_2018_sw_21hr_WHONDRS-SW48-000092_B_bin.40
TAATTCTATACTATCTTGTTGTCAGGCGGAAGGGGCTGAATTGTTGATTCTGTGGGCGATTAGGCCGCCTTGCCTTCTCCTGGCAGCCCTGGATTAATATTAAATCTTGGTCGCCCACTCGGGAGGGTTCCTAGTTGAAGTCTGCAATGGTAGATGGCCCATGCCTTCCCCCGGGCCTAATTTTGTGTACTAAAAGCTTGTAAGTGGCCCTCTTTGCTTGCTCTTGCAAGCCTATCCTTGGTACAAGTTGCGAGATCACCCGACTGGGTACTAGGCAAATCCCAGGTTTGCGATATGTTGGAGATAGCAAGGTCATCTAAAGACCTCAATAAATAAGCAGTTGACTGTCAATGGCCGTTGGCAATTAGTAAATTACCCCCGTCCCAAGTTCCTTTCATGTGTTCGCAGGCTTGTTCAAAGCTATGAGTGGTTCTGAGAAAATTTCAACGGAACATGAGCATGAGATTCATCTCTCTCCTGTTGTTAAACTGTTGCAGCATTTAAGCGAATCGAGCGCTCGTCAGGACCAGAGTGGAAATGACGCTGTACAAGCCGATTTTCAAGTAGATATGGGCGCTATTTGTTCTGCTCTTGAGCTAAACTCAGGCGCTCTGTTTCGAGTCACGCCTGATGCATATTTTGATGGTCTTAAACTTACTCGCCTTGCCTTTGTCTCTAGTGATGCTAGCGCTGAAGTCCTCGCCAAAGTAATACCTAAGGGCTTAGAGATTGCCGCTCGCAGTGAGCTTCATAGTCTTTTGCGTCAAGAGCAGTGGGTGCCTCTTGGCGAAACTTGTCTCGGTAATGAAACACCACTTGCTCTCAGGGCTCTAGAAGAATTCTGTGGTTCTAAAAATGACAGTGCCGCGGTGCTCTTTCCGGTGGTTCTAGCCAAGCAAATTATTGGTCTTGTGCTGATGGAGAGAGCGGTTTCGGCCGGTGGATTTTCTGAAGAATTGCTTGATTTAGGTCAGGTGATTGCGCGTATGCTCGCCGTTCATCTTGGTCGCTGTCTTGAGCCCGATGAGACAACAGCGGTTCAGCCAGCTGTTGAGTCGACTTTGCCGACTGTACTGCTGAAGCGTCAAACTTTGTCAGTGGAGAGTGCTAATACCAGCGCTTGTAGCCTCTTTGCCGCTGGGGGCAAAAGTCTAATTGGACAGCCATTGGCCAAGGTATTCCCTGGCTCCAAGAATTTCCTTGATGCCCTGCAGCAGTCGCTTGCTCGGGCCGATGGCAGTAGTTGTTTCTCTGTCTCAGCATCTGATTTGAGGCAAATTGGTTGTGCTGCCGCATTGGTTTCTTTGACCGGTGATGGTGACTCGCTGGTGCGCTTGCAGTTTATTCCTCGTGATTTCCTTGCCAGTGGCGATGTTGGTGATTCGGCTGCAAATACGAATAGTGCCAGTCGCTCCAGTCGAGGTGGTGCTGGGAGAGCTAGCGCGCAGAGCTCTGACGATCTTGACGAGGCGACCAAGCGAATGGGCTTTGAGCGCTGGCTGCGTCAAACAGTCTGCAAACTGCATTCCTCTCTCGATCGCGATCATTTGTTGCAAGCTCTCGCTGACAGTCTCGGACGCATGTTCAAGGCTACGCGTTGCTTGGTCATTCGCACTGATGGCCCATCTCATCCGATGGTCACTCACGAGTATGTCGAGCCAGACCTCTCGCCTCTGGGTCTGGGACGTACGGGGCAGTTCCCCATGTTTGCGCTGTCGCTCTTTCAGCAGAAAACTGTTGCTGTCAATGAGGTAGAGCAACTAAGAAAAAGTGGGCAGCTTAGTGAGAGTGATGCCGACGTACTTTTAGAGAGTGGAATTAGAGCTATGGCTGGAGCACCGCTTTCTCATCAAGGCACTCAATATGGTGTCGTCATTCTAGTGGTGGGGGACCATAGTCGAGCCTGGAGTGAGGCCGATCTCGAAACAATAGAATTGACTGCAGCTCAAGCTTCTATTGCTTTGTCGCATTGCCAGACCTATCACCAAGTGAAAGACCAACTCTTCCATATGAATCTTCTCGGCAACCTCACTCAGCAGCTCACCAATGCGCTAGAGGTTGCGGCAAAAGCTCCTGCACCGAAAGTGATAAGCCGAGCCGATGAGCGAGCCAGTCAAGAAGAATCACCGCCACTCTCGTCGCGCGAAATGGAAGTGCTTAAGCTTATTGCTTCTGGATTTGCCAACAAAGAGATTGCCCAGCGTTTGTTCTTGACAGAATCTACCGTAGAGTTGCACGCCTCTCGTATTCGCAAGAAACTCAATTTGAAGAGTCGCACGGCCCTGGTAAAGTACGCCTGCGACAACGATCTGGTCTAAGTCGAATTTGATTCTAGAATGAATTGTCTATCTGCTTTGCTGCGGCTATATCTTTTTGCGCCAAGGCTTTTTTGCCGAGCTTTTCGTAGGCGCTGGCTCGTTGTTTTAGAATGGAGCTTTTTAGTGGTGATATCTTGAAGGCTTTACTAAAATCAACTACTGCTTCTTCGTACTGTTTTAGTTCAATATGGGCTTCTCCGCTCATTTCAAGACAACGAGCGTAAGTGAGATGTTTGTCGGGATCGGCTATCAATTGCTTTAGTCTCTTGCAATCATTTATAACCGCTGGCCATTTTTTCATGACTTTATGCAGTGAAGCTAACTCCTGAAAAGTGGAGGCTTTGGCTGGCCCAATGGCAAGGGCTTTCTCTATGTATTGTTCTGCGAGATCAAGTTTTTTTAGTTTGCGAGCCACGTCACCAGCAAGAGCATAAAGTGCTCCGTTGGGTGCTCCTTTCTTTAGGCCAGTTTGGGCAACAGCAAGGGCCTCATCCCACTTGTCGTATTCGCTTAAACCTTTGACAATTGTGTAGCAATCGTCGCTAGTGATGTTGCTGCACTTAGAAGCGGCAATATAGTCGTTATAAGATTGCTCTTCATTGTCAGTGTAGCCATAAGCTACAGCTCTCTGCGCCAGCAGCGAGGCGCTATTGGGTTGGCTTTTGAGCGATTGATTCAAGAGAGCTAAGGCTTCTGTGAAACGGCCATACTTGCAGAGTAATTGGCTTTCTAGAACATTGGCGGACTGCGCACCGCCGCTAGTGCCTCTTAGTAAGCTGACATATTGCTTGCACTTGGCTGTTTCATTGGCTTTCAGTGCCTCTATGCCTGCTTGATAGTATCCGCTAAGAGTTTTGCTGTTATCGGCCTGTGCCCTTGTGTTTGTAAGGGCTAGATAGGTCACCAGTGTCGCTCCAATCACGGCTAAGCGCATAGAGCTTGCTCTGCCAGAGTTAACTGAGCTGGCCATTGTCTTCCTCAATTAAAGTCGGGCTCGCGATTTTATTTCGAGATATTTTTCTACTAATTTGTCAGATAGATCTTGGGGCGGGCAATCGAGCACCAGGCAGCCTCGTCTTGTTAGCACAGAAAGGGCTATTTCACGCTGGCTGAGCAAATCAATGGCAATTGCTTTCTTGTAAATTGCTTCTACTGTGTCGCTCTTTTTCTTTGATTGCAGTGCTTTCTCTTTTAGAGCTTCAGCATTGCTATTGGCTAGATTTACAACCTGTCGATCTTTCAAGGTGACACAGAATGGTAGGTGACGTGGTGCCAGGTTCGCCAGTCCACTTAAAAGAGCTTGGGAACCAGTTGGGTCGGTCAAATCGGTGAGCACTACCATCAGTGAACGCCCTTTCTGCGCCGAGGCAAAGTAGGAGAGAATACCGGCATAGTCTGGTTCTACCATGCGTGGTTCGACAGCAAAGGTGGCCTCGAGTATGCGGTTCATATTGAGTTTGCCCCGCTTGGGCGGTAAGTAGAGCAAGGGTTTGTCGGCAAAGATGCCAATGCCCACTTGATCGTTATGGGTTAGACCCGTGAGTGCCAGGCAGAGGGCGGCATTGAGAGCACGGTCAAAGCGAGTGAGGCCATCTAGATCGCTTACCATCATGCGACCAGCGTCAACCAGAATTAGTAGTCGTTGCTCTTGCTCTGTTTCATAGGTACGCACTACCGGGCGATCTCGCCTTGCGGTAGCATTCCAGTCTATAGCCTTGCTGTCGTCACCGACAGCATACTCGCGCAAGGAGGCAAACTCAGTACCTTGACCGCGTTTCTTTTGATGCAACTCTCCTAGCTCTGATGAATGTGAGAGCTTAACTGAAAGCTCATGCAGGGCTTTTAGATCGCTAAATACTTTTACGTCTTTATCTAGGTCAAACTTGATCTCGCGCCAGGTCAGACCCAGGGCGCTTAAATAGCGGACATTTAATTTGCCAAATTTATAGGAACCACGTCGCCTGGGCTGCAGTGTGTAGCTAAGGCTTGTGCTCTGATTGGCTTTTAGTTGACAGCTGAAAATTGGAACAACGCTGTTGCCCCCGATAGCTATGGCACTGGGCACATCATCTTTTACTTCGCATTTTAGCGGTGTTTGTCCTTTATAGCTTAGTTCGATGCTTACTTTATTTTCGCGGCCAATAGAGAGCCGCTCTTCTACTTTTCTTGTGGCTGCAATGGTACTGGTGCGCGGGGTGATTTGATACTCAACAACTATTGCAATCAATAAAATTATATCTATTGCTAGTCCGAGTTTTGTTAGGTGAGAAGCAAAAGCTGGGAACCATGCCGCCGCTGTGAATGGCACCATGGCTAGTATCAATATTAGGTATAGCCGTGCACTTGCGGTCAAAATTTATTTTCTCGCTTTTATCTAGGCACGGGTACTTGTCGCAGGAGGTTGGCGATTACTTGGCTAACGGTGACACCATCGAGCTCTGACTCGGCAGTGAGAATCAAGCGGTGGCGTAGAACTGGCTCTGCCACAAATTTGATATTGTCTGGCGTGACAAAATCGCGGCCTTCGATTGCGGCGTGAGCCTTGGCCGCTGCCAGCCACGCTAAGCCGGCTCTTGGGCTGGCGCCCAGAGAAACATCAGAAATATTGCGTGATTTAGCTGTTAGTGCCACTAAATAATCGAGGATACTTTCTTCAACTTTGACATGGCTTAAAAACTGACGGCATTTGATAATGTCAGCTTCAGTACAGACTGCTTCTAGCGGCGTGGAGAATCTGGTGTAGTGCCCCGATTGCCAGTTGCGTAACATCTGCTTTTCGGCATCGCCTTCTGGGTATGAAATCAGAATTTTGAGCATGAAGCGATCGAGTTGCGCTTCTGGCAAAGGGTACGTGCCTTCAAATTCAACGGGGTTTTGAGTGGCGACCACCATAAACAGATCCGGTAGTTTGTGGGTTTGACCATCAAGGGTGACCTGACGCTCTTCCATGCCTTCTAGCAGTGCTGATTGCGTCTTCGGGGGGGTGCGGTTGATTTCATCGGCTAATAGCATGCCCGTGAAGATTGGACCTTTTCGTAAGCTGAAAGTGCGAGAGGTAAGATCGTAGACATTGGTACCAAGGATGTCAGAGGGGAGCATGTCTGGAGTGAGTTGCACTCGACCAAAATTTGCTCCGACCAGGGCCGCGGTGGTCTTGACGAGCATGGTTTTGGCCGTACCCGGAACACCTTCGAGCAAGACATGGCCATCGGCTAGCACTGCCGTTAACAGTTGATCGATGACCCGATCTTGGCCGACTATGTTCTCGCTTAAAGCTGAGCGCAAACGATCAAAAGTTTCTTTGACTTGGCGCAGTTCTTCGTTATTAACGGTCGGTACTGCTGGTTGCTGCATCTTGTCCCCTGTTTAACTGTTTACTTGTCATCTGCTTGTCGACTCTCTGAGATATCTTATCGCAAGACTCAACAAGCTCTATCAACTGGTCGTCACTCAAATCTTTATTGCTTATTGCTTTTTCGCATTGATCGGCAATTATTGCCATGGCTGATGTTTGTTCGCCGCCATTGGCTTTTAACTCTTCTTGCAAGCGTTGGCTTGATTCATGGGGCGAAATTTGTAAGAACTTGCATAGTTTGAGTCTGGCGTTTTGCCAAATTATTTCGATTACTGCTTGTTTGGCTCTAGCCCTCATATAGGTATTTGACAGGCCGTTAATATGCTCAAGGTTGGATATTTGACGGCTCACTTTGATTGGAGTTATGGCGCCAAAACGCTGATTGGTACTGAGTACAGCCACTAATAAGATCAGGGCGATTTGGGCTAATACGCAGCCAGCTGGCCCGCGCAGGAAGTAGTAAAAGACGTTGATGCCTTGACTTAGTCCGTGGCAGCGCTCATCGAAGTATATGTCTCCGTCAGTGGTGGCGATCCAGTTGTAGATAAATTGGAAGTTAGACCAGTATTGGCTCTGGTTAATTTGACGGTTGCTAACAAGGCTTGGGCAGCTGGCTATTAAAATTCTACCTTTGCCATAGTCTTTCTCTGCAATAATGCAGGCCCCGTCTACGGTGGCAATTTTGCGCCCGCCTTTTATGCTGTGATCGGCTGACACCGTAAGCTGGCGCAGGTGATCGTAGAAAGCGACATCAAAGCGAGGATCTGTTTTTTTATTAGTTGCTGGTGGTTCCAGCTGCTTCACTGTCATCGTTGACTTGTCTAGGAGCCGCCTTGAGGTGCGCAGAACAAAGCTATCTAAATAGATAAGGTAATTGCCGCGCTCGACCCATGAAAGAATTTCTTCTACTTCAAAGTTAGCCAGCGACTGATCTGGGCTAACTACTATGAGCACGCCGTGAACTAGCGGTGTGGGCTGCAATGCCGATAGTTTGCTGGCGCTGTTCTGGCGCTCTTGCTCTGCTTTCTTTGAACCACCTAAAATGCGGTAAGGCAACTCCCATGTCTTCACTTGCCTCTCGGGGCTGAACACTTTTTGCAGTAGCTCAAAGCAAGCACTCATACCGCTTGGTCTTAAATTGGTAGAGGACGCCCAGCTGCGAGTCTCGGGCATAATCTTATTGAGCTGTTTGTCGCTGGACACACTGGCGTAAACAAGCAGCCCGCAGACAACTAGCAGCGCTATTACTTGTAAGAGCAGTTCGCGTTTTAAGTTGGTACCAGTTTTAGAATTACTTATGTTCGCGCTCACAATTGCCCCTCCCCTTGCTGGGAGTTGGCTTTGATTTTTGCGGCTGCATTTTCAATGTCAGTGAGTAAATTGAGGCAGTCGCTATAGTCTCTCTCTTCTGCTTCTTTGTTGCCAAACCAGATTAGTTCGACGGTGTCCACTAGGGGGCGGAAATGCTTAGCAATAGTTGGTTTTTGTTTGAGCGCATAAAAGTATTCGTAGTTGGTTTTGGTGGGGGAGAAGACAGCAATTTTGTTTTCATCAAGTAGGTGCAAGCAACTCATGTAAAGAGCTCGGCAGGCTTCTTTTGTTGATCGCTCTTGCCTCAGCTGTGCGGCAAATGTGCGCCAGCCACTACTGTCAAGTTCGCTTTCTTTGACGATAAGCTCACCCTGTGCGCGTTTTCGCTGGGCATCGAGAAAGTTCATTCGGCGCACTATGACAATGGCTACCACCGCCACTGCTACCAACGCTACGATCACCACCAGTATCTGTAAAAGGTCGCCAACTAGCTTGGTGTCACTGCTGCCCGTCTGCGGTAGCTCTATCATGTTGAGAAGATCGTGAACAGCTCTGATGATACTGGAAATTATTTCTTGGATCTTGATCAGGAGCCCAGGCGGCTGTTGATAGTCGTAGTCTTTCGCTACTGCGGCAATTTCTTTGGCGATGTTTTTTGCATCCATCTTCTATTGAAGCTCTAGTTCGCTGTTGTTTTCTGCCTGCATTACATCCACTCTTTCGATTAAATCAAGGCCTTCTTGACGCATGCGCAGATCGCAATAGTAGAGGCCAAAGCAGGTAAAACTAATTGGTGTGACAATCATGCTTACAAGCTGTTCCCATACTTGCGACACAATCTGCATGTAAATCGGCAGTTCGGTGGCCGAATGGTGCGTTCCGGTGGCGATCCCCTGGCTCACACTGTGGCCCACTAAAATGATGATGAGGGGCAAAGATAGTGGATAAGCTAAGAGTGCGACAGCGCTTGCTGCTAGAAAATAGAACAAAATCGAACGGAAGAATGAGCGAGAGGAGAGGGCGAGGGCGTGAGAAATCAGTGTACCGAGATCGTCTTTTTCAATGGCGATGCTAGATAAGGCCATGTGGCCAACCACGCTGACAAAAAGAAGGGTGAGTAAGCCTGAGCAGATACTGATAGTTAGACCAATCACACCAGCGACTAAAAAGACTCCCTTTCCAGCAAAGAGCGCTACTGAGATACCGATGGCAACAGCGAACATCAGCATCACCAAAATTGATGCGGCAAAAGCGGCCAGGGTAAGGCCGATGAGAGCGCCCAGCCTGGTTTTGGCATATTTGTTAGCTTCAATGTAGTTTGGGGCAAAGCCGGTGAAGACGCGCACAAGTGCTAGCAGTCGCAAGTAGAGTACAAAGCCACCGATGAGCAAAAGCAGTCCTCCGGCCAGGGCGACAAGACCCCATGTTGGCAGAGCGGCGATGTTGGCGGCCCCTTTTGACAAGTGGGTGAGACCGATAATAAAGCCAATGCGACCGGCGCAGAGCAAAATTGTTGGGAAAAGCAGCACCTGAGCAATCAACTTGAGATTGATGCGGAAAATTCGAAAGCCGCGCCCGATTATGTCTCCGACTGATAGAGGCCTGCTTGTAGTGGCTATGATTGGCAAATGGACCTCTGGAAATTCGTTAGAATTTAAGATGACGAAAACATTGTCAGATAAGCATATTATTTTACAAGTATTTTGGGGAACTTTTTATCACTTAACCACCGCGCCGTGTTTGATTTCTCGCCAGTGCTAGCGCTTGATATCGCTAGGTTTTTATTATCGGTCGGGTGCAGGCGTTAATTATCAGTCTTGCTCTTTTTTACAACCAGGTTTTGCCTATAAATCGGCTGTGGCGCTCGGTTGGTTATGGCTTAGTATGGGCATAGCACTGTTGAGCTAGTAGAACCACTGTATTGTTCATGTTATGGTTGATTTTATAAGCTTTTACTTGAGAGCGTTGGAGCAGTATGAACAGTCCTTTGGTGCAAAAACTGACCGGTGTGAGGGATCTAAAGAGGATTCTCGAAACCACCGTTAAGGACTTGGGCGACCACTTTTCGGCCGACGCTTGTCAGATTTTGCTGAGCAATCCGCTTGACCCGAATGTCACTTCGATTTGCGAGTATCGCTCTACCGGCTCTCCGATCACTGGTCGTTCCACGACACTTCCTCTGGTTCTGCAAGGGCGCACTTTCGGTTCGATGACCATGAGTCGCTCGGTTGATGTAACGCCTGATGAACTGAACATGATGCGCGTGGTTTTGGGCGAGTTAGGCGATATCATCCGTCTGGCTCAGATCAACGACATTGTTCAGCGAGATACTTTCCGCGATACGTTTTTGGTTGAAATCGGCAACCTGATGACCTATTCCCTTGGAATAGGTGACGCCCTTTTTATGGTCGTTAATATTTTAGGTAAAGCTCTCAATGTTAGTCGCTGCTTGTTTATCTGTACCGATGATCAACAGGCTGGCTGGAAATGCTATGAATTTTGGCAACAAGACAAGGTGCAAAGTTTGCAGCAGTGCTACTGGCCTTCTGCTGATTCGGCCTTGGTGGCGCAAACTTTATTGGCTCGTGAGCCGCTGAAGCTTTTTGAAGGACAGCAAAACTCTTATGTTTCTCCGGCCCAAGAAGAGTTGCAGCTAATTGGCGCTAAATCGTTACTGGGTGTTTCTCTGCGCAGCCAGGTTGGCACTCATGGTTGTGTAATTTTGCAGCAATGCGATTACCGTCGCGCTTGGACACGCAACGAAGTTGATATGGTGCAGAACGTTGCTGATAAAGTGGCAGAGGCTTTGAACAAATTGCCTGCCGAGAAGAAGGCACGCGAACCGATTATGCAACTGCACCAGCGTATCGTTAATACGCCCACTGCTGAAGCTAGTAAGTCGGCCATTGACGTCCGTCGTGCTCTGAAAGGTGCCTTGGGGCAGCAAGTAATTTCGCAGGCTAATAAGACTGGCCAAATTACTCCTCCTCCAGCCGCGAAGGTTGCTCAAGCGCCGCCGAAACCAACTCCTACTCCCGCTCCTGCTGCAGCGCCGACACCAGCTCCTGCGCCAACACCAGCTCCTGCGCCATCTCCAGCTCCAACTCCGGCGCCAGCTCCAGCTCCAGCTCCAACTCCGGCTCCAGCTCCAACGCCAGCTCCGGCTCCAGCTCCAACGCCAGCTCCGGCTCCAACTCCCGCTCCTTCTCCAACGCCGACTCCCGCTCCAGCGCCAACGCCGGCGCCAACTCCCGCACCAACTGCGACACCAGCTCCGCCGGCACCTGCGGTATCTGCGCCGGCCGCGTCTACCTCTTCCAGTCCTGCTAGTCCTAGTAGTGTTCCTGTCTTTGATCGTGTCGCTCAAGTTCAGGCGCAGGAAGTCACTGGCGAAATTAAGTCACCACAGACGGTGGCTCGTTCTGCTGCTCCGGAGCCGAAGCCTGCTACCAACGACTCCTTAAAACCTACTTTCACCTCTGTTAGACCTAGTCCATCCATTGAGCAGAATCTGCCAACTGGTGATTATCCACCGGTACAATTTACTCCGCCAATACCAGCCGTTGAGAACGATCCATATGCTGATCTCGATTTTGGTGATTTCGAAACCGTAGAAGCTCCGGCCGCTACCCCTGCTGTTGCTGCGTCTAGCGCAGATGTTGCTCCTCCAGCTGCACCGGCATCGTCTTCAACCGGGCTTGAGTGGAGTGGTCCTACCAGCACCGTTCCGAGTGTAGATTTTAGCCCTACGACTCCAGCAGCCAATGAACCTGCGGTCTCTCCTTCTCCATCTGTTGCTCCGCAGCCTGAAGCTGTTCCAGCTCCTGCTGAAGCTCCGTGGGGCGGTCCGGTGGAGGCTGAAGTTCCGGCTGCTCCAGTTCCTACTGCAAGTACTACTCCTACTCCTACTCCTACTCCTACTCCTGCTCCAAGCGCAGCTTCTGCTCCGAGTACTGCTCCGCAAGCCGCGGCAGTTGAGCCAGCCTCTGCACCAGTGGCGGTGGCAGCTCCAGCCGTCGCCGAACCGACTTCTTGGGGCAACCTCGATTCTATTCCTACGCCCAAGGGTGCTCCCGCTGAAAGTGCTGCTTGGGGCAAGCTTGATGATATTCCTACTCCTGCTGCCGCTGGTGGCGCCGCTCCTCGAGGCGGCTTAGGGGCATCAATGATGGGCAAGGCCAGAGCTGGTGCCGGGGCCGGTCTGCTGAAGAACCGATTGGGTTCAACACCACCTCCGCCATCTCAAGCGGCACCGCCACCTCCACCAGCTGCTGAGCCAGCTGCTGTTCTCGATGACGCTGCGGCACAGAAGAAACTAGATCAGCTAATGTCTTCCTCTAATGAGACATCCGACTATATTTTCGCCACTGGTGGCTTAGACGCTCGTATGCTTGGTCGTATTGACGGCTGGGTCTCGCAAATCGAGGCAAAAGACAAGTATGCCGACGGTCATGCTCGACAAGTTGCCGAGATTTCCTGCGCTATTGCTAAAGAACTTGGTCTAGACCAGGATGCCATCAATACTATTAGACAGGCGGCCTTGGTTCACGATTTGGGTAAACTTGGTGCTGCTGCGCAAATTCTGCAGAAGGCTGAAGACGATCTCTCCGATACTGAGCTTCTCTTGGTAATGAATCACCCTATGGATGGGGCTGAGTTGCTTGAGTCATTCCCTGACTTGCAGCATCTGGCACCGATTGTTAGAGCCCATCATGAAGAGTTCGATGGTAACGGTTTCCCTCATGGCCTCAAGGGTGACGAAATTCCGCTGGCTGCTCGTATTATTGGTCTAGCCAATCGCTATCACGAACAAGCATCTCCTAAGCGCAGCGGTCCGGGCAAAGATCCCTCTTCTGTACAGAGTGAGTTTGTTGAGAATGCTGGCAAAGGTTGGGATCCAAACGTTGTTCAAGCCTTTATCCAAGCGGTTTTGACTGGCAAAATTCCATCGAAGTTCTAGTATTCAATTTTGCTCTTGTAACATTTCAGCGATAATGGAACCAATCTGGAATCCCCTCCGTCGAGGTCGAGGTCACCTCAGGAGGACAGATTAAAATGAAAGCCACAAAGACATTGGGCCCAGTGTTGGCAGCCCTTGCCGCAATTACATCATTCTTGCCAGCCATGGCTGATACTTCCGTATCAACGACTACTATTACGTCTACTTCTAGACCAGTGGTAATCCTTCAGGGTTCGGCTATGACCGCACCAACTATGCAAGTAACTGGTTATTCAGGGAAGTCAGTAACAACTCCTTCTCGCTTTCCCATCGTATTGGCTAAGTTTACCGCCACTAATGGCATCACCATCTTCTATCCAGCCGCTCGTGAAGACTTGAGCATGCGTCGCGATGATCTCTTCGCTCGCATCTTAATTGAACAAGCTGATGGTCAGCTATCTTCTAGTGCTTCTGGTGATTTCATCAATCGTCTTGCTAGCATTGATGCTGAGAAGTCAAAAACTCCTACCGATACTGAAAGCAGAGCTTATTACAAGCATGTGAAAGACACCTATGCTGACTATGATGAATTGGCCCAAGACATTCAGACTAGCTCAGGTCA
>JAUPUU010000085.1 GCA_030917395.1 Cyanobacteriota bacterium erpe_2018_sw_21hr_WHONDRS-SW48-000092_B_bin.40
GCGGTGAGAAAAACTACTACAGATGGCTCAGTTAGCCAAGGGCGCCGCTCGCGCCGCTCTGAAGAAGGCACCCGCGACATTCCAGGGGTCTCATCTGGCGGCGGAACGCGATCTATCGATGTGCCATACCGCTACAATGATGGACGTCTTGATAACGACTAGCTTGACAACGGCCGGCCTTTAAGCGACAAGCTTAAAAGCAAGCAGTTTTAAAAACCCGAGCTCAAGCGCGGATGGAGAGTGTAATTAAATGCGTAACCCCAAGATTGGGGTGGTTTCTTTGGGCTGTCCCAAGAATGCCACTGATACTGAAGTGATGCTTGGTCTCTTAAATGAGGCTGGATTTGAAGTCACCTTTGATAACGATGAGGCTGAGCTCTGTCTCGTTAATACCTGTTCTTTCATCGGCGATGCTCGCAAAGAATCGGTGCGCACCTTAGTTGAATTGGCCGATCAAGGCAAAGAGCTAATCATTGCGGGGTGTCTTGCTCAGCACTTCAAAGAAGAATTGCTCACTGAAATACCAGAAGCCCGGGCGGTTGTAGGTACTGGTGATATCACTAAAATAGTTGATGTAATTAAGGCTGTTGCGCGCGACTCTTCGTTGCGGGTTGTTGAAGTCAGTGACGTGCCCAATAATTATGATGATGAAGTTTTGCCGCGGATGGTCACTGGTGTTGGCGCATCGGCCTATTTGAAGATTGCTGAGGGCTGCGACCACGCTTGTACATTCTGCATAATTCCGCTTTTACGCGGTAAGTTTCGCTCACGTACCATTGAGTCGTTAGTAAAAGAAGCGCGCATTTTGGTTAAAGGCGGCGTAAAAGAAATCATTTTGGTGTCGCAAGACTCTAGTTATTACGGTCTCGATATCTACAACAAAATGGCATTGCCTGAGCTTCTAGAAGCCCTTCATGAAATTGAAGATCTCGACTGGATCCGCATTATGTATTGCTATCCAACTGAAACTAATAGAGCTCTTCTGGAAGCGATAAAGCGCTTACCTAAAGTCGTTAAGTATGTAGATATTCCGCTGCAGCACTCTCATCCGGCTGTTCTGTCCGCTATGGCTAGACCAAGAAATCCAGAAAAAGTTATGGACCTAATTAGAGAGGTTCTGCCTGAAGCGAAGATCCGTTCTACTTTTATCGTGGGCTTCCCGGGCGAAACAGACGAGCAATTTGAGCATCTTGTGCAGTTTATCGAGAAATATCGCTTTGATCGCTTGGGCGTCTTTACATACTCGAAGCAGATGGAAGTTCCTTCTGGGCACATGGACAATCAATTGACAGAGAAAGTCAAGAAAGCAAGACGTAATCGCATTATGCGTCTACAGCACGACATTGCTTTTGCTTCCAACAAAGCCATGGTTGGGCAAGTGATACCAGTTCTGATCGAAAGTTTTGACGAAAGTAAGAAGCTCTATATCGGCCGCAGTCAGTGGGATGCGCCCGGAATCGATAATCAGGTTTATGTGCGCGAATCAGCCGAAGCTCCAGTTTATATGGCTGAAGTGAATATGGTGCTGGTAGAAGAAGCAAAACCGTATGATTTGATTGGTGTCGCCTATAGTGGCACTGAGCAGGTGGTTAAAGCGGCGGTGAATGAGCATGACGGTGCGCTTGTTACTCCTGTTTCGATTTCTCGCTAGCTTAATTCAATAGGCTAACTCTATGTCTGGTTTATCAGCTTGGTGCAAGTGGCTTCTTGTGGGTGTATGCTTTGCCTGGCTTTTTGCTGCTTTGCCTGGCTCTAGCGCATCAGCTGTTCGAGTTGGCCTGGCTATTCTGCTTCTGCTCTGGGCCTTATGTGCTCCCTTTGTGCTGTCTTGGTGCATGGTGGATCTTGCCGGTTGGGCCTTCCATCAAGGCTATTATTCGCTAGCTTTTGCCCTGGCTCGATTAGGAGTGCAAAGCGATATTGCCGTGCAGCCCTTGGTGCAGGTGGCCGGTTTGAGCGATTCGCCCTTTGCTGCTTTCAATTCACTAAATTTGGCTAACTCTGAAATGGTGGGCGGGCAATTTATTGCGGCGAAGGAGCGGCTCACTGCGGCCCTGGCACAGTCTGATTGTATGGCTGGAATGCCAGCCACTACTTCGGTAACGCCCTTTGTATTAAGTCATTTGGCCAGTGTCGAACAATGTCTTGGTAATTTTGAGCAGGCCCATTCTTTTCTCACACGCTCGATTAATCTCAAGAGCAATAGCATAAAAGATTGTGAAAGTTCTAGTGAAAAACTGGCCCTAGAACGCGCTATCGCAGCCGATCGTCACGCCTTGGGATGCTTCTTTGAAAAACGTTTGGCCATGGTTGAGGCCGAGAAGAATTATTTGGCGGCGCTAGAAATCTTAGAACGGTCGGTCGATGTCAAAGGAGAATTGGTCGAGTGGGAGAGTGAGATGCGGGCCAGCTTTGTTAATGGCCTGGGTGAGTTCTATTTGCGCCAAGGTAAAGTAGATCTTGCCGAACCCTTGCTGCGTCAAGCATACGCACTTCGTAGTTCGCGTTTTCCGGCTAACCATCCAATTATGTCGGCGTCTTATGATGCTCTTGCTCGGCTGGAAATAGTTAAAGGTAATCTATCAGAAGCGGACTCGCTGCTGAAGCGAGCCTATAAGATTCGATTGCACTACTGCAAAGAAAATTTGTCTGATCTTGCCGATACTCAGCTCTCACTGGCGAAGCTTAAGCAGAGCCAAGGACAGTTTGTGGAGGCTGAGAATCTTTTGCGTCAGGCTTTGCTTGCCAAAGAAAAGGTGTTTGGAGCTTGCCATCCTGACGTGGCCGAAGTCCTTGAGGCCTTGAGCCAGCTCTTAAACGGGCCAGAGCAGAAAGAAGAGCGTGTAATTGCTGAAATATCATTGCTGCGTGAGAGAGCCACTGCAATACGTATTTTCTATGCAGTTAAATAGACTTTGATACTTGCAGTGCTCGTGCCGAATGTTCGCGAGCAATTTTGAAAAGATTGTCTGCCATGGCTAGATGATCGTAGTCGAAGTTTTGACAGAAATATTGCAGTTCTTCAAGGCCATCGGCAGCTTGTGCTATGGCGTGTCGCATCCACTGTAGGGCTGGTTTGAGAGTGAGTGGCGGAGGATTATCTGTAAATTCGTTGCTGGCTTTGAGCAAGGTCTTTTCAATATCATCGACATAATGGGAGAATTCTTCCAAAAGTTGTTCATCATAGATATCTTGAGACAGTGCACTCAGGCGTTGTTTGTACTTCGATAATATTGATTCTATTGAGCGCCTGAGCGGATGGAAAACTTGCCGGAGATAACGCTCTCGTGCCTTTTCTTCGTCCAGAGAGTCTTGCACACTGGTGGGCATGTGCATGCCGGTGTATGGTTTTGTCCGTATTACAACTGAGTCGTAGTGAGCCCTTTTTTCGCTATCCATCAAGGTCTCATAGGCCTCGTTGATAGACATCATCTGTTCAGTTTCGCTCACTACCTGATTGTCAGGTTTTGCATGAAAAGATAAATCGGGGTGCACAGACTTAACTAGTTTGCGGTAGGCCTGTTTAATTTCAGCCCTGCTGGCATTTGTATTAGATGCCAGGCCGAGAATTTCGTAGTGGTTAGTTTTCTTGCGCGCCATAAGCTAATTATATTGGTCCTTGGCACTTTATTCTTCAAATCATTAGTTATTTTGGCTTTGTGGGCCCGGACACCCACATTTCATTTATTTTGAAGCAGCCTTTTTTCTTGTAGATAGTAAAATTGTCCTCTTCGCCAATCTGTTCGTAGTTGTTTAGCGAACGTTGACTAAATTTGTATTCACTGAGCCAATCTGTGGTTTGACCATTCTGCAAAAGCACTATGGTCGGGCTGGTCTCTTTTAGGTCTTGAACTAGTTGATCGATAAACTCGTTTAGCTGATTGGGAAATTTTTGCCAGACTTGCGGCACGTTGTCGCGCACGAAGCGAAACGGTCCAAGCATGGTTAGGTCGATGTGACGTGTGGCAGATTTGCGCCTAAGTTGCAGTATTGTGGTGGCATTGGGTTCGGTTGATTCGCCAATGATGGCTACATAGTCGCCTACTTTCGTGTATTCGATAATGGGCTTGGCCAAGGGCGCGAGGTCTTCTGCTGAAGCGTGGCCCTTGTATCCGATGCTGGCTAGATCGAATTGGTTGCTGCTCGCCTCTTGCTTATAGTCTTTCCAGCAACTGTCGGCTAGCCATGCTGTCAGGGCTGTAAGGGCTAAGGTTCCGATTAACCATTTCTTACCGCCCAGGTGTGTTTGATTAAATAGACGAGTCTGTACTACTTGCTCCTTAATAGTCTTGTAAAGCGCTATTAGAATAGTATTTTGCAAGATAAAGGCCGATTGATTGAGCGGGAATAGGTGGAGGGGAAAGCCCTTCCCTTGAATGAAATAGATGAAATAACTCGAGAACATGACCACGCAGACTGGTGCTAAAAATGGCTCTAGTCTGACCAAGGCAAAGGTTAGGGCGGCACAGCAGAGCGAGTGGATTAGCACATCTTCTGAGCAGGTGAAGTTGTAATTACAAAGGTAGACTGTCGAGCGTTCAAAGAATTTGTAGCCAGAGATTGTCAGAGGCATAAGCAAGTCGAAATAGGCATGTTGCTCTGCTGCTGAAAGCAATTTGAAGTGCATGGTATAGAGCGCGGCTACAGCAGCTGCTGCTGCGATTTCGACCTTAAGAAATGGGCGAATTGCGCGCTCTTTGCTTTGGATTAGCCAGTATAGCTCTGTCAGTATGGCTGGTATGAAAAAATAAGGCTTCAGGCACATACCGCAACCGGCAATGGCCCCCACCGGGATTGCTAGCCAGGGGGGCATGGAGAGCTGCTGCCAACGCAGATAGCGCAGTATAAAGAATGGCCAGTAAGAGAGCATAAATATATGCTCGCGCTGACCCCATTCAAAAAGAAAGCGCAATCGATTGGTGGTTAGCATAAATTCGTATGTTGCTATGCTAAGTGTGAAGGTATTGATTAGTGGCCAGTTCAGTTGTTCTTTTGCTTTTGTCGCCAGGGCATAGATTGCCGTGACGCAATAGACGCTAAGGCTCCAAATGAAGAGTGAAAATGCCAGGGACGCAGGAATATTGAAGAGGGCTGATGCCAGTGAAGGTATCAAGCTTATGTAGCAGATTAGTGGTGGATTTAAGTCAATAATATCGACGTAGAGTGTCTTGCCATGCCAGAGCATGTCAGCCATAATCAAATATTTGGCTTGGTCAAAGCCAATTCGCATAGGGTGAATTAAGATGACAAACAGCACCGCCAGTAGTGCGGCCGCAGTAAAAGACAGGCCGAATATCTGTAGAGGGTCGAGGCCCATTACTTTCTTGCTTGTGTGGTCTGTCATCAGTCTATTCTCATCCAAATGGTGAAGCTGTACCAGCAGCCACTGATGAAGGCGGGCTCGGCTTTTTGTAGCATTACTTGGTTCGCCTCGCCCATCGGTTTGTAGTTTTTTATCAAGGCGAGATTTATTTTTTCGTGCTTTCTTAGGTAGTCTTCAGTGCGCCCTTGCTGAATAAACATCAGCTTGGGCACACGTTCTTGAATCAGTTTTGTTAGTTTTACTTCGACGTAGGTTTTGTCAAATGCTTGCTGCGGGCTGTTAATGAGTTCAGGCGGAAGCTCTTTCTCTGTGATATTGCAATCAGCCAAAAGCCTGATGGGATATCCCCAGAGAAACGGGAGGCAGGGGCGACGTTTGCTGAGCAATGTCAGTGGATAGCCTGGGGTGGCTGTGTCATTCAAGAACATAACGTAGTCACCCGGTTTGCTGTATTTGTCCAACCATACAGAAAACTCGCAAGGTTGCGCGGCTATAGCGGGGTCAAGTTTTGTCACTACTGGTTTGAGCCAATTGGCTTTAGCAAAAGCCCAAGATTGCCAACCAACAAAGCTGACTAATATAAGCAGTATCGCTAGAACTGAGCATGAGCGCCTTAGTGCAGTACTAGATAATCGAGAAATACTACGAGCGGCAACGGCGATGATGATGCTTGAATTTAGCAGTAGTGGGGCGGCAAGCAAGATAATCTCAGCTGTGCCCCCGCGTTTGTCAGTGATAAAAAGGATAAAACCGTATAGAGAGAGAATCGTCATGGGATAAAGGAGTGACGTTTCTCTCCTCAGTGCCAACGACCCAATGTAGATCAATGCTGCGGCATAGAAGAAAATGCGCAGATCGGGTGAGCAGTCTAAGTATTTGACATGGTCGTCTGTGGGGAAAGAGTAGTTGTTGAACCACAGAGGCACAATCAAATTGCAGAAGACCTGGCACACAGTTGGATGGATGGCTATATAGCCAGGAATCAGGCA
>JAUPUU010000086.1 GCA_030917395.1 Cyanobacteriota bacterium erpe_2018_sw_21hr_WHONDRS-SW48-000092_B_bin.40
AAAAATAAGCGTTAGCCTAGTCTCTCGCGAAAGGACTCGATGGCCTGAAATCCGTGTAATTCTACACATGATTTCAGGCCATCTTTTTTTGCTTGATACCACCGGCGATATCTAAGCTTTTCAAAAATCACATTTATACTACTTTGCATAGTATAAATACAAAAAGGGATAATACAAGAAGCGCTGTTAGTTAAGCAATGAATTGAACAGCTCTTTAGCATTCTCATTCTGCGCCTTTGAGACGAAAAAGCTTTCGCTAAACGGTATTTTTTTGTAACCCTGCGGAATAGCGAAAACAGCAAGCGAAACCGGTCTACCGTGAACTTCCTCTGTTTGTAGACTACCCTCCTTCTTGCCAGTTGCCCGAATTCGCTTTACCAGCAAAGGCATACCAGGAAGAGAAGGCATACCCAAAAGCCGAGCAAAAACAGAACCACTATTTTTCCCTGATGGTAGGTCAAGACAAACTACGATGGCGCTATTGGGATCATCCGTATTGTCTTTGTAGTTCTTTGTTCCAACAGAAGATTGCATATAAAGACCAACAACCTCAGTTGCTGGAAAGACGCATCTTAGTGCCGGAACGCCTTTGAACCACTCTTCTTTAACTGATAGTGGCTTTGTCAATTCAGCGGCCCAGTGCATCTTGTTCATATGATACTTGTGACACCAATCGCCATTGCTGACATTCACAACAGTGCGATCTTTGCTGTTCCAGGCCACCACATTCCAGTCAGGGGCACGACTAACAAGAGTACATTTAGCATTCCTAAAATCAACCCGCAAGCCGGTCTTGGTCACCTGTACTATATATTTTTCGGGACGATTGGAAGCTAGATTAATGACATAGCCTTGCTCTGTTTGACTATTTTTTCCGCAGGCTAGCTCGGGTGAGCCCAAGACTAAAGCCGCTACAACACCGGCAGATGCGAAAAGAGTACATAGAACGCGTCGATTCAAGCAGATGAGCCCCGTGAGACCAAAATCACTATTCTCAAATAGGTTTTACCCAACCACTCTGCAATCAAGACTGCAAACTCAAGGGCTTTAATAAATATCGAGAAGTAAGGCCATAGATTACCACCCCGAAAGTAACAATCACGCCCACTTCATACCAAGGATGCCCTTCAACACAAACAAAAATCGAATTTGTAGTGAGCACAGAACGTACATCGTTGAGAATTAAAGCATCGAAAAGATTATTGGCAATATGTATACCAATAGCCACTTCTAAGCCATTAGTACGCAAAGTGACAAGGGCTAAAATAAAACCAATGGCAAAATAGCAAATAGCCATGGGCAGCAGTCCGTATGAAACTTCAGGATTAAGCAAGTGTGGCAGCATAAAGATCAAGCCATTCAAAATCGACGCCAGCCAGATATTGTGCACCCACTTGCCCATTGCTTGCAGCAGATAGGCTCTAAAAAAGAGTTCTTCAGCTAGACACTGTAATGGAGTAAATAGCAATACCACCGGCAGATAGAGAAGGAAAGCAGCGCCCGGCGCTTCATACCTGTATGAATTGGGAAAGACAATCGAACCAACAATACCAGCCAGCCCAGCCAAAGCAAACCAAGCACTGGCACCAAATACGATGCGGTGCCAATTAATATGACTACTAGTGGTAATAAGCGAAAGCACAGGCCGACAGTGCAGGAAGCGCACAACCAATAATGTAGAAATACACAGGTAAATACTTGGAATATTGACAGCAATATAGTTGGCCATGGGATGAACGCCCGGTATCTGACCACTAGCCGAGTCAATTTTCGGCATTACGCCATGGGTTGAAACTAGCACAATGAGAAGATACCAAAAGAAACTAGCAACAACGAAAATGGCAAAGATGACAACGGTGCCAACTAAATAACGCCACCACGCACTTTGCCCGAGGCTGCCCAAGGCTAAGTAAAGCTGGCTGCCCTGAGCGCCTTTGCCACTGTCGTCAACAAATTCAACACTATCCTGTGACTTACTCAACTTAGCGCCGCACTTCCTAGTAATAGTAGAAGCAAGCGTATCTCATCCAGCGCCAATAGCCAAGCAAAATCAACAGAGCGCTCTCAAAACTCGCGCTCACCTGGGACCAACTTCCAGAAGTACTTATCAAAGACTGGCTCAAACTCATAACCCGGAATCGCTCGTTTGAACTGGGCTTTATCTCCATTAGACCAACTACGGTCTAGTTTCAGGTGCTTCAGGCTAGGCATACGCTTAAAATAGGCAAGAGAATCTGGAGTCAATCGACTGCGCGTTATTCGCAGACTTTTCAAGTTCTTCATGTGAGTTAACGGCTCAAGATCCTGGTCTCGCAGATAGAGAGACATCAACCACAGCTCATTTATATTGTCGCATTTCCTTAACTTCGCGAGCAACGGCCCTATATCACTGATTCCCTTAACTTTAAGAGTTCGCACTTTTCTTACCAGACTCATCTGCGCGATAGCCCGACCGCTAACTTTAGCTCCGGCCAGGCCCAACGATTGCAAATGACTAAATGAATCTATCTCCCCTAGCATGTCGTCGCTAACAGGTGAATTCTCAAGTTTTTCTTCGTAGGTAGGCAAAGACTTTGTTAAGCCATTGAACAATGACAGCTCTCTGAGGCGCTTCCACTTTCGCAAGCGCATAATCGCGGCTCTTGGATCTTTTATCCTGATATCGAGACCAGTCACATCATCAGCTCTGAAGCCGTCCAACATGGCCGGGAAATCGCTAGTGAGCTCACCTAAATAGACATGAACAGATTGAGCTGGCCGCTTCGTTTTTTCGTTGATTGCAGGAATATCTCCTTGAGCATAGCGAATGGCCCCGTTGTCAAATTGAATGGCTGCCAAATAAACCTCAGCAGGGAAGCGGAAACCGCCGTGTGCTTTATAAAATACAGGTGCCGTACCGGGGGGCCAATTCGACCGAATATACTCTTCTGCTTTTGTCTTCGCAGCCTTTTCATACTCTAGCTCCTTGACCCAGTCAAACTTCTGGAACATATCTTTTTCAGCCTGACTAGCTCCTACCGACTCCAAAAGCTTTACTGGTGAAAGTTTCTCGCGAAAAAGATCTGCAGCAATATCATTATCAGGACTACCACTCATAAGCGTTTCTACTTCAGGCTGAGCAGAAGAAACACTAGCTGTAGCAACACCAGCAGTAGTAGCAGTGCTGGCAGTAACATGGCTAGCAACAAGAGGAGTAGATGCAGTTATCGACTTCTTCACTTCAAGAACTTGTGCAAGATTTGAACCAGGAGCTTTGGCTGGCTCCCGCCAAACGAAATAGACAAAAACCCCAACCACAGCGGCTGCAACGAACAATGACACGGCCAACAGCCATCTAGGTTGACCCAGAATGGCACGACTACCCTCGAGCAAATCGTCATCAGTTTCGTCATCCCCTTCATCAGGTGAATAAGACCTTGGCTCGGGAGCAATCGTGCTGCGCAACCCTCTGCTTGTAACGTCCTTTCCTTGCTTGACCCGCTCGAGATCGTGCTTCAACTGTTCCATCGATTGATAGCGATCAGCAACATTTTTGTGCAAAGTTTTAGCCACCACAGCTTCTAAACTATCCGGAAATTCTTCCGTACTTGCCCCTTCTGCTCGGCGACTTTCCAGACTAGGAGCGTCATCTCCCTGGTGCATCATAAAAGTCTGAAAGGCATTATTACCCTTAAAAGGGGGTTCACCGGTGAGAGCCTCAAAAAGTGTGCAGCCAAAAGAATAAATATCAGCGCGTTGATCCACACGCTCACCGCGACACTGCTCGGGGCTCATGTAATATGGCGTACCGAAAACCAGACCTGTTGCCGTCTGGCTCTGGCTTCCATGGCCACTGCGGTTAACCCGGGCGATACCGAAATCGACCACTTTGATCTGAGTAATATGCTCATTTTTATCGCGCAATAGCATCAAGTTAGACGGTTTAATATCACGGTGCACAATGCCCTGTGCGTGGGCGGAATGCAAAGCATCAGCCACTTGCATAAAATAATCGAGAGCCTGCTTCAAGGTCAGTGGTCCGGATTTTCTCAGCAAATCATCTAAATTTTCACCGGAGAGCAAGTCCATAACATAGTAAGGCGTGTCACACTCAATATCTTCCCCCTGGGCTCTGCCATGATGCACACCCATATTATGAATGCCAACAATGCCCCGATGATTTAGTCTCGCTAAAGCTTTTGCCTCAACTTGAAAGCGACTCCAAGCCTCACTACTAAGGTCACTAGCCAGCAAAAATTTAATAGCATAGTCTTTCTGTAAGACCAAGTGGGTGCAAGAGAAAACAACCCCCATAGCCCCCTGGCCAATGACCTTATTTAAGCGATAGCTCTGGTCAATCACCATTCCCGGACGAAAGGCTTTATGTTGCTCGCTTCTGGTCGCGCCAGAGAAAACCGTACTATCAGCCTCACGAAACTTGTCAAATGGACCATCTGTTGGAGCGGCCACAACTACCTTGCTCTGAGCTAGAGTTTCATTCTAGCAGGCTGCCGTGGCATTTCCGTGGCAGTGCAGAGATACCGAGGAGAAGACGCTAATAGCAAGCGAATTCAAGCTTATATAGGCGCCTGCTCTGAGGGTGCTTTTCCCGGACCCAGCTTCCAGAAATGGAAATCAAATACTGGTTCAAATTCATAGCCTGGAAAAGCTTGCTTAAACCTCTCAGTATCTTCTTTCGACCAGGTGCGATCGAGCTTGAGCTTCTTCAGAGCAGGCATGCGCTTAAAGTACTCAAACGAGCCAGGAGTAAGTTGACTGCGAGTAATGCGCAAACTTTTTAGATTTTTCATGCGCGTTAAGGGCTCTAAATCGCTGTCAGTGATGTAGAGCGACATCAGCCACAGTTCTTCGATGTTATCGAACCGAGGCAGCGCTTCTAGCAGTGGTTGGACATTCTTAATTCGCTTTATTTTTAGCGTCTTAAGTGTCTTTAAAAGCGGCATCCTTGCCACAGCTGGACCACTGATATCATCACCAGCAACACCAAGGGAGCGCAGATTGCTGAACGAATTTAGCGATGGCAGCATGGCATCAGTGAGAGGTGAGTCTTCAATTTTGTGCTCGAAACCGGGTAGACACTTAGTGATGCCATTAAAGAAAGAAAGGTCTCTCAGCCTTCGCCACTTGCGCAGGCAAGCAATGGCAGCTTTCGTGTCATTAAGCTTTAAATCAATACCAGTGAGATCGTCTGGACCAAAACGCTCTAATAGTTGCGGATAATCTTGAGATAATACGCTCGAATAGTAATGCACCTCGTGCTCATGCTCAAGAGCTGATGGATAGCTCAACGGTATGAAACCAGTAGCATAATTGATGGTTCCATTATCAAATTGAATAGCACCTAAGTAAAACTCAGTTGGAAACTGAAAAGCGCCAGCGACCTTATATAAAGTTGGTGCAGTGTTAGGCAGAGAAGTTTTCTCCATATAAGCCTCCACTTTATTGCGATAAGTTGACTCATACTCCCCCTCTACCCCCCAGTTGAACTTGCGGAAAAAGGCAATCTCGGACGGACTAGCGCCGATCTTTTTCATCAGGGCCGGCGGAGTAAGCCTAGATTGCTCAAACTCGGCGAAAGGATCCACTTGATCCTTGTTCACCTTTAGTTGAGGAGTTGGCTCCTTCCAGAGAGTGTTAGCCAGAACGCCTACCACCACTAGCGCAATCACAAGCGCACC
The DNA here is from genome assembly GCA_030917395.1 of Cyanobacteriota bacterium erpe_2018_sw_21hr_WHONDRS-SW48-000092_B_bin.40. GTDB lineage: Bacteria > Cyanobacteriota > Vampirovibrionia > Obscuribacterales > Obscuribacteraceae. Next base: position 5,679 of record JAUPUU010000086.1, read on the forward strand.
ACCAAGGAGTAAGCGCGGATGGGCAAGTATGCCAGACTCACCTGGAAGATCGTCATCAAAATCTTCGTCATCATCCCCCAGATCGCCTGCGCCGCTGCTAAGACGCCCAGACCCAGCCCTATCTCTCGGCTGCAGTACACTGGTATCGAAGAGTGCTATATCAGGAACCGCAGTTCGCCTTATGCCTCTACTGGTTACACCTTTGCCTTGCATAACCCGCTCCAGGTCATGCTTTAGCTGAGCCATTGACTGATAACGTTCAGAAACATTTTTATGCAATGTTTTCTCAATGACAGCTTCTAATCCTTGTGGAAATTCTTCAGCCGGAAATTCTTCGCTAGAAAGCACTCGGCTACGCTTGCTCGCTAAAGTTGGAGCGGGATCATTTTGATGCATCATAAAAGTATGGAAGGCATTACCACCCTTAAAGGGCGGCTGACCCGTTAGAGCTTCAAACAATGTGCAACCAAACGAATAGATGTCTGAACGCTCATCCACCCGCTCTCCACGGCACTGTTCTGGGCTCATATAAAATGGTGTACCAATTATTACACCGGTGGCTGTCTGACTTTGAGTACTATGGCCACTTTGATTCACTCTAGCAATGCCAAAATCAACGATCTTGATTTGAGCAACCTGCTCAGACTGGTCACGCACAAGCATCAAATTGGAAGGCTTAATGTCGCGATGGATCACACCTTGAGCATGAGCAGACTGCAAAGCATCTGCCACGCCAATGAAATATTCTAAGGCTTGATTGACTGCTAGCGGACCCGATTTCTTGATCAAATCGTCAAGGTTCTCACCCGAGAGTAAATCCATGACGTAATAGGGAGTATTGTCGTCAAGACCATGGTGCACACCCATGTTATGAATGCCGACGATGCCAGGATGATTGAGCTTGGCCAGGGCCTTTGCTTCAACTTGAAAACGATTCCAAGCCTCTTTGCTCAATTCATTCGCCATCAAAAGCTTGAGAGCATAGTTTTTCTGCAAGACCAAATGGGTGCAAGAAAAGACTACGCCCATGGCGCCCTGACCAATCTCTTCAATCAACTGGTAAGTTTGATCGACTATCAGGCCAGGGCGAAAAACAGTTACCGTTTTTCCTTTAGAGCCGATCGAAAATATCGTCTTATCGGCGTCACTGGCGGTGTCAAATTGTTCACTTGGGGGGAACACGAAATACCTGGTTAAATCAGCGCCTTAATTCTATCAGGCCGCTGTGGCAAATTTTGGGCGTCTACCCGCGCCTTGGCTACCCAACAAGATAGACCGCAATCACTCTGTAGGGACCTGGTTCGCAAGCATGAAAATCGCCAGTCTCAAGAGCAGCCTTAGCGTCTTCAAGTGATTTGAATAGACAATACTCGTTAACATCGAAACTTTGACTGAGGTCGGTACAGGCAAGCAAAGAGCACTCAGGAGCGTTACCTACAACATATTCCACAACATCGTAACCTTTCAAGGTTTTGCTCTCAGGGATGACCACATTTGTGGCGAAATCAGGCCAGACTTTAAATGGACTCCAGATTGGCTCATCGGTTTCCTGGTCAAAATCAAATTCTAGTTCGTAAGCTTCGTAGTAGAAAAGTGTCCTCTGAGATAGGTCTAGCTCATGCTCAATTGCGATTTCATGCAGCTCTTCAGGTGTATTGAACAGCCAATAGCCATTGTGCTTCCAAAGAGTTACGTAATCGTAAAAGTCATGGGTGGAATTGCCTGGACAATCGCCAAGCGTGTAAATGGTTTCGATATGTTTTGCTAGCCGAGGATTTCGCTTCGGCCACAGAACTTTGTACATGTAACCGATAGGAGTCATCGAGTAAACAAGCCCTCTTTGCGTTAGCAGACTTAATTCGCCAAAAGAGCTTGGGAACCCTTGCCTTACCGCCATCATATAGTCTTTGAGACACTCAGTTAGAACCAACTAGCAAACCGAAAAGAGGGAAACACCAATGCGCGACGATTGATTCAAAAAAAGTCAAAACAAGTTTGCGCACCAGCAATGGTGCTGCCAGGCAAGAGCAACCTATTCAGCAATAGACCAGTCGTCTACAGTCCCCGCAAAAAAAACATTTATTAGACTCTCAGAGTTAAGGCGGCACTTCTGTCTAACATTCGAAGCGGAGTGGCACCTAGTAAATAACTGGTTTACTCTTATCTTTATAGGAAAACCCTTTCCTAAAACCAACCAGCAATAAACACCAAAGCTTGCGGAGGCCGCAGTTTGCAATTGTCCAGGCAGTCTTATAGAAAATCACTCATTGCCCCACTGTCTCTGACCATACTTCTTGGCTATGTCTCCTTGACTCAAGCACCGACTGCCCATGCCGAAACCTATATGATGGCTGGCAAGGCCATTAGCAAAGACGAATACACCGCTGCAAACTTAGTCAAAGAATGTCTTACTAACCTCGATGCTGGCAAGCTCGACATCGCCTTAAGCAAAGCCGAACAGGCCAAGGCAGCAGCGCCAAATTTCTACTATGTACTGGGCGCCTTAGGCATTTGCTATGCCCGCCTGGGCCGCTCCGATGAAGCAATTGCTAACCTGCGCCAGGCATTAGCCCTACAACCAAATCAGCCCGATATGCTCTGGAGCCTCGGCGCCACGCTGCAATCTGCCGGTAAGACCCAGGAAGCCCTGGTGGTATTGAAACAGTTCCTAGTCAAATATCCTCAAAATCCACGAGCACCGCAAGGCAAGGCCCTAGTCAGTTTGCTCGAAAATCAAATGCGCATGAACAACAAAATTACTGTTCACAGCGACGAAGATTATTTTGCCGAGGCCATCGGACTGAAAACCATGCGTTGGGCCGACAAAGATATTCCTATCAAAATCTTTATTGCCAGCGGAGATGGTGTTCCTGGCTATCAACAAGCTTTCGGCAAAGTACTGCAAGAAGCGCTAACAGCCTGGGAAGAAGCTAGTGAAGGCAAAATCAAGTTTGAACAGGTAACTTCGCCCAACCTGGCGTCAATCACATTTAAGTGGTCAAGCAACCCCAACGATGTCTCTAACCCCGCTGAAGGCGGTGAGGCGAAGTTGATTCCCTATGGCAATGCCTTGCGCTCGGTGCGCCTTGTGGTGCTGACAACGAAACGTTTGCCAGGCATGGTTCTAAATGATCAGGTCATCAAATTTATTTGCATCCACGAACTTGGTCACGCCCTGGGCATAGCCGGACACAGCCAATCACCCAGCGATATTATGTTCAGCAGTTTGCCACTCAATTTTGAACAGCTGAAACTCAGTGCCCGCGACGGCAAAACTCTGCGAAAGCTATATTCAACCGAGATTACCGCAGCGCCAGACGACAGCCCAACAGCAAAAGAATTGGTATCAATGTCTGATGTAGCAACGGCCAACGATGTCGTTTCAATCAACAACAAAGCCACAGCTGCCATGACTGCTAAAGACTATAGTAAGGCCGTGGAAATTTTAAAGGCCGGGTATGCAAAACACCCCGAATCTGGTGCCCTAAAACGCAACCTGGCAGCAGCGCTAAACAATACCGGGTTGACAGCTCTTAACGCTCAACAGTACGACAAAGCTTTAGATATTTTCCAACAGGCGCTGGCCTTAAATCCAGACAATAAGCCAGCCCGTGGCAATATTGCTATCGTGCACTATAACTCTGGTCTAAGCGCCCTTAAAGTAGCAAAATTGACTGAAGCGGAAAGCTCTTTGAAGCTTGCCCTGCAAGAGTTTGAGGCCAGCGGCAATCAAGCCCTCCTGACAAAAGCAGCCAATAACTATGCGGTTGTTTTGAAGAAATTGGGCAAGGATGACGAAGCTAAAGCCATCCAAGAGAAATACAGTGTCGCTGGAATTTAGTCATAGGCAACAGTCAGCAAACTGAAACATAGTGAAAGTGGTGCCAACGCGAACTCGCCGCGGTGGCTTTTTTTTGTGGAGCGAGTTGTCGCTCTGGCCCTTACACGAAACCGATAGCGCGATAGGGTCGGTCACTCTTTTCTGTCGGCCAAACGCTATAACGGCTTCCGGCCGAATGACTCACAGCCCAGCCTCGGGGAGCAAGAATATTCTCCACCTCAGAGAAGACGCTGTAGTCGACCTCCTCTGGCAAAGTCACCGTAATGTAAGTGCTAGTTGGCGTTTCAGCTTCCAGTATGAGGCGATAACCATCAACCAACTGCTTGGCGACACTGAGGGCTCTGGCCTTCCGGGGAGCCATGATATTGCTCTCGATCAGCTCGGCAACAGAATCGCTCTCCGCGATGGGGTGGAGGTCCACAGGGGTAAACATGCAGCTGCGACGGCTATTGAGCGGGCCAACAAAGGCCTTGCCATTGCCATGATTGCTGACAGTCCAGCCGCGGTGCTTCAAGACCTCCTCGCAGAGGCGCATGACTGTGAAATCGGCAACCAGCGGATTGGCAATCGCGCAATAGACATCCGTAAGCTCACCACCCTCAAGCCGACGGCGATACTCGCTGACCAGCTCGCGAGAGAGCTGCAGCGCGTCGCGCTTCTGGCGATCGAAAATGTGCGTCTTGAGCTCGCCAGTGAGTTCATCAGAGGCCGGCACGTAATAGTCTGAGCCGACAGTAGCTGCAAGTTTTGCCTCAGCCGACACAGCCGAACAGCCAGCAGGTGACGAAGACTCGTCTCCCCCAGGCATCGGTCGCGGGTGCTGCCGGAGTGGGCGGCGCGGTGCCCTAACGCTCAACACAACGGCCGTAAGAATTACTATGGCGAGGGCAAAGACAAAGATTTGACCCAAGCCAACCAGGGCAAAGCTTTCTTCGATGGCAGTTCTAGAAACTTGATCCATCACGGATATCCCTAACTTGCACGAGCATCTATGCCTTTATTAAGGCTATAGATGCTCGTGCCATTCATTTTGCTGCGCAAACCCATGGAATGCACAGCGGCGAATCTATTGTCAGTCGCTCCAATTGAGAGCGACTGCACCGTCGAGCCTGAGAGCAACGACCGACTGCCAGAGCGACTTGTTCTGGGCAAGGGCGTTGCTCTCAAGCGATTTGCGACCAGCTGAGCGCGACAGTGTCAGGTGGAAGACGCTGCCATCAGGCCTCGTCGTCGCACCATTGACAGACACTATCAAAGCCTCAAGACTGCTATCGCAAACGTAGGCGACCACTTCCACCGGCACTGAAGCAGGAAGAATGGTATCGGCAGGCACACCGAAGGCGAAGGTGACATGGTCTGCCCTGACCTCTTCGAACTTGGGAGGGAAGCTTTTCAGAACAGCTTGCCGGCTTGCCGCAGTGAGATTGAATGCAATATAGCCTTGAGACATTTGCTGGTTCCTCGGAAGCCGTGAATTGCAGC
>JAUPUU010000087.1 GCA_030917395.1 Cyanobacteriota bacterium erpe_2018_sw_21hr_WHONDRS-SW48-000092_B_bin.40
CCAAGCGACAAAGTCTTTGCCGTACTGGCGGCTCCCGCTTTAGCCTTCTGCGCCCCAGCACTCGGCACCACTAACGACACCAGACTCAAACTTAGTGAAAGGCTTAAAACAAACCCTGCTGCACGATTAAACAAAAGGAAAACCTCCTGGCTACTAAAGCATTTTGTCAAAAATAGTCTTCAACAAGGTACCAAGTTTGGCACAGATTGGCACCAGAATCATGGCAGGGAAATAATCAACGGGCGAAAGCCCAGCCAGGGGTGGCATTGAGGCATTTTCACCAACGCAGATTAAATTGAGTAGGAAACAAAAAAAGCCGACTGGAGTCGGCCAACTCTTTTGGCCACAGACAAGGCAGCACAGCCATTCTTGAGAGAATACTCCAAAGATGCTGCCTTAAGCTAGTAATGAGAGCCAATACAGCGATCTACAAACGACCAAATTTGCAAATCACTGATTGGCCCTCGCGGGTGGTGCAGACGCCTAGTGGTAAGGAGCTGGATTCTCCCAACCAAAAGGTATCTACTTGCCTGTTGCCAGCCATACCCTGCATCAAGCCGAAGCTAATGCATTGCAGCGGCTAAGACATTTACAGAAACTAGAACTACGTTCTACTTATCTGTTGGTCTCATCTATTTCGCTAATAGTCTTAAATTCTGCGACTTTCAGCTAGACAAACAACGGCTCTTCAAGTGCTGGAGTGCAATGCACTCTTTCAACACTCTAGCCAAGGTTCGCTCGGCGCGACAGGCGACGTAAGGATTATCATCTTCTGCCAACTTTTCCAATAGATGCGTGGGCAAATGCGGGTTTTCCGCGAGCCCGTAGCGCACATCAACACTAATATCTTCAACAGCACGCTCAATTAAGCAAAGATGAGCGCTTGCATTCTCAGCTACTGCCAATCGTACCGATGGGTTACTATCACAGCCTAAAACTATGAGCAACTCAATCGGGGTGTGCTTATTTTCAGCTAGATGCAGTCTTACTTTGACATCAGCATGCTTGCAAAGCCGATGGAGCAGACCGCTAGCCAGCTCAAAATTTGAAGTATCAGGTTCCGTATACTGTTTCGCATCTATTTTCATTGTTAGCCTCCCTTAGGCCCCCTGTGTTAGTGCCAAACAATCTCGACACCACCCAATCTTCACGTTACGCTCACGTTGTGATCAAAAAGTGACCATTTGTGTTAGCCACGGTAAGAAACAAGATCCACCGATCTCAAATCAGCCAGATCAGACCGACAAAAGCGGCTTACGAAAAGCCAGACACAGCAATGGTTTTCAGCCTCAAGCAAAATGCGAAAAAATGGGTTAACATGGTTCGCGTTCGAAATTCGAAGCACTTAAAACACGCACACACAAAGTTCAAAGCGAAAGCTAAAAACTATAAAAATGCACCAGATTTACTAATAATTTGCCAAATTCGCACGGCAAAACAGGTAGCGAAAAAGCAATAAGAAGAAGCAATGACAGAGTCAGAAATAATTAGCAGCGCGAAAATTGAAATCATCAAGCGGCTAGTCAATTTGTTGACGGAACACAAAGTGCCGTATCAATTCACTGGTGGCCTTGCTGGCAATATTCACGGCTCAAAATGGCCCCTTCACGACATCGACCTGGAGATGCCGCGTGCGCACATCGAATTAGTCGCTTACCTGCTTCGGCAGCATATCGTCTCGCCTGTGCGCTTCTATCAAGACGATGAATTTCAAATGGTAATGTTCAATCTGAAAATCGACGATATCGAAGTTGACATCAATCAAATCGAAGCACAGCAGATTTGCCACAAAGGGCAGTGGATTCCCCTAACAGTTGACATCAAGAGTGCCCAACTAATGCCTTTTCACGGCATGAAAGTGAGCGTCCAACCGCTAGAACAACTGATTGCCTACAAAACAATGCTAGGTAGAACCAACGACGTCGACGATTTAACTAAGCTACTCAATCTGTAAACGGAGCTAAGTTCACTTTTTAACAGAACTTGCAAATGCGGCTGTAAATCAATCTGTAAATCAGGCTACAAATCAAGCTCCTGAATCCCTTGATCGTCTACTTGACAGTCAAGAATACGAGGCGGCTTGTTTTCGGTTTCGACCCAATAACCCAAGCGCTCGCGCACCTGAGCCTTACGCTTCTCATGGACTATTACTAGCACCGACGAACCAGCACCAGATAGGGTACACCCCATGATCGGCTCGTTCATCAACTCTCGGCGCAATTTGGCAAGCTCTGGCACCAATTGAGCCCGATAAGGCTCATGCAATCTATCATCAAGAGCATCTTTGAAGGCTGACTCATCACGCCGAGCAACAGCGGCCACAAGAGATGCGACTTTCTGCACATTGAAGATGGCATCTTCCATCTTCACCTGAGCCGGAAGAACAGCTCGGGCATTTGCAGTAGTCAGACTAAATTGCGGTGAAACCACTAGCAGGTGCCACTCTTTAGGCCAGTTTAAGCGTTGTGTAACTATATTTTTACTAGAAGAGTATGACGAAGGGCTCGACACCACCATGTTGCCCAACAAACAAGCCGCTAGAGTTTCAGGATGTCCTTCCAGCATGCTGGCTTCGGCAAGCAATGTCGGAGCACTAGGAATGCGATCTTTTAAAACGCTCGCCGCCCAAAGTGCGCCGAGAATAGCCGTGGCACTGGAGCCGAGGCCAACACCAAGAGGAATTTCAGAGTCAACGATAATTCGCACACGTTGCAGCAGATCATGATCGCGCTGCCAAAGTTTGCTCAAAATCGTATATGTCAGCTTGCCTTGCTCTTGCGCCAGACTGCTCTTGGCAATACTGCCTTTGAAAGTGATAAGAGGAATTCCTGGATCATTGTCATCAAGTACAAAAAATGACATGGTGCTATAAATGTTCAGCGCTAGACCGATACAATCCAGACCTGGTCCTAAATTGCTGGTCGAACCAGGAAGCCGAAGAGTAAACCTACGACTTCTATCAAACACCTTTTTCAAATCGGTCATGGCACAACAATGTCCAAATGTTCAACCCAAATCTATCCGAATTTCCGTCAGAGCTGCCAGAATAACTTTGTAATAGTAGCAACAAAAAAGCCATGAGACATCTAGTAACGGGCGGATCTGGCTTTCTTGGCAATCTAATCGCAATACATCTACTTGCCAAAGGTGAGGATGTAAGTATTCTCGACATCTGGGAAGACGAGCAGAGGCCAACGAAAGCAATTTTTTTTAAGACCAGCGTACTCAATAGAGAGGGCGTTGCCGCCGCAATGAAAGGTGTCGATATCGTGCACCACACCGCCGCTCTAGTGCCTCTAACAAAGTCGGGAGGTCTCTTTCGCCAGGTCAATGTAGAAGGCACAAAAATCGTTGCTGAAGAAGCCGTGAAGGCCGGTGTCAAATGCTTTATTCACACGAGCTCTTCGGCGATCTTTGGCTGCGCTCCCTGCCCAATTACTAATGCCACCCCGACCAAGCCAGTAGAAATTTATGGAGTAAGCAAACTGGACGGGGAGCTAGCCGCCAGGGAGATCGCCGACAAAGCAGGAATGCCACTAATAGCGGTGCGTCCAAGAACAATTATTGGCGATGGCCGCCTTGGCATTTTCCAGATACTGTTTGACTGGATCAAAAGCGATATAAACGTCTACGTCATAGGTTCAGGCAAAAACAAAATCCAATTCCTCCACGCCCAAGACCTAATTGACTGCTACTTAATGTTGGTTGAGCTAAACAAGCCTGGACTATACAACGTAGGCACAGACCGCTTTAACGAAATTGGTCAGTGCCTAGAAAACCTTGTTATTCACGCCGGCTCAAAGGCAAAAGTTAAACGACTACCACAGTCCTTAACCGTAGGCACGCTGCAGGCACTCGACTCAGTCAAGCTCAGCCCCCTGGCACCGTGGCACTACCTGACTTATGGCGAAGACTTCTATTTTGACATCGAGCCCCTGAAGCAGCTTGGCTGGCGGCCTAAATATTCAAACGACGAAATGCTTGCCGAGAGTTACGATTCTTTCATCGCCAACTACGACACACTCATGGCCGCGAAATCTTCTTCAGCTCATCGCAGGCCGCTAAAAGAGCAAATTCTCAAAGTTTTAAAAGTGGTATCACGTTTTAGTTAAAATCCGACCTACACTGGGTATGAAACACCAATGACTAGCGGAAGAGGGCACAGTGGACGCC
>JAUPUU010000088.1 GCA_030917395.1 Cyanobacteriota bacterium erpe_2018_sw_21hr_WHONDRS-SW48-000092_B_bin.40
ATGCCATGGCGGTTGAGATAGCTCGATACCGATTTGATACGGCCGTCGGCGCTATAGGCACTCTTCCTTGTATCTTCCTTGGTGCCCAGTTCTGGCGCGAAGCGGGCACTAGAATCAACTTGGCCGCGAGAATTACGATAATCTTCGTGTTTATCGTATTTTTTCTTGCCATAGTCAGAATATGCCGTCACATCAAACTGCGAATAAGGCAGAAAAGGCCGCTGTGCCATGCGTTCGTGCATAATTACATCGGTAGTTTTGAAGGCGCCAGGGGGAGCCTTGCCTCCCATTTGCAAAGTTTGAGCCGCCAAAGCGGTATTTAATATGGTGTCAGAGGTATTGAGGCGAGTGCGCGCTTCATACTGCTGATCAAAGCCTTGCATCTGACTTCTGGCAACCATAGCCGGCGAATGTTTAGCTATATGAGCCAACTGCATACGAGAAAATGTCTGGCGTTTCTGTTCAAGGGAGCCTGACGATAACCAGACTTGATTGAGTTGTTGAGCGAAACTAAGCTCTTCAATCAAATCTTGCGAATCCCAATAACCTGGCAAGCAATGCAGAACCGTACCGTCGGCTGCTAAGACAAACATCTGAATATTATGAGGCCCAGCCCCGTTGGTAGTGCGCACGGCATTACCATTGATTTCGTGGCGACCCGACATACCAGCATAAGGCTGACCTGTAATATCGTAAGTGCCACAGACATAATTGTTTTTGAGATAAGAGAGAACTGATTCATTAGAGAGCGACACGGCCCTCAGGCTATTGCCGGCACTTCACGTGGCCCCGTCGATTTTGCCGAGGATATGCATCCAGAGCAATGGTTTGCCTTTTTGCCGGGCCGAATCTTCAGCATCGCGCAGATTATTAAACCAATAGACTTGCTTCGTAAGATTGTCGACATTGGTTCTAGCTTCGCGGCCATCGATCACACCAGGTGCAGCATTGGCCATACCAGAAAAGCCAGCGCTGAGGGCAAGCGCCAGGGCACAAAAGAGCTTTAGATTGAAAGGTCGCATAAGCATTTACCTGAAAGCTAGAGAAGACAAATAACAAAAGACAGATAACCTACGTCCATCATCTACCTACAGGTGCAATTTGTACAACTACCAGAGATTAATTTCCAACAAGTGCAAATGTGCGAACATACAAAAATGTCGACCTTTGACCACCAAGAGGTAATTTGGAGTTACCTTCAGAATAAAAAAGGCTTCGCCGAAGCGAATCTGAGCAAAGCTAAGCTCAGCGAAGCTCTCGAACAAGCAGTAGCCCATGACGATATCACAAGCATCTATTTGGTAACCGGGCTGTGCTTACACCAAGCAGTAGAAATTCGAGAGAAAGCCTGGGCTGTCATTGAATATCTCCTCAGGGACGTATCAGCAAAAGACCTAGTCAAACTCGATATTGTCACGCGCAGCTATCGAATAGTAATCGAGCCGATCAAATTACTTGATGAACTCACGATTCCAACCAATGTGCTGGGTCTGCTTTCCTTTAATCCTAACGGTTTCATCAGAGAAAAAGCCTTGAGGCAGTTGGCTAGTGGCTTCGATGGCAAGGAACTGCCGTTCATTCTGCTTCGCGCCAATGACTGGGTAGAGAGCATTCACAACCAGGCCATTGCAGCGATAAAAGAGCGACTGGAAGGAGACTACTCCAGGCACTTCACAGACAATCTCTACCTGATCAAACATCTCTCAACTTTAGGGAGATACAACCACGATGGCATTCAGGAGATAATAGCGAATGTCTTGTGCTCGCCTCTATATGAGACTGAACTACTTAGCTATCTCAATTCAGAAACAGCATCCGAAAGACATTTTGCGTTTACACTTTTACTGAAAATAGATTCACCGACATCAGTTAAAACAGCTATAAATGCTGGCTTGGCGAATAAAGACCCGCGTATTAGACAAAGAGCTTTCGACTTTGCTTTGAAAGACAACAAGATCAATTTGATTGAGCGGCCGATTGTCTCACTTCTCACTGATTCAGCAGCGACAGTAAGGCTTGAAGTTTTACGCTGGTTGGCGGAGAAACAAGATTGCCGCGCGATTTTAGAAGCTGCTTTTTTTGACACTAGTTTTGCCGTGCGCTTGTTCGCCCGCTATCGCCTAAAAGAAGTGAATGCCAGAGAGATTTACATACAAAATTTGCAAACAAAGAAGTACTCCCTCTTGTTTACGCTGAGAAGTCTCCTCGAAATCGAAGCAGCTCTGCCAATCGAGTTAATAGAACCGCTAACTGCGGCCTCAAGCGGCAAAGTTCGTGCGCTCGCCTACGAATTACTTTTAGCTCAAGAGCAAATAGCAGACAAAGCAGATAAAGCAGAGATTGTTTGCCGAGCCCTGTTGGACAAAAGCAATCACTGCATCAAATCGGCCTATAAATATCTTCGAGCTAATCCCGATTCAATAGCAATAGAATCAATCTGGGAGCTATTCAACCAGGAGCTTTCCCTTGAAGCACAGCGCACTCTAATCTCAACTATGGCCTACTCGCCGCCGTGGATAAGTCTGCCTTACCTCCTTGCCGCAAAAGTAACAATTCAAGCAAAAGCCGAGTCAGATATCGAGGCTCCCTTAGAGACTCACTTAGATATAGCCATCGATTTTGCCCTTGAACACTGGCTCGATAAAGCAGCAAACAACTTCACTAGTCCCAGCCCCTCAAGCGTGAATAAACTTCATAGCTCACTAGCGGAAGCAAAGTCGGTACTGAAGCCCAAACAATATGAGAGCATAAAAACCGTCTTGAACCGTCACTAAGGGCCAATTTAGCAGCTCCACTTGTTATGATTGTGGCCAATAGTTTGAAAAGCGGAGAAAAGTCGGTGGATAAGCGCCCTCTCACAGAATTAATTAGCAACGACCCAGCCTGGCCCATGGTCAAAGGATGGCTGAGCGAAGCGAAAAATCTGGTAGAAGTTTTACCGGCTACGGCACCACAGAACGCTGAAGCTTTAGTGGCCACCCAAGTGACGACTAGGTCTTCTATGGGTTCCATTATTTACGAGACCGGCGGCATTTTAGTTGACCACGGCTGGATACGCATCCTCGGGTCAGGCAGCAGCAAGCTTCCTCGCACCCTTCCAGGCTGGAACATCACAGCCACCGGCAGCGGCCCGGGCGAAAATGACTTCCTCTTAATTGCCGATGATGTTATTGGCGGCTTCTTTGCTCTCAATGGCGGCGGCCTGCCAGGGCAAACTGGCAATGTCTGCTACTTTGCCCCAGATACGTTAGAGTGGGAAGACCTCGACATTCCTTACAGCGGCTTCTTAGAGTTCTGCTTGCACGGTGACCTTGAAACTTATTACAAAGCCTTCCGCTGGACAGGCTGGCAGACCGATGTTGCCGCCCTAAACGGCGACAAGGCTTATTCTGCCTTCCCCTTCTACTTTACCGAAACAGCCGACACCAAGCGCGATCGCAAACCGGTCACCGTTGCTGAACTCTATGAGTTGTTAGTGATTTACTGGCCCAATCAAATTGAAAAACAGCGCCTTAAGCCCGGTCAGCAAATCAAAATTCAAATCAGTGAGTAGCTAATTAGCATGAGCAGCTCCGGCCAAATAACAATTGAAGACTATCGTCCTGAACATTTTCAGGCAGTTCAAAGCTTTGTCGAAATTATTCAAGATACAGAGAGCGGCCTTGTGCCCGGTCTTAAAAGTGGTGCTGAAATCAAAGAATGGTATGCTCAATCTTTAGTAGATTCTATAAAGTCGAAGCAGGGTGTCATTCTCGTTGCCCTGGCCGAAGCTGAAGCCATTGGCTTTGTTTGCGCCTGGGTAGAAAACGATGACAAGCTGGTATTAGATTCGGTGCGCAAGTGTGCTTACATATCTGATGTTTGCGTCAGCTCCAATTGGCGCGGCCATGGCGTGGCTGGCCAGCTCTTGCAGGCTATTGAAGAAGCTATGAAAAAGCTTGGCTGCCAGCGCATTCGTCTCTGCGCCAAACGCGGCAATCTGGCTGCCATAAAATGCTATGAAGGTCAGGGCTACCAGACTTATGAAACTGTATTAGCAAAGAATTTCTAGCAACTAATTTCTGGCAAATAAATTTTAGCGATACTCGCGGCTTTCAATCTGATTCCTAATTGTTACTCTTTATCTGCCATTTTACGCTCAAGAATCTGGAAGCCGGTCAACTCGGCAAGGGCATCCATGATCTCCCAAGTCTTCGCTTCCAGATCATCGCCTGGTTCGATTACTTTGCCGATATTCACTCTAGCTGGTCCAAAGCGCTTATCTGTGCCGATAAAACCAATTGGCAAAATCTTACTATTAGTTACTTTGGCAAAATAAGCAGCACCAACGTGGGGCTTACCTATCGAATTAGGTGTTTTACAGCGCGTACCTTCAATGAACATACCAAGAGACCAGCCGGTCTTCATGATTTGGCGAATGAATTTGACAGTAGAGAGCTGCGGCTTACCTCTCTTAATGGGCAAGGCCCCAAGCCAATCGAGCAAGCGTCCCATATATTTATTGTCCCAAAGCTCGCTCTTAGCCATATAGATCATCGGTCTATGCGTGACGAAGGCAAACAAGGGTGGATCAAAATGTGAGATGTGATTGCCAACAACAATCAAAGAGCCTTCCTTAGGAATGTTCTCTCGACCGTAAACCTTCAAACGTGTCATGACGAAATGGTAAGGCTGCACAAACTGGTTGCCGACCATCATCTGCACGGCTACACGCTTGGCGTCAAAACGCGCGGCATCGAGTGGCGCTGCAACGATTTTAGTACTACTAGATTTCTCTCCAGCAGCTTTCTCGTCGGCAGACTTTTTTTCGGCAGCTTTATCTGCTTCAGTTTTAACGTCGGACATCAAACAATTCCTATTGCCAGCTAGTTTCTATTGAGTGCGAGCCATTGGGCGAGGCAGCGTCAAACGCACCACAGAGTTATCTATTTGTTGGCTGACAAAGAGGTTGCCCTCTTTATCGAGAGTGAGGTAATAAGGCTGCTTGAAGCCGGTCCCGATGATAGTGGATACACCAGCAGGACTAATTCTAGCCACCGTACCGCCATCATAGTTAGCAACATAGATATTGCCGCTTTCATCGGCAGCAAGACCAATTGGCCCTTTTAAGTTAGAGCCGGAGCTAAACTGCATGCGGGTGCCATCAGCCGAAATACGGTCAACAGTATTGCTCGTGAAGTTAGCAACATAGAGATTGCCGAGGCGATCGAAGGTCAATCCGCTTGGGGCGGAAAATCCAGTAGCGATGACACGAGCCGAAGAGTTAGCCAATACAGCGGTGGGCGCGCCTGCACGGGCTGCAGCAACGGGAGCGCTGGCAATTGCCACCGGTCTGACGGCTTGAGTCTGCTGTACTTGTTGAACCTGCTGAATCTGTTGTACCGGTTGTACCTGTTGTACTTGTTGCTGAGGCTGAACTACATGGCTGAGAGTGTTGCCCGACGGATTATTTGAGATTGTGCTGTAGTCGCGCGGAGCGGGCTGGCCGTCAGTGGCCACCGGGTTCAAATTCATGGCCTGGTTAGTTGAATTATTGAAAACATTGGCAGCCGGTTGAGCAGCACTAGCATTGGGGTTATAGCTAGGTGAAGCCACGGTAGCCCCAGCGAGCTGGGCTTCACAAGTCTGAATGCGTTTTTGCGCGTCAGCAAAATGGGGAGAACTTGGAGCAATAGCCTGGAGATGACTTTTAGCTTCTGCCGCACGGCCCATGTCCATCAAGGCAATACCAAGCTGGAAGTGAGCGTCTGGGTCGGCTGATTTGACTCTGAGCACTTCCTGAAAGCGCGGAATGGCTTCCTTCAAACGGCGCTGGCTCTGATAGAGCACGCCCAGGTTATATTGAGCATCGGCCAGATTGGGGTCCATATCGGTGGCACGGCGGAAGAAGATGATGGCTGACTCTAAGCTGCCCTGTTTGTAGGCCGCGAGACCGAGGTTGTACATCCCCACAGCCTGTTGAGCTGTGCCGGCCCCTCCCTGAGGAGCTTGGGCTGATGCTAGCGGGGCAGAGTTTATAGAAATCACGCCTACGGTTAAGGCACAGGTGGCCGATAGAACCGAGCTTAGGGCTGAGCGAGACAATCCAGCGAAAAGCTTCCCTTTATGGCCCATAGGCCCCAGCGCAAATTGCATTTGTTCTAAAACTCCGAAATAAACTCTATACACACGAAAACTGCGTAAAAAAATGGCCACCGGGTATATCTAATTGATGGTCTCAGATACTGAGGGTAAAAACCGCTACAAGTGACGATTTTATCAAGGATCAGAGCAAATTAGGGAATCTTGAAAGTATGCGAACCGTCGGACACATCATCACTTCAGCAGGCGTAAGCTGCGCCAGTTACTATGTTTACAGGTCTCGCAAGGCCGCATTGGCAAGCTTTCTGGTAGGTTTTCTAATCGACCTTGACCATATTTTTGACTATGTTCGGGCTCATGGCTGGAAATTTGACTGGCATATGTTCAAAGAAGCCTCCCACGAGAACTACAGTGGCAAGCTCTATTTGCCTCTGCATTCCTATGAGCTACTGGCCCTTTTCTTCCTTTTGTTCAAAGGTAAGAGCCGCCAGCCTTACCGCGTCGGCATAACAGTTTCCATCTTGACCCACCTGCTTTTAGACCAGCGCTGTAACCCTTCAAGAAAAGTCGGCACCTATTTCTTGGCCAGCCGCATTCGCAAGCGCTTTAACGCCAATCAAATTCTGCACCCTGACTATCGCACGGCTTCTCATAATCATGCTCACAACCAGGGTCACGGTCATAAGCATCTCAATAAACGCCCCAAGACTTAGGCAAAAAAATAGGCAAAGAACTAATTAGAGAACTAGTTAGAGAACGAGATTAAAGCAAATCAAAAAGGCCTCCGCTAAGGAGGCCCTTTTTGCAAAATAGTTGCATATACAACTATTTTGTTTTATGCACATGCTTCAAGCTGGCTTTTTTAAGCAGGCCTAATTAAGCAGGAACGTTGAAGCTACCTTCACCGATTGGTGGATAGATATCTTCTTCTTCTTCTTCTTCCTCAACCGGCATTGCATGGCCTTGGAAGCCAGTACCTGCTGGGATGAGTCGGCCGATGATGACGTTCTCTTTCAGACCACGCAACCAGTCTTTCTTACCTTCTACAGCAGCTTCAGTCAGAATTCTTGTGGTTTCCTGGAATGATGCAGCAGAGATGAATGACTCTGTGTTGAGTGAGGCCTTGGTGATACCGAGCAATACATCAGTGTATGTAGCGCCTTCTAGACCTTGTTGAGCCGATTTCTCGTTCTCTTGGTCAATGTGATAACGCTCCATTAACTCGCCTGGAAGCATGATGGTGTCTTTTGGATCATCAACACGAACCTTACGGGTCATTTGTCTGACGATAACTTCGATGTGCTTATCGGCGATTTCTACACCCTGTGAACGGTACACAGACTGTACTTCATCTACTAGATATTTCTGAGCAGCTTCGATGCCTCTCAAGCGCACGATGTCGTGTGGGTTAGGAGGACCGTCTGTCAAAGGCATACCGAGAGTTACGGTGTCGCCGTCTTCGAGAATGATGTTGAGACCTTGAGGAATTGGAATTTCTTCTTCGGTACCATCACCAAACACGATGTAGAGTCTGGTTGTATCGTCTTCAGTCACCATTCTGGCTTTGCCTTCGCGCTCAGCAAGGATGGCAGCTTCTTTCGGCTTTCTTGCTTCCAGAACTTCTTCTACACGAGGAAGACCCTGAACGATGTCTCCAGTTTTCTGACGTTCGAAGATCAAGGTGGCAAGCAAGTCGCCCCGTTGAACCAGGTTACCGTCTTCGCACTGCAACTGAGTATTGACTGAGATCAGGTATGGACGACCTTTTCTTAGCACCACTTCCGCACCATCAACTGAAACAATTTGTCCAGAGATAGAAGCGCTAGAGGCCTTAGATAGTGGGTCACCAAAGCGAATCAAATCGCCTTCTTTCAAGTTACAAGTGCCTTTGATTTTCTGGTGCACTTGTTGCTCTTCGGTCACCAACAAGATTCTTCTTTCGTCAGTCTTGGAGAGTTGAACTCGAGCATCAGTTCTTGTGAGAACTTGAGTAGTGGCAACCGCAGCCTTGGCGTCAATAATCTGACCGTGTTCAACAGACAAGAGAGTGACGTTGAGATCTTGCTCACGGCGCAAGAGAATATTCTCTTGTACAACGATGTTGAGATCTTCACCCATTTCTACAATGCCCTTGAGGGTTTGTAGGTGGCCTTGCATTTGCAGAACCAGTGAGGTTCTAGTCAACTGAGCGCCTTGGATGTGTCTTACTTTCTCTCTGTCGCGGAAGAGCAGCTGAGTGACTGAACGGAGAGAGATTTTCTCGTCGGTCGCTTTGTGCTTGAACTTAGTTTCTCTAGGTTCAATCCAATACTCTTCGACTGGACGAACAATGACGTAGCAGGAACCATCTTCTTTTTCGAAGAGGTTAACTAGCTTGCGCTCTTTGTAGGTATAGCCTTCAACAATTTCAGTACCAGGCTCAACGATTTGGCCTTCAGGCACTTTCACTTCTGATGGATCACCGATTGGAACCAAGTCGCCTGGTCTGACGATTACTTCGTGGATGATGTCGTTATCAGCGATGATCTCGACGATACCTTCCATGTGAGCAAAGACGTCTTTTACAACTTCTTGACCGGCTGTAACTGTTTCACCAGTTTCAGACATTTTCAGTGAACTATCTTTGGAGATGAAGTGAACTTCTTCAGGAACGAAGAGCACTTTACCGGCTTTGGTGACAACGCGACGGTCATCGATTTCTACGCCATCGTAGATAATCTCGCCACCACAGCTGACTACGTTCAAGCCGTCATCAACTAATTCAGCAATAATCTTGCCGTTCTCAACAACTTCTTCGTTCACTACTTTGATAGCGAATGATTCTTTTTGTTTTTGAACGCGCCAGATATGACCTTTTTGACCAGGCTCAAGCTTGGCATTGTTAGCACCGACTGAAGCAATGATGACATTCATCTCTTTGCCCTTGGTCAGTCTAACTTGCGATTTGGTCTTACTGATTTTGACAGTTTCAGTTTCGATTTCTGGTCCGAATCTAACTTCACCACCATGCTCGGAAGTGATTTGAATTTCGGCCAATACATCGAGAGCGTTAACGTCTTGACCATCTTTGACCACTACATGAGCGCCTGATGGCAAGTTGTATACGTCACCTTCCAGTACCCAAATGATACCGGCGCGGTTAGCTGTTCTAGAGATGTTGCCTTGGCGGTCTCTCTTTTCATCAGCTTGGAAGTTCTGGAACATGATACGGCCAGAGATATCAGCGGTGATATCTTTGCTAGCGCGCTCAGTCAAGTTCTTCTTCGAACCTGGTGGATCGTATTCAGCAATAATTTGTCCGGCGATTACTTCTGAGCCTGAAGGCAAGAAGAGTAGAGTTCCGACTGGCACTGGGAAAGAATGCTCTTTCTCGCCAACCACAACTTTCATCACGCCATCACGAGTAGTTTGTTCCATAACGTCACCGTAAGCGGTACGCATAGAACGGCTCTGGATCTTGAAGACCACAGTACCCTTAGCTGGAGCTTTAACTTGGTTACGTGACTTACCACCAGAAACGGCACCACCAGTGTGGAACGTTCTCATGGTTAGCTGTGTACCAGGTTCACCGATTGACTGAGCGGCAATAATACCGATTGCTTCACCCTGGTCAACAGGACGGTGGCTAGTGAGAGCCCAACCGTAGCACTTCTGGCAAACGCCATATTGGCTTTCGCAAGTAAGTGGGCTGCGCACCATAACAACTTTGTTTGGCTTCTTCAGAGTCTTATCTAAGAGAGCGGCAACCTTACGGCTGATCAGTTCGCCAGCGCGAACTAAGACTTCACCAGTTTCAGGGTCGACAACATCAATAGAAGCAGAGCGGCCGAAGATTCTCTCTTGCAGAGTGACAAGGTCTTTGTCGCCTTCTGCAATCGGTTGCATGAAGATGCCGCGAACGGTTCCGCAATCTGGCTCACGCACGATTACGTCTTGAGCAACGTCAACTAGTCGTCTGGTCAAGTAACCAGAGTCGGCTGTTTTCAGAGCGGTATCTACCAAGCCCTTTCTGGCGCCGTAGGAGGAGATGATGTACTCAGTTACGTTCAAGCCTTCACGGAAGTTGGACTTAATCGGCAAGTCGATAATCTGACCTTGAGAGTCAGCCATCAGGCCCCGCATACCAACTAGCTGACGAACCTGAGAGATGTTACCTCTAGCTCCAGAGAAAGCCATCATGTAGACAGGGTTCAAGCGATCGAAGTTGTCTACAACTTCTTTGGTGAGCTGGTCGGTGGTAGCTGACCAGGTGTCGATTACTTTGTTGTAGCGTTCTACTTCAGTAATATCGCCGCGCTCATAGCGACGTTGTGCTTCTTCGATTTCTTTTTCTGCAGCGGAAATCAAGCCTTTCTTGGCTTCCGGTACATCTAAGTCGTCGATTGAAACAGTTACGCCGGCTTTGGTGGCGAACTTAAAACCGAGGTTTTTTAGTGAGTTGGCTAGTTCAGCTGTTCTGGCTGTACCGAATCTCTCATACACATCTGAAAGAAGATTACCGAGCTTCTTCTTATCAACAGTTGTGTTGATGAATTCCATTGATTCTTTCTTCTTATCGCCTGTGACCATTGGACCCTCTTTAGGTAAAGTCTTTAGATAAAGGTTGATGCTTGCTCTAAAACTTGACAGCTCTAGTTAACTACTGTGATTGCTTCGCGTACAACTTCGTTGAAGATGACACGACCAGGAGTTGTCTCAACCATTTTGCCGTCAACATCGCGTACTTTGATTTTGGCGTGCAGATCAAGAATTCCGGCTTCATAGGCTGATCTTGCATCAGCTAAGGAAACGAATCTCATGCCTGCGCCACGGCACACTTTAGGATCATCATTGCCTGGCTTTTCAATGGTCAGGTAATAAATACCAAGCACCATGTCTTGAGTAGGTGTGATGGTTGGTCGGCCAGTAGCTGGAAGTAGAGTGTTGTTTGAAGCGAGCATTAGCATGTGGGCTTCAGCCTGAGCTTCAACCGACAACGGAACGTGCACGGCCATTTGGTCACCGTCGAAGTCGGCGTTGAAGGCCGAGCATACAAGCGGGTGCAACTGGATGGCGCGACCTTCAACCAATACTGGTTCAAAAGCCTGAATACCGAGTCTGTGCAGTGTGGGAGCGCGGTTCAAGAGTACTGGGTGACCTTGAATTACTTCTTCAAGAATTTCCCAGACAATTGCTGAGCCCTTTTCAATTTGTTTCTTGGCAGACTTGATGTTCTGAACGATCTGTCTTTCGATCAACTTATTGATTACGAATGGCTTGAAGAGTTCCAAGGCCATTTCTCTAGGCAAGCCGCACTGGTGCAACTTAAGAGTCGGACCAACCACGATTACAGAACGTCCGGAATAGTCAACCCGTTTTCCGAGCAAGTTCTGACGGAAACGACCTTGCTTACCTTCAATAATGTTAGATAGTGACTTCAGTGGACGGTTGTTAGGACCAACCACCACGCGACCACGTCTACCGTTATCGATCAAAGCATCAACGGCTTCCTGCAACATACGCTTTTCGTTGCGCACGATGATTTCAGGAGCGCCCATTTCGAGCAAACGAGCAAGACGGTTATTGCGGTTAATAACCCGTCTATATAGATCGTTCAAGTCAGAAGTAGCGAAGCGGCCACCGTCGAGTTGCACCATTGGGCGCAAATCTGGTGGGGTAACTGGTAGATTGTCGAGCACAACCCAGGTCGGGTCAGTGTGGGAATTTACAAGGGCTTCTACCAAGCGCAAGCGCTTGATGATTTTTGCTCTCTTCTGTTGGGAGCCGCCGGCGCCAGCCAGTTCTTCACGAAGTTGCTTAGATAGTTCTTTCAAACCAGGAAGTTCGAGCAAACGACCGCGATCGTCCTTGTTATCTGGGCGCTCATACTGTGGTCTGGCGATATCGAACAAAAGCTGTTTGACAGCTTCAGCACCGATACCGACGTCGAACTGCATGTTCGGGTCTTCTAAAAGCTTCTCGTACTCATCTTCAGCAAGAAGTTGATTCTTGTGCAAATCAGGAGAGTTGCCTTGGTTGGTTACGGCATAAGCATTGAAGTACACAACTTGTTCTAGATCGCGCAAAGGCAAGTCGAGAAGCAAGCCGATATAACTTGGAATACCTTTGAGGAACCAAATGTGAGTCACAGGAGAAGCCAGTTTGATGTGGCCCATACGGTGACGACGAACTTTAGAATCGGTCACTTCAACGCCGCAACGTTCGCAAGTGATGCCCCGGTGTCTTACCCGTTTGTACTTACCGCAGTAGCATTCCCAGTCTTTTGATGGTCCAAAAATGCGCTCGCAGAACAAGCCGTCTTTCTCTGGTTTGAGAGTACGGTAGTTAATGGTCTCCGGCTTGGTTACTTCGCCGTGTGACCAGCTAAGGATACGCTCAGGTGAGGCGATCCCAATTTTGATGTAGTCAAAGCGGTCAATACTCGTAGTCATTTTAGATGACAGTCCTCTCTTTGAATTAGTTAGGCTTGATTAGGCTTCGTCAGAGTCGTCGATCAGATCTTCAGGTTCAGCATCTACTGAAAAGTCTGGTGCTTCGATGGCTCCGATCAGGGCCTCAACTATTGGAATGCTAGGAGTGAGTACGTCAACGACACCTTCATAAGAGTCGCCAACCACATCAGGATCTCCATCTTCCACTAGCTCGTCAGAATCTGCAGTTGCCACAGCCGAAGCTGGGATAGCAGTCTGGCGTGAAAGCTCAGCAAGTTCTGATTCGAGGCCAATCTCGCCAAACGGACTGAGTCTTCTCAGACCACGTGGACGTACTTCCTCAACTTCAGTCATCAAGTCAACTTCAACTTCTTGGCCTTCGCGAGTACGCTTGGCCACAGAAACGTCGAGACCGATAGATTGAAGTTCGCGCACGAGCACTTTGAACGACTCAGGAATACCAGGACGTCTGAGGTTTTCACCCTTAACGATTGATTCGTAAGCCTTAGAGCGACCGTTTACGTCATCTGACTTAATGGTGAGCATCTCTTGTAGTGAGTAGCCGGCGCCGAAAGCTTCAAGAGCCCAGCATTCCATTTCTCCGAGACGCTGACCACCGAACTGCGCTTTACCACCCAGCGGCTGCTGAGTAACCAAGCTGTAAGGGCCAGTTGAACGAGCGTGAATCTTGTCGTCTACAAGGTGAACAAGTTTCATCATGTAGATTTTGCCGACAGAAACAGGATTTTCGAAAGCATCACCAGAGCGACCGTCATAGAGAGTGACTTTACCGTCATCTCCAATCCAATCAAAACCAGTCATGGCCTTGCCTTTAACTACTTCACGGTGAACAGTCATCGATGAAGCTTCTTTTTCATACATTTCATCGAATGGTGGCACTTCGTAGCGCTGGTTGGTGAGCATTGCTGCCAAGCCAAGCAGAGTTTCGAAAGTTTGACCAACGTTCATACGAGAAGGTACGCCCAGTGGATTCAATACGATGTCTACTGGTGTGCCGTCTGGCAAGAAAGGCATGTCTTCGGTTGGCAGAATCTTAGCGACGATACCTTTGTTACCGTGACGTCCGGCTACTTTGTCGCCCACAGAAACCTTACGTTTCTGAGCGATGTAGACGCGCACCACTTTGTTGGCAACAGGAGGAAGTTCATCGCCTTTTTCGCGGTCGAAGACTTTAACGTCTACAACCCGGCCGCCTTCGCCGTGTGGAACTCTCAGTGAGTTATCACGAACGTCGCGTGCTTTTTCGCCGAAGATGGCGCGTAGAAGTTTCTCTTCTGGTGGGTGTTCAGATTCACCTTTAGGGGTAATCTTGCCGACCAGAATGTCATCTGGATAGACTCTTGAACCGATACGGACGATGCCATTTTCATCGAGGTGACGAAGAGATTCTTCAGAGACGTTTGGAACTTCTCTGGTGATTTCTTCAGGACCAAGCTTGGTGGAACGAGCGTCGATTTCGAGTTTTTCAATGTGGATAGAAGTCAAAACGTCTTCAAACACAAGGCGCTGGCTGATCAAGATGGCATCTTCAAAGTTGTAGCCTTCCCATGGCATGAAGGCCACGAGCAAGTTACGACCTACGGAAAGCTCACCAGAATTGGTAGCAGCACCGTCGGCGATGACATCACCAGGCTTACAGTGGTCGCCCACACGCAAGATTGGTTTTTGGTTCAAGCAGGTATCTTGGTTTGAACGTTGGAACTTGGATAGTCTGTATTTGACCAGACGCTTATCTTTGGTGCGAACGTGTATAGATGTAGCGGAAACATATTCAGCCACGCCTTCTACATCGGCCACAATCACCATGCCTGAATCTCGAGCGGATTGACGCTCGATACCAGTTGTAACTAGTGGACGCTCAGTACGTACCAGCGGTACAGACTGACGTTGCATGTTTGAACCCATCAAGGCGCGGTTAGCGTCATCGTGCTCAAGGAATGGAATTAAGGCCGTTCCCACTGACACAATTTGAATTGGGCTAACGCCGACATAGTCAACTTGCTCTGGTCCAGTCTCAATGAACTCTGCGCGGTAACGCACAGGAACTAGAGGATGAACGAAAGTACCGTCATCATTAACAGGTGCATCACCTGGAGCCACTCTGAAGTTATCTTCTTCGTCAGCTGTCAGGTAGTGAATCTGGTCGGTAACGAGACCGCCTTCAACACGGCGATATGGAGTTTCGATGAAACCATAAGCGTTAACACGTGCATGAGTCGCTAGCGAGCCAATCAGACCAGCGTTAGGTCCTTCAGGAGTTTCTACAGGACAAATACGTCCGTAGTGACTGGGGTGAATGTCTCGAACGGCAAAGCCGGCTCTTTCTCTCGACAAACCACCAGGTCCTAGGGCTGAAAGTCTACGCTTGTGCGTCAATTCAGCAAGAGGATTGGTTTGGTCCATGAACTGAGACAACTGCGAAGATCCGAAGAATTCGCGGATGGCTGCGACCAATGGCTTGGTGTTGAGCAAGTTAGCTGGAGTGAGAGTATCGGCGTCTTGCAAAGTCATGCGCTCGCGCACAATTCTCTCAAGACGGGTAAGACCGATTCTGAATTGGTTCTGGAGCAATTCGCCAACTGATCTAATACGACGGTTGCCGAGGTGGTCGATATCATCCACGTGACCTTCGTCATAGTGAAGACCAATGAGGTAATCGACAGCAGCAACGATGTCTTCTCTAGTCAGTGTGCGCTGAGCTTCTGGCACCGACAAGCTGAGCTTCTTATTCAACTTATAGCGACCAACGCGACCAAGGTCATAACGTTTGTCATCGAAGAAGCGGCTGTCAAGAATGCTTTGACCACCAGCAACCGAGGGCGGGTCACCTGGGCGAAGCTTGCGATAGACTTCGATTAACGAATCTTCACGAGTTTTGTTGGAATCTTTATCAAGAGTTTTCTTGAGGAATTCTTTGTGACGGAAAATACCTTCCATTTCACTATCTGAATAACCAAGGGCTCTCAAGAGGGTAGTGGCAGGAAGTTTTCTGTTTTTATCTATCTTTACATAGATGATGTCGTTGACATCAGTTTCGAACTTCAGCCAAGCGCCACGGTTAGGTATAAGGGTTGCCGAGAAGGTTCTCTTACCGTTGGTGTCGACTTCCCTTTTATAGTAGATGCCAGGGGAGCGGACGATCTGAGAAACGATTACACGCTCAGCGCCATTAATAATGAAGGTACCGCGATCGGTCATCATTGGAATGTCGCCGACGTAGATCTCTTGTTCTTTTATTTCACCCATCTCGCGGTTAACAAGACGCATTTGAATACGCAGCTTCTTGGTGTAGCTGGCATCTAAGGCCCTTGCATCTTCAGGAGTCTTGGGCTTGTTAGGCTCAGTATGATCCTCAAAATTGTAATTTGTCAGGAAGTGGAGCTCCAACCTTCCCGTGTAGTCCTTGATAGGACTGAAAGCCCGCAGTTCCTCTGCTAGACCTTCTTCGATAAACCATTTGAACGAACTTTTCTGAATTTCAGCGAGATCAGGTAAATCCGCGATGCGCGAACTTCCCGCCCCGAAGGTTCGGACGCGCTCAGACAACTCTAAAGCCATCGGTTACCTCTGTTGAGTGGCTGCTCATATGCGAAAGCATATCTGTGCACGAAACCGCAGTTGCCGAGGGCAATTGCAGGCACAGGGATGGAACTATACGTATCTATCTATAATATTGTCAATGCAAATGTAGGGAACTGTGACGATCTCGGGCTCCTTACAACCCTTATTAGAAGTTTTACACGATCCCCAATCGACTGGCCCGATGAGCCATAGCGAATCTTGATAAAATTTCATTAATATCTTTTGTTTTTCTTAATGACTATGAAACTTACCTAAGTTACCAAGATCGGCAGTTCACCCAGGTTTGGATGAAATAGGGTAAATTGATAGAGTCGCGGGGATGGAGCATCGCTGGTGTGGTGTGCGGTCTTCAAAATCGTTGCGGGGTAGATTTACGCTGCCCTGGGTGGGTTCGATTCCCACGCATCCCCGAATTCTAGTAGCTTTGCGCCACCATCTGTAGCACCGCTTTTTTGTCAAAGCAGTGCTGATAAACGCGATCGTATTTGCCTCATGACTACTCAGATACTGACTATTGGGGTCTTTACAAAGCTTTCAAAGTTCTCATAATTAGTAATTGTGGTGCACATCAATTACTAAATCTAGAAAGACGGTTAATAGTGACATTTCAAAACGGAACAAATAACATGCACGGAAATATTGGAGCGCAGTCTGGAGGTCTGATAAATGGCTTGCCAGAAGCCATTCCTGCCATGCATGCTGCTCTTGAAAAAAGTGTCGACACAGATCTCCCGACTGCTCATAAGAACTGGCTCGATCAATTTGCCGGGTACTTAGAAGTAGAGCGCAATTACTCTTCGCATACAATTCGCGCTTACATGAATGACCTCAAACAGCTGATTGGCAGCGACGTTAGCGCCTCAGGCGAAACTCCAGCAGACACAGCAAAAAGTGAACAGCAGAATTCTTACACTGGCCATACAGTAGTTAACACAACTACCGGTAGTGCCCCAATATCTATCACTGATTCAGCAGCAAGCCCAAGCTCTAGCCCCACCTCTGGATGGTTAGAAGCTGAAGGTTTGCGCGCTTACATCAGACAAATTCAAGAGCAATACTCACGACCAACTGTCGCTCGCAAAATTTCGGCAATCAGATCTTTCTATCGCTACTTGAGAAGAGAGCAACTGATTGATGAAGATCCATCGAAGCAAGTAAGAGGGCCCAAGCTCACCCGTAGATTACCGGCCTGCTTAGATAAAGAAGAAATCGTGCGTTTGCTAATGTCACCTGATACCAATTCAGTTTTAGGTGCGCGTGACAGAGCCTTGATGGAAGTTTTGTATGCCACCGGCATGCGCGTCAGCGAACTTTGTGGTCTTAGAGTGCAAGACTATAACCAAGAAGGCATGGAGATGCGGGTTCTCGGTAAGGGCGGCAAAGAAAGAGTTGTATTGCTCAATCAAAGCGCTCACAACTGGCTGAAAAAATATCTCAGCGAAACCTGGACAAAATTAGCAGAAGGCCGCACGCCTCAAGCGGAGCATCCTTTGTTTGTAAGCCGGCAAGCAACACGCCTGTCGTCAAGATCTGTCCACCGCATCGTCATGAAGTATGCCCTCAAAGCTGGTATCAACAAGCCAATCACGCCCCACACTTTGAGACATACATTCGCCACTCACTTGCTTGAAGGCGGAGCTGACCTTCGTGTAGTTCAAGATTTGCTTGGTCACACCACTATCAACACCACCCAAATTTACACCCACGTAAGTTTGGACCGCTTGAGACGGGTCTACATGAATACTCATCCAAGAGCATAACCAACTAACTAAACCATAGTTAATGAGAAGTAAAAGAAGAGAGGGCGACAACTGTCGCTCTCTTTTCTTTACGTGAATTTGACGGAGGAAGCACGCCGGCACCTTAATATATATAATGTCAGGGGACTGAACCCTAACCATTGAGAATCGAGAAAGCAAAGCGTGGCCAAGCGAAGATCTGTAGCCAGACGCAAGAACCAGGGTGTTTTAGGTAACGCCGGCACCTTGGCGCGGCGCTCCTTCACTATCTGCCTGGTTGTAGGCGCACTTGGTTGCGGCTATCTCGGTGCTTCTATGTGGAAGCAGATCCAAGAATTGCCCGACGTCACAATGGTTGAACGCTTTGAACCAATTGAAGCAATTCAAATTCTCGACAAACAAGACCACCTTATTTGCACAGTAGAAGGCGACGAAGATAGACGGGTCGTTCCCCTCAACCAAATTTCTACAAAAATGCAGCAGGCCATTCTGGCCGCCGAAGATCACCACTTCTACGAACACAACGGCATCAACTTCTTTAGTATCTTCCGCGCCTCTATGGCCAACATGGTGGCCGGTCACGTCAAAGAGGGTGGTTCTACTATCACCCAACAGTTAGCAAAAAACTTGTTCTTTGCCGATGCTGGAAGAACTTATGATCGCAAAATCAAAGAGGCCTATGTCGCCTGGGACTTAGAGAGACGCTACAGCAAAGAGCGCATTCTCAATATGTATCTCAACCAGGTCTATTTTGGTAACAATGCCTACGGTATTGAGCGGGCAGCGTCCCGCTATTTCGACCGCAGTGCCGCTCAATTATCCTTAGCCCAAGCAGCTTTCTTAGCTGGTCTAGTTAAAGCCCCATCTGAACTAGGCTTACCGCAAAACAGAGCCGCAGCTTATAGCAGACAAAAAGAAATCATCGACAAGATGGTCGAATATGGCTATATCACGGCTGCCCAGGCCAAAGAAGCCAAAGACCAGCAGCTTGCCTTTAAAAAAGGCACCAACTCGATGCAAAAATATCCTTATTACATCAGTTATGTTTTGCAAGTGCTGCGCGAACGCTTTAGCCAAGCAGAAATGCGCAGACAAGGCCTGCGCGTCTATACCAATCTTGATCCTGTCGCCCAAGAGCTAGCAGAGAAATCTTTAAATGAGGGCATCAAGAAAGCTCCTAAAGGTGTCACTCAAGGTGCCCTCGTATCGGTATCTGTCAGCGGCGGAGAAGTTGTCGCCCTGGTCGGCGGTGTAGGAAACTTCTGGAAAAATCAATTCAATCGCGCCACCAACCCGCATACTGTTGGCTCTTCCTTTAAGCCATTTGTCTACCTGACTGCTTTCTGTAAGAACGTACTTGGCCCCGATAGCATTATTGATGACAGCCCTCTGGTAATTAAGTCACCCTGGGGTCAAGCGCCCTACGCACCCAAAAACTTCGACCACAAATTCTATGGCCGTATTCCAATACGCCGCGCTCTAGCCCTATCACGCAACGTACCAGCAGTTAAAGTTGGTCAGCAAGTCGGCATGGAAAGTGTCATTGAAACTGCACGCTTAGCTGGCGTGACAGCCAAGCTAGATCCAAACTTATCACTAGCCCTCGGCAGCTCTGCAGCATCGCCCTTAGAGATGGCTGGCGCTTACTCAACCTTTGCTCGATTTGGCATTGCCATTAAGCCTCAAGTCATTCGCAAAATTGAAAATAATCGCGGCCAAGTAATCGAAGTATTCGACCCGAGAGCTGATCGCGCCTTTCAGGTTGAACCAGTGGCCAGGCTTGTTGAATGTATGCAAGACTGCGTGCGCTGGGGCACCGGCACCCAGGCTAAGTTAGCCGACCGACCAGTGGCTGGCAAAACTGGCACCGCTGACGAAGGCAAAGACATTTGGTTCATTGGCTTCACACCAGATATGGTGACCGCAGTTTGGGGCGGTAACGACGAAAACAAAGCTATTGAAGGCAAGAACGTCACCGGTGGCGTCGTCATGGCCAAGATCTGGCACGATTACAATGAGGCCTTCTACAAAGCCAGACCGACGGCTCCAGGCAGCTTTATGGCGCCAACACAGTTTGTCCCAGACGAGAAAAAAGCTGGCGACCAACTAGCTAAAAACCCCGAGTCGGGCGAAAGCAAAAGCGAAACCACCGCTGCCACAACTAGTTCTAGCGACAATAGTTCAGAACTGAAGGCTGAGGCTCAACCGCTCTCTCCAAGCAGTGAAACAGCCCCCACGCCGGGCACGCCAATTCAACCAGAGACGACTGTCACTAGCCCTTCGCCAGCCTCAAGCTCCTCGACTTCTTCCTCTACTCCCGCATTAGCACCGGCCATAACTACTCCGACTGTTGAGCCCAAAGTGGCACCAGAAGCAGTTAAAGAAAAGCCAGAAGGAGAGAAACGCCTTCTACCATACGCCGCTCCGACTTTGTGGATGCCAGTCACACCGAAAGAAGGCAGTACTCGGTGACAGCGACACTAAGTGAGCAGTACTTACCGAAACGTTCAATGGCACCGAGGCTCTGGCTAATAGTTGCAGCCATTGTTATAGCTTTGATTTTTGCTGAGACACGAACAAGCGGTCAATGCAACTCAAATCTATTTCTTAATGGTGACTCAGAATCGGTTGGTGGCATCGTCTATGTAGATGGTACAAACCTCGGCAAAATCACCTCCGCAAATAACTCAGGACTGAGCGGCGGGGCATTTTGGTGCCATCTTAGCAATGGTTATCACTTGCTTGAAATTAAGAAACCCGGTTACAAAACATTTTCTAAATGGCTCGACTTCAAGCGCCAAGACTATCTAGGGGTCTCGCTCGAACACTAAGACGACCAGAGAAAGAGCTTTTGCGCTCTGCGTTAACGAAATTTATTAGCTGTACTTGATATCTTTACGCCCTTCCATTGTATTCTTGATGAGCAAGTAAGCTTATGGCTGATTTAAGCTTGAAAAGGTCGAAAGGGATGGCTATGCTCACCGAAACGGAAAGACACCGCAGCCCTGCTGTAGAAATAGAAGAAACTGTTGACACTAACGAAAGTAGCGACGGTTATGTCTCACCCTACGGCAAGACCTTCACAAAGAACATGTGGTACTTTGCCGCTCCTTCAAAGGCGCTCAAGCGCGGCGATAAAGTAGCGAAAATAATGCTCAATCAACCAATCATGGTTGGTCGCGACAGCGACGGCAAAGTCTTTGCCATGCGCGATATTTGCCCCCACCAAGCAGTTCCTCTTTCAGCTGGTCACTTTGACGGCAAAGAAGTAGAGTGCCCCTTTCATGGTTGGAAATTTGACACCAGTGGTGTCTGCACCGAAGTTCCATCGCTTTGCTCAGACCAAAAACTCAATCTCTGTGGTATCAAAAGCCGCACCTATCCCTGCCGCGAAGTTCTAGACTGCATTTGGGTATATTTTGGCGACAAACCTATTGCCGAGGCTGATCTACCAGAAGTGCCTCATGCCCCAGGTTTAGAAGGTTGCACTTATGCCAAAACAACCACAACCTTGCTTTTGCCAACCCACATAGACTATGCCGTGGCAGCGCTGATAGACACAGCCCATGTGCCTTTCGTGCATAACTCCTGGTGGTGGCGCTCACAAAAAGTTTTGAAAGAGAAAGCCAAAACTTATGTGCCAGAGGGCACCGGCTGGACAATGGTGAAGCACAAACCATCCCAGGGCTCAATTTTGTTCAAGCTAATTGGCAATTATATCGAAACCGAAATCAGCTTCCGTTTACCTGGCTGTCGCCGCGAATATCTAAGCTATCACAATCACACTAAGATGGCTGGTATCACCACACTGACACCAGTTGATGATACTCACACCGAACTCAACCACACTACTTACTGGACCTGGGCGCCACCTCTCACCCAGATGTTTTCACCCATAGTCGATTACTTCGTCACCACCTTCTTGATGCAAGACCAAACTCTGGCATTGATGCAAGAGCAAATCATCAATAAGTACAATCCGCGCTTGATCATGACGATCAAAGACGCTGGTACTCCCGGGCACTGGTATTTCATGCTGAAAAAAGAATGGAACGATGCCTACGAACAGGGTCGAGCATTCGTCAATCCTATTAAAGAAAAAGTATTGCGCTGGCGCACGTAGGTCTTACTCACAGCAGTCACCGCCAGTCGCTATTGCCC
>JAUPUU010000089.1 GCA_030917395.1 Cyanobacteriota bacterium erpe_2018_sw_21hr_WHONDRS-SW48-000092_B_bin.40
GCTCTGGCCCACATCGCCATGGGTTACATCAACAAAACCAATCTAATTGAACGTACACCAAAGTTCGCCAAGATCGCCTGGTGCTGTGCCATGATCTTTGTCGTCCTTGTTTTCTCTCCCGATAAATCACCCCGCTTCATATACTTCCAATTTTAACTATGACTGCTGAAGACGACAAACCAAAGCCACTAGTGAAAAAGCTTCTCAGCAGCTATGTAATCTGTGCCGCCATACTTTTCGTTGGCCTTGAAGCCGTTGGCAGTGCCCTTAACACTTACGCGCCCCAAACTCTGGCCTTGAGCCCATACACAAGTGCCAACCGCAGTTGGGTCTGGTGGAATGTTCGCGACTTCGGCCGACTAACAGCCGCACCAGATATAGTGCTGCTCGGCTCATCATTAATGATGGCGCCACTACATGGTGGCGATGCCGTTCACCTAAATTCAGCCCAAAATGTACCATTGCATCACAAGAGCCAACTGCTCGAAGACCTGCTGCAAGAGAAATTCAGACGCAATTACCATACTTTTGCCTTCGCTCTTGGCGGCGAGATGGTATCGGATGCCTGGGCAATCAGTGACACCCTGCTCAAGGGTGAGAGAAAACCCAAAGTCATTATTTATGGCGTGGCACCCCGCGACTTCATGGATTCAGCCTTACCATCGGCGGCCTCAACCGAGGTCTATAAATACATGAGCCGCATCGGCGACCTTTCGGCCGTAGACAAAGATGCCTATAGCTCGTTCTGGCAACAAGGCGAAAATGCACTAAGCAAGATAAGCTTTACCTACAAACATCGTCCTGATTTTCTCTACATCCAGCACCGCTGGGCCAAAGAGCTTTTCCGCAAACTACTGGGCTACAAAGAACTTGAATTAGTAAATTCGCCTTACCATGTGCGCAAGCAAGCCTTTTCTGAATTGCCAGAAGACAATGGACCGGGCTCACTATTTGTCGATCCACCAGGCCCAGCGCAAGAACCCTATGAAGCTAATTTAGATGAGTATCGCTTCCGTTATCGCAAAATCAATCTCAAACAATTCAATACTCAGCTTGCTTTTCTAGAGCGTCTTTTAGTGCTCAGTGAAAAAGAAAATATTCGCATTGTCTTAGTCAACATGCCTCTGACTGAAGACAATATGGGCCTGATGCCACCGGGCTTCTACCAAAATTATCTAGATAAAGTAACGGCCTTAACCACCAGTCACAAGGCGCTATTGCTTAACCTCAACGATCCTAAAATCTTCCCACAAAAATATTTCACCGACTCAGTGCACTTAAATACCAGGGGCGGCGAACACTTCTTCCAAGTCTTAGCAGATAGGCTCAAGGCAGACCCAGAAACTGCTGCAATTATTAGTCAGGCTGGTAGCACGACAGAAAATGAAGCGACAGAAGGCAAAGCGACCGAAGCCAACGCCAGTCAAGAGAAGACGGTCAATACAAAAAACAAAGTGTCTACCACTATCGAGAATACGGGTGGACAGGCGAGTCTAGCAAAAAAAACGCAACCTATACTAAGCCGTAAATTCCTGGAATGTCTGCCAAAAGACGCCACCGTTGACGACATAATTAAAAAGGCCGGCCAACACCATGGCGATATTGGTTCAGGCATTCACATTTTGACCTTCCCCCTGGCTGATGGCACATGGGCACTGGTCGGCACTGCAGATATGAAGAGCATCATGTACATTCACTATCAACTTCTCGAGCCTAAGAGTGGTTTTGAGAAATAGTTGCATATACAAATATTTCTCAAATACCAATAGCTCTAAGTAGAGCTATTGTAAATTAGGTGTATATACACCTAATTTACAATAGCTGATAGCATCAGAGAAGAGAAAAGGAGAAAAAGAGAAACCCTGAAGAAATGAGCAATTCACCAGTGAACAAAAAGCAGCCGTCTCAAAAGGCGACTAGCTCTCCACCCGCAGCTGCAGCAGTAAGCAATTTGTTCCAGTTGGCCATTTGGACATCTTTCCTCTGGTACCCGTTCGTAAGCTTCTATGCCTGCGGCCTTGCCACAATAGTAGCTGCACCTTTTGTATCAGCAGACCTTCTACCTCATTTTGCCAACTCTTACATTCTGCTCTGCTATCTAATACCCCCAATCTCTTTTGTAGCCCTCTTTTCAAAAAGCCATTGGTTTAGAGGTGGTGCCATTGGTTTCTCCTAACCTGGATTGGCATTAACATGTTTAATGGTGTTACGGAAAGTGCCCTTACCAGTTTTTGTTTGCGAGCCAACACAGAGTTTCAGCAGCAGTTCAAACCCCCACTCCACTAGTTTTTAGAAATACTTGTGTACACAAGTATTTCTAAAAACAGACAACAGAAGTGTTCATCCCACAAAGGACGTGGTAGAAATTTGAAACCGGTCGTGTTTAACTCACTGCTGTGGCCCAAGGTACGACATCGTTTCGGTTGGCGGCTGGTATCAGACCAGGGGAGCAGAGATTTTTGGTGGTCGACTCCTTTCGAATTACAAAGGCTATACCGCTTCGCCGACCTGCTCGCCTTAATCAACAGATGTAAGCGCTGTGTGAAATTGCTGTTGGAAAAGGAATAACAAGCTTTTAGCAAAACAGCTGCAACAAACATGTCGGAGAATACGTTTAGGATTTCTGAGGAATTGACTCTATGACCACTAGTAC
>JAUPUU010000090.1 GCA_030917395.1 Cyanobacteriota bacterium erpe_2018_sw_21hr_WHONDRS-SW48-000092_B_bin.40
AAAAGACGGGGGCTTTATCAAGCCTGGGGCATAATATGAATGGCCTCTGGTAGGTCAGCTGGGAGTACAAAGTGTTTAGTTTCGGCAAGAAAAAAGGGGCCATGCTTGGCCTCGACATAAACAGCGACAGCACGACCTTAGTTCAGCTGGACAAAACCAAGTCTGGCATTGAGGTACAGCGTTTTGCTTGCCAACCAACACCCCCTAATTGCATCAGGGAAGGCCTAATTACTGACCCTGTTACCATGGGTCAGCTTGTAGACGATTTGCTCAAAGAAGCGCAAATACCAACCAATCAGGCCCCCATAATCAACGTTTCAGTGCCAGCCCAGGCCGTTGTTATCAGACTGATGCCAGTGCCCGTAGGCATGCCCCCAGAAGAATTAGCCGACGTCGTTACCCAAGAAGCAACTAACCACGTACCCTTTCCTATCACTGAGGCCAATCTCGACTGGTGCCAAATGAATGCCACCGAGCGCACCGACCCGGATGGTGTGCGCCGAGTTGATGTTATTCTCTCAGCCATTCAACATTCAATTGTCGAAT
Organism: Cyanobacteriota bacterium erpe_2018_sw_21hr_WHONDRS-SW48-000092_B_bin.40; assembly: GCA_030917395.1. Taxonomy (GTDB): domain Bacteria; phylum Cyanobacteriota; class Vampirovibrionia; order Obscuribacterales; family Obscuribacteraceae. The sequence goes on from JAUPUU010000090.1 coordinate 547, forward strand.
CATACTGGCGCATGGCTGACGTAGCCGGGGTCAAGCTCGGCAGAGTTGAGGTTTCTTCACTCTCAGTCATACGCGGCCTTGCTCTAGCGGGCTATTTGGGCTCATCGGGCCACCTATCGTTAGTGGTAAACATCCGCCAGGACGCCACCGACATCAATATCGTGCGCAGCGCCATGCCTCTCTTTGGTCGCTCAATCATTCTTGGTGTAGAAGCTCTCACCGAAGCCATTGCCCGCAGTCTAGATTTATCCTTCGACCAGGCCATGGAAATATTGCCTGATGTGCCGGTCTTCAACATCACCCCGGCCGATGCTCGCTTGGGTCAAGCAGGGCAAGTGGCCCGCACCATATTTAGTGACATCGGTGATGAGCTGAATAAATCGGTCGAATTTTATCGCTCACAAGTCGGCGATGTCAAAATTGATCAAGTGATTCTGACCGGACCGGGCTGCATGATGCCCAACATCGACGAGTATTTCACCAGCAAGCTTCGCATCAAGACCATTCTCGGCGACCCCATGCGCGACATGCTCGTAGACGAGAGCAGAGTCAGCCCACGCATGCGCCCGATTTTAGCAGCTCTAATTGGCTCATCAATTGAACCGACCTGGAACCCATCAATTACAGTAGACCTGGATCTAAACAAAGAAGGGCGGCTACCGCTTGCCCTAGATTTGACCCGCACTCAAAATATTCTAGATGAACCGCCACCAACTCCTGGCTGGTTCAAGCCTACTCTTATTTATTCTTTCAGTGTCTTACTACTGTCACTAGCTTCGTGGATGTACTTTGCCAATTTTGATGTGCCACAGGCACAAAAAGAAATTGAAGTTACCAATGCTCTCATCACCGACGGCAACCGCAAGCTGGCAGACCTCAAGCGTCTGAGACAAGACAACGAAGTACTAGAGCGGCGCAAACAGGTTCTCGACAGGCTGGTTGGTGGCGGCAAGCATTGGAGTGGCTACCTAGAGGCCGTGCGCGACAATACCCCCAAAGGACTGCAAATCAATCAGCTATCGCTCAATGATAGCGAACTCAAGCTTGAAGGCGCTGCCTTAGACTTCAGCACAGTTTCAAACTTATCAATCAATTTAGGCTCCTCCAATCTGCTCAGCGACGCCAACATCGAGTACGCCCTGCGCCCCGATAAAAACCCAGATCGAGTAACTTTCTGCGTGCTATCAAAACTGGCCCAAGACAAAGTCACAGTGCCTGGTACTAACATTATTGAAAAACCAAACACCGCTACGGTTAGACCTAGCTCTCTCATCAGTAGCAAAAATACAATAAGCACCATCGAGGTGAGCCAATGAAAATGACTCCCTTCCAGCGCAATGTGCTTACTTTTGGTCCCCTTACTCTAGGTGCGACCATTCTATGCGCCATGACTTATCCGGCCTATCTTGACTCAGAACGCGAGCATACAGATCTGGCAGCGAAGAAAAAAGAATATCAAGAAATCACTCAAAAAATGTCTGAGCGCGACCGCCTCGACAACCTCAAGCGCACCCTTGAAGGTGATATCAATTCATTGCGCAACTCAGTGCCCAAGGCACCTTATCTCGACTTGCTCATGCTCGATTTAGAACGCATGGCTGGCGAAAGCAAAGTCAACATTCTTGCTCTTGAACAGCCCGAGAAAGCGAGCGGACCAAGCGAAACTAACGACCTAGAAGAGATGCTGAAGCCAATCAGGCCAAACCAATCGAAAGTGTTACCTCAGCTAAAACCATTTGTCGCGCCCACCCCAACCACTAGCAATGCCAAACCAGCAGAAGCACCTAACCCACTAGGCTTAAAACAAGTAACAAAACGCCTGTTCGTCACTGGTGAGTATCAAGACCTGATTGCTTTCGTTAAGCATCTAGAGACCTACCAACGCGTTATTTCACTGAAAGATTTATCTGTAGCAATTGCTGCCAGCGACAACACAGCCTCAAAAAATGCCGCGGCTGAACGTGCTCAAAAGCTAAAGCTGACAAAACCGGTAATGTCATTCCTCCTTAACGTCTATTATTTGCCATGAGAGTTGACCTATGAGACTAGCTCTAATACTCATATTTGGCTTGATAGCAATCTCGGCAACTTATGCCTGGAGTAATCTTTCTTCTGGTCAAGCTCAAGCTAATAAAATTGAACAAGTAAGCAAAATTGCAGAAGGCAATAAGATTGCTCAATTTAAAACAATAGCCACCCCAACTAATGTCAATTCAAATTCTAGTTCAACTTCTACCCCTACACACACGGTAAAGCCTTCTGCCAATGCCGCATCCACGACCGCCGCTTCTGGCAGTGCTGCTGGGCCAGCGGGACAAGCAGGAATGATCGGCCTCACGAATGCTACTGGCACTGCTGAAACTCCACCTGCTGTCATCGATGGTCACGCCACTACCCTTGATGCCGCAAGAATTACCGCTCGCTCCAGCGCTGGCAAAGCTGACCCTTTTACACCTCTTGATCAAGTGATTAAAGAAAACGAACCGAAAAAAGCAGCGACAAAAATACCAGCTACCGCCACAGGCCTAACGGTACCACCGCCACCGCCAAGTGTAATCAACCCCTTTGGCAGCCACGATGAAATCCGCCCAGGGCAACTCAACAGCGGTTTAGATTTAGGCGAATTACCGATGCCACCAGACAACGCCGGTATCAATCACAAAGTTGAGCTAGTGGGAATTGTCGGCGACAGAGCAATATTTGCCATTAAAGACAGCCTCCTGAGAAGGCGCCACCACTGGCCAAGAACCTTTACTCTTGCAATCGGACAGTCATTCGAGAACTTGAAATTGAAAGCTATAAAAGATGAAAGTGCCTTGGTTGAAGAAAACGGCCAAACCTTCAGCAAGCAAATGCCAGTAATAAAATAACCAACAATTGAGGGGCTCATGCAATCGATACAACACGCTATTTCAGAATCAATGAGACTGATCGCAGCAATTGAAGCTGGTACATTGAGCAAGCCTGAAATAACCAGCCAAGTGTCGCAATTGTTCAGCAATGAAGTTTCAGCTCGTGGCTTCATGGCCGCATTAGGCACAAGCAATGTAGTGCTTTCGGGCGAAGCCAACGAGGGCCTCTTGGACGGCCTGCGTCAGCACCAAGATGTAGCCTACGATCTTTTAGTCAAGAACATCATCATGTCGGCCAGCGCAGCGGTCAATCATGCCGAAAATGGCAAACCCGAGCAGCAAGCAGAATCTGAACGCGTTACCGAGCGCTGTGTTGAAATTGCCAAAGAACTAAAAGACCCGTCGCTCATTGCCAAAGTAGAAGAAGTGCTGGCAGCCATTCACCACTTCGAAGAAGACCCAAAAACCAAGCATGATACCCATGCCATCTGGTTCAACTTCTTTGAGCGCTGGGGCTACGAAGGCCGCCATCTGCAGGCAGCAAAGCCACATGTAGCAAGCTTGCTGGAAAGATTGAAAATGTAGCGGCCGCGCTATGCCCGCTCTTCCAGCAACTCAAGATCATAGGTGTGTAAGTTAAACCAGTCACCCCTAAAGAATCCACCCATGGCGTACAAAAAATCGAATTTAGCTTTGAATCGACATATCAACACAACTGGGCTTTCCGACTTAATCTCTAGAGCCAACACAGTTGAGTCACTAGCCCAGCTTTTTGCCTGCACGGTGTGCCACCCTGCAGACAAAACAAACTCGTTTAGTTGACCAGGTTTGATTGCCCCAGCCTTCACCTCATCAATGAAAATTGATACCGGCATCATAAAATTTGTTAGTTGTCGTACCCTAGAAACCTTTACACAACCACTATCCATGAAACAGCCTCGGCAAAACTTTCGGGCCAATAGTAGCCTAGATCAGAGTGCCATATCAACAGCGGCAAAATTCCGACAAGTCAATCTTTGGAGCCAGACTGCACCTTCACTAGTTCTGTCTTCTTTACTCCAGGTTTTTCATTAATCAACTCTGAAGTCGGCTTACTGGTCGGTGGGTTGAAGGGAGCAAGTGCAACAGCTTCGCCTGTGGCAATTGACACCTGGATTGCTTCAATAATGCGAATGTCTGCCAGACCTTCAAAACCAGATGGCCTTGGCTCATCTCCGCAGAGTACACAACCACTAAAGTGAATCAGCTCTGGGGCGAACTGGTCTCTTTTTCCAGTTACAAGCGTATGTTCGCGTTTGCCTTCTTTAAGCTCAAATCCAGTTTCATCAGCATACTCGTACGCTGGGTCAACTCGAATACTACCTTTGGTGCCCACGACTTCATAGTGAGAAACTTGCTGACAGCCAAAACTACAGACGAACGATGCAATTCTGTCATTGGGGAACTTCATGATTACGGCTACTGATTCGTCAATCTCTTAGAAGCGAAAATCTGTTCCACTAGTAGCCAAAGCCACTAGTTCAATAGGCTCTTCTTGAAAGACGTAGCGGGCGGCGTTTATGCAGTAGATACCAATATCATACAATGGCCCGCCACCGTGCTCTCTCTGTGTACGAATATTTTCTTCGCGGACTTGCAGAGTGAAAGAAGAATTGAAAAGTTTGGGAATGCCTATCTTGCCCAGTTCAAGAGCCTCAACTGTCCTCATGTTGGTGCGCTCAAAGTGCAAACGATAAGCCACCATTAGTTTGACATTGTTAGATTTTGCCGCGGCAATCATCTGTTTGCAATCGTCTTTTAAGGTGGCCATCGGCTTTTCACAGAGCACATGAATACCAGCATTGGCGGCTGCAATAGCGTATTTTTTATGCATGTCATTGGGCAAAGCAATATATACAGCATCAAATGTATTGCTTCTTAAGGCCGTCTCGTACTCATCATATGAGAAACAGTTTTTGACACCATATCTTTCAGAAAGTTCATGAAGCTTGTCGGGATCACTGCTTATGAGAGCAGTCAATTCGGAATTCTCAGTTGCATGCTCAAAAGCTGGTAATACGGCCACTTGAGCAATGTGACCAAGGCCAACCACTGCATATCGAACTCTAGACGACTTCATTCCTTCACCTCGGTGTTGTTTACCTCGCTGACTGGACTGAGCGCTAAAGGTTCCCGCAAATACCTATAACAAGTAGGCCACAGGTTACTTCTGGATCTTTGAGCGTTCACGAGCCTCAATCTCCGACAGCTTCTCCAATTGAGAATTCACTGAGCTGAATGCTTTACTCACAGCCGATGTCAGTGCCCCTTGAGTCGTGCTCGTGCCTGCCATCACAAGAAAAAGCCAGCAAGGTGCGATGTATGCCACCCGAGAACGAAACCACCGGCTCGACTGTAAGAGAAAGATTACTGACGCGAAGAATAGGAACAGCATGAAGTAGCCAAGGCTGTCAGGGTTTCCAAATACACATGCAACAAGCACAAAAAAGACTGAAAAGAACAATGGATAAATCCAAACAATCAAGGCGAACCAGATTGGTGGGGCATCAAAAAAACTGAAGGTTTCTTCCGTTATTTTCACAGGGCCATCGTTCATCTAGCCGATCCTGGCTTAACCGGCGCAAATAGCTCTTCCTCTTCTTGCACCTGGCGAATCACTTTTCCAATCGGAGCAACAGAGCCAGTCATAGTCAAAGTCATAATCTCTTTGTCGATAGCTGCCTGCTGCTGACGAAGCTTCTCGCCGATGGGAGTGCGATAGAAAGCGATGATCTCTTTCAAATCTTGCTCGCTGAAATATTTGTCGTAGACACTGACAAAAGTATTCTCCATAACTTGCGGTAGCTCTTTGTTTTGCATAAAGAGATCACCTGTGCGCTGAGTCATTCGATCAACGCTCTCCTTCGCGTCTTCCACCATTGCTTTCTGCTGCATAGTCGTAAGCTGCGGAATTTTAGGACCATTCGGAGCATTAGGAGCAATCCGCGATACCATTCCAGATACCGCAGCTGGAACGCTCCCAGATACTTGCTTAGTAAGCGCTGGGAGCTGTGCTCGCACTAGACCCATAATCTCTCCAAACCCTGAACCGAAATTAGGGCTCCTACCAGACAGTTGCATGTATTCCAGAATGAGAGCCCTTTTCGCCGGAGATACGCGGGCGCTGGCAGCAGCTGCACTGGCTGCGGCATCGTCAGAAGCTGATGATTGATTCAATAGCTCAGGAGGAATCGGCGGCGGTGGGGGCGGCGGCGGCATCTGCGCACTAGCAGACAAGACTCCAAGGTGAAGGACTACCAGCAGCACACAAACATTGATTGAACGCATTTTTCCTCTCGGATGTTTTGAATTGAACAAGAAGACAAGAGTTTGAAGCAAGCGACGGTCAGCCGCTCTGTGGGTAACTTCGTCCATCAAAAACTGGTGTGAGTAGAACTCTCTTTTTGTGAATACACACCACCTGGGCGACAAAATCAAAACCCACTTCCAGCTTTGCAGTCGTCTTTATGAACCCAGGTAGGTTCGTCTTTGGTATTTTGACAATGTAACCACCTTGCTCCGGTTCGACAACGCGACAAACGAACTTCTCACCAGATCGAAGACGCTCATCGTCACCTCCGCCTACTGCTACACGGGTTCTCACACTTCACCGCCTAAATTTGCGCAGGAGAATGGAGCTTTCATCGATCACCGCATTTTCTCAGCAGACTATCGCACTGCTTTTACTATATCAGCACGATCCCCACGGCCAACAATTACCATGGTGGCATAGTTGATAAAGAGCCCATGCTCGACAATTCCAGGTATCTTCTCCAACTGCCCGGCAAGCTCTGCCGGTTTATCAATTAGTCCAAAATTACAGTCGAGTATGTAGTTACCTTCATCGGTGATGAAGGGCTGACCGCTAGGGAGCAGCCGCAATTGCCCGTCACCACCAAGGTTCGCTACCTTGCGCTGCACCAGAGGCGAAGCAAATTGAATCACTTCGATAGGCACACGAAACTTGCCCAGTTTTTCTACGACCTTATGCGAGTCTACAATAACAATAAACTTGGAAGCAGATGATGCAACAATTTTCTCTCTTAGCAGCGCGCCACCACCGCCTTTGATCAAATCGAGTTTGCCGTTTACTTCATCGGCACCATCAATTGCTAAATCGCAGACTGTATTGTATTCAAAATCTGTCAGCTCTATACCTAGCTCACGAGCCAGCTTAGCTGTTGCCTCAGAAGTGGGAATCCCTTTAATTCGCAGGCCTTCCTTCACCCTTCGAGCCAGTGCTTCGAGCACAAAAGCGACAGTAGAACCAGTGCCCAAGCCAAGAACCATATTGTTCTCAACAAACTCAACTGCTTTTTCTGCAGCAATACGCTTTTCTACTTCAACAGTTGATGCTGGCATTTTGGTTCTCGATTTTAAAGGCACAAGCTACTTACTATGAGGAGTGCCTAAGTAAGGAAACACGCTCAAAGTGTCAGTATGCGGCGAAAGACCATCGGGCGGAATGTCACCTTTTGACAGGAAGGAAAGCCTGGCATTGATAACATCATCTAAGAATGTGCGGCCATTGGGATAGCCCGCTGGTTTGCTCGGATCAAAATTCAACATATCAGGAAGAATGCGGCTTTCATTGATAGCAGCAATTGCTTCTTCTCTGGTGTAATTGCCGGTATGCCCCATCAGATGCACAAAGAGCTCTAACCAGCGTTTGTAATCATTGACTGGTTCACTAGCGTTGTATTCTTCTTTGGTCTCATCTGTATTAAAGAAGCTACTAACCGATGGATGCCCAGCTCTATCTACATGCTCGAGCTTGCCGTCCTTGCGCACGCTGCAACGGCCCCAAATGCGAATTTCAGGATTAGCCTGTAGCTCACTAGTAGGCAGCTCAATGACGATAGCGAAGACATTGGCCTCGGTATTGGAATCGACGCCAGTCCAAGGTGACTCACCGCCCAAGTGTGGTGCTGTAAAGTTGCGACCACCAGAAGTATCAAAGAGATTCTTGATACCTTCATAATCAAAGAAGAAGGCATCACTGCGGCTGCCGGCAAAGAATGTGTAATCTCCAGCCTTGACGATATTGGGCGTGGGGCCAAACGACACTTCTGCATCGGCAATGATCTTTGTGCCGACAGCTTCCACCGATTGGGCTTCTTCCCCTTTGGCCACATAGACACTGACCGTCTGTTTGCCATCTTTGGGCTCAGAGAAAACATAGCTAAAGGCAATGTCGTTCAATAAATCGCCATTGTTGTCGATAGCCAAGCGGTAAATGGCGTCAGGATGCAGGGCATCAGCCGAAGGATTGGCATTAAGTATGAGAACAGTTCTGTTTGGGTCAGCGGGAGACTGAAAGGCGTAAAGGTCACAGAGATCGAGCCGCTGATCGCCAAGGGGTGGGCCCAGACTTAGTCCTGTGAAATGGTTCGACATTAATTTCTCCTTGGCAATCATGAGCCGGTCGGCCCGTAAATTATGCCTCAAAACCACTGTGAATTAGATGCTCACAAGTTGAAAAATTGATTTACGGGGAAGAATAATAAAAGCAAAGAGGCTCAATATATGACCGACAGAACAGATACGAGCCAGGAAGCGGCTGTCAGCAAATTTAATGCTGCCCCTGAAAGCCTTGATACCGGCAGCAAAAAGCTTGACGGCCAAGACGGCCTGCACCAGGAATTTCATGCCCTCTCACAAGTCGGGGCAAGTCGAAGCGACCTCGCCAACCAGGGCAAGAGTCAAACACTTGACACTCCCTCTCTACCACCCCTTTCCATCGACGGGCCAGAGGCGAAGACTGCCCCCGAGTCCACCCCTGAAGCAACCCCTGAAACAACCGACCAAACCGTCGGCTCCACCGAGTCCTTCACACTCGAAGTTAAATTGCCCGGTCAGTTCAGTATTCGTGGGCAAGAGCGCTACCTCGATACGGAAGCAGCGAAACTCACAAGTGTGAATATGGAAGCTGATGGTAAACCAGCCGAAGCCGCTGCAGCCGAAGAAGTACCAGCAAGCCCCGTACCAGAAGACCTCAAAGCAATCGTTGGCCCAGAGAGAGAACAAGAATTTCGCCAGGCTTTTGAGCTGATGGACCGCTTCGATAAGAGCGTTAACGAAGAGGTGCTGCAGCCTGGAATTAAGAAGTTCACCGAGATGCTCGACCAGGCCGAACGCGACATGCCGAAAGAAAAGCTCGATGCCCTCGAAGCCGAGCGCAAGAAGTATGGCTTAGAGCTTGAAGCCTACAACGAAGCCAACCAAGAACCTTCGCCCGATAGCCCGCCGACTATGCAGAATTTGCTCTATCATGCGCCGCCGGAGCGGGGCAAAGAAATGAAAGAATTTGACCGCACCGTGCAAAAAATTACTGCTGCCGTTGGCAAAGAAATGGCCGAAAACATGCAGGCCGTCGGTGCTAAATTCAACAAAGATGGTGGGGCATTAAATTCCGCCGATGATCTAGTGCAAGAGTATTACCAGCGCAAAGAAGATTTAACTCCGCGCCCTGAGCCCGAAGTTCAGCTTCAAGAAGCCTAACTAATTTAGAATTTGAGATAATTAGGATTTGAGATAAAAGGACAATTTGACACTTAAATCGCTCTTATTGCTGGCCGCAGTTTCCTTTCTCGCAGCAGGCCAAGACAATTTGGCCTTAGCCAATCCAAAAGCCAAGGAAATATTGGTTTTCGCCAAGCTAGAGCGTCTCTCAGTCAAACCCATACTGGGCCCACGTGCTGGAAGATTCGACAGCGCCGGAGCCTTCAATCCAGCCGCTACTTTGTTGCCGAATGGCAACACGGTCTTGCTCTATCGCGGTCAAGACGAAGGGGGCGTTTCGCGCATTGGCTACGCCGAAAGTAGCAATGGCATTGATTTTGTCGCCGATGACAAGGCGGTAATAGCACCGAATCTTGACGATGATAAAGATGGCGTTGAAGACGCCAGGCTAACTAGAGACTTCAAAAACAATGACAACAGCAATAAAAACAAAAACTGTTGGTTGGCCACAGCCACGGCTTACAGTAAAGCCACTGATGCCGCCCAGCTAGTCAGCTATCGATCTCTACCAGGAGATTTGCACCGCTGGCAAAGAGTTGCTGTCTTGATGCCAGCCACAACCGCTCCAAACAAAGAGGGCTGGAACATTCACTGGACCAAATCTGGTGCCATAGTTGTGGACAGCAAAGCACGGCCAATCAAGATCAATAATAAATACTGGATGTATTACATGGCCGATGCTCGAAGCAACATTAATGGCGTCAGCAAAATAGCCCCTGATCAAATGGGTATTGCCCGATCAGATGACGGCACAAAATGGCAAGATGCGCTCGGGAGGCCGATACTGCCTCATCGCCCCGGGCAGTTTGATTCTAGAGTAGTAGAGCCCGGCCCTCATCCAATCATTACTAAAGATGGCATACTACTGCTCTACAATGGTGGCGATGACACTCTTGCATATCGCACGGGCTGGGCTCTTTTCGACAAAAAAGATCCAACTAAACTGCTGGCGCGCTGCAACAGCGCCATATTTGCACCAGAGTTAGCCTGGGAAAAGAAAAATGCCTCAAACACCGTGCACCAGGTGCCAAATGTTGTCTTTGTCGAAGGCATAGTGCCACACAAGAAGGGTTATTGTGTTTACTATGGCAGCGCCGATAGCTATGTCGGAGTAGCCTACACTAAGCTAGAATCTATCCCTAAGCCTGCCTTACGGTAGGCTTAGAGGCCCAACGCACCCAGAGAATGAAGAGCAGTTGCAAGGGCAAGCGACCATACAAAATAGCTGGTGGAATCTCTTTAAACAGCTGCGGGTTCAAAGCCATATTTATATTGGCAGGAAAGACCGCGATCAACAAAGCAATCAAGCCAATACCAGCAGCAGCTCGCAGCTTTGGCCAGGGCGCCAGTAAGCCCACTCCCCCAAGTATCTCAAAGACACCACTAATGAAAACTAGCTCTAAGGGATAGGGCAAATATGGTGGCATCGCCCGCATAAAAACATCCGGATGAACAAAATGCATCACCCCGGCAAAGCAGAAGAACAAAGCAAGCACATAGATTGAGACGGTTTTTGTTTTCAAGTCTTAGCCGCCTCTGTCCGCTCCGCAGACCTTATGGCAAAGATCATAATTGCCAAGCCAGCAAGGCCAGTAGCAACGCCAATTGCCAGCTCGCCGCCACCAATCTTTTCTTTCAATTGGACAGCGATAAAAACAGAAAGCATGTTATGACCAGCATGCAGCAACATGCAAGGAAAAACAGAGCCCGTGCGAATTGCCAAAAACGTGAGCACACAACCGAGCAAACCAGTGGGGAGGAAGCGCAAAAGACTCATGTGAAAAGCACCGAACATTCCGCCCACAGTGAGCACCCGGCGCATGGTCGAAAACCGCTTGGGCATGAGCGAGAGTATAACGCCACGAAAGAGCAGCTCTTCACAAATTGCTGGCATTACCCCGAGAACCAAGAGCAGCAGCCAGAGAGGCTGAGTATTCAAGCCCATATACTCTTCCATCAGCTTACTTAGAGCTGCACTTCCGGGAACAAGCTTGGTGAAGATAGTGGCTAGCAATCCGGCTAACAGCACCGAAAGCGGTGCCAGCATCAAGGCTCCCACCAGGGTGAGAATTCCCCCTTTAGGCATATGCAAGCGCAAGACAGCCCGACTTGGTAGCTTGAGCCAAAACAGGGCGAGAAACAATCCTGGCAACAATATAACCAGAAGCTGTGTCAAAGCCATGCCCAGCAGATGGTGCTTAAGCACGAGTATCTGAGAGAGATAAAACATCAACAGAAAAACAGTACTGCATAAGAAAAATAGTTCTTTACCAAAGTTCTGTTCAATAAAACGACGGCTGGGAGATTCTTCGATGCCAAACAAAATATCTTCGCGGTCCACCACCGGGGCAACTACGGCACAGAGCGTCACCGCAAAAACTGCAGAAACAAAAGCAGCTATAAACATATAGAGTGGGGCGATGCGACCAGAGAGAGCGTCATCCATAGCCACAATTGAATTGAGAAAAGGTACGAAGGCGCACGGCCCATCAATGTGAACTTCACCCAGCGCCATGACCGACAGTGGAATAGTAGTAATTAGCATCAACGGCAACATATAGGCTTGTGCTTGCTGTACGGTTCTAGCAAAGGTGGCTAGAGCCATGGCTGAAGCTGCCATAGAAAGACAGAGAGGCAGCATCATCAAGCTGACCAAAAGCACGCAGGGCAGAGGCAATTGCACAGCTAAAGGTGAATCGAGCTGACTGGCGAGAGTGGCGGGCAAGAAAGAAAAATACTTGATTTGTATAAACTGAGAGAGATAGAAGCCGGCAAGAGTAGACATCACCACGGCAAACGAACTAACAGTAATCGCGGCCAGCTTGCCAATAAACAGATGGCTGCGCCGCACGGGAGTCGATAGCAGGGCTTCAAGGGTGCCCCGCTCACGCTCACCAGTGATGGCATCAAGCGACGGGTAAATCACCCCCATAAAGGCCTGAAAAACGAGAATTAGCACCAGCATGCTCTGCA
>JAUPUU010000091.1 GCA_030917395.1 Cyanobacteriota bacterium erpe_2018_sw_21hr_WHONDRS-SW48-000092_B_bin.40
CAGCTCCGAGGAAAATAGCTCGGGCTCTAACATGGCCAGAGTCGATTCTCTCAGCCACAACGTGAAAATGTTGTGACAGTGATGAAAATCATCTTTGCTATTTAGTTGTGAGAAATTGAAACCAAGTTTAGGGCCATTCGAAAATAATTTCTAAAGCCTGCAAATACGCTCTGGCCAAGGCTTAGGCTTTTGGGGCTCAATCGCAATTCTTATCCCGGCGTTGAAAAGAGGTGTATATTGTCTATTGACGAAAGGTAATTGACAACATCAGTGCATAAGATCCTAATCACTTTATTTTTAGCGCTGGCGATATTCCATGGAGTACCGCGCCTATCTTGTGCTTGTGATGCCCTGGTAGTAGCTTCTCCTTCCCAAATGCACAGCTGTTGCGAAAAGGAAGTTAAGAGCGATTGTTGTAGTGCCGGTGTCAAAATTTCTAAACCGAAGTCCTGCTGCGGCATGATGAGCCCAGCTGTTCCCGGGCTGGCAAATAGCCTGAGTCTCCTGCCCGACTATAATCCTGATCTTTTAGCAATATCTTTTAGCAAGAGTTCGGATCTACTGGCTAGTGCACATATAGCTGACCCGCTAGCAAGACTTAACCGAGCCCCACCCTGGCAAAAGGGTATTGGTTCCAGCAAAACATACCTGTATAAGCGCGTCTTTCTGATCTAACAGTTAGTGCGCCGTGATGCTGCTTCGACTTCATAAGTCGGAGTCGGTTGTGCGGCGCTCATTGTTTTATCTGGGCCTTTACACAGGCAGAGCAGTGCTTTGCTGACGAGACTATCAAATGAAAATTTCAACAGGGCTTTTTTCCCTATGCTGGAGCGTCATCGCGCTCTTAACGTTCTGCTCAGGTACAGTCGGAGCCAGCGACCGAAATTATATCGGCTATCTTCTCGACAAGCAGTGCTCCGACTCTGTTAGGCAAGATAGCAATCCACTAGATTTCATCAAGAATCACACCAGAGACTGTTGCCTGATGCTTAACTGCCAGAAGAAGGGCTATTGCCTCTTTGCTGACGGCGTCTGGTTTACCCTCGACAGCCAGGGCAACAAGCTGGCTATCGAGGCTCTGAAGAAAAGCCAAAAGAACAGTGCAATTTATGTGCGCATCCTGGGCGCAACAAAAAAGGGCTTGCTGACAGTGAAATCAGTAGTCGAAGTCGATGAGCCCAGCAGTTCACGCGATTCAGGAGATGGACAAAATGCAAAGTGAACCTGAGCATCAGGCGCAGAGCCATGAGAAAAAGAGTTTCTTGGAGGGGCTTAGGCACAATATCTGGGGCGTGGTAACGCTTGTAATTGTTGCAATCGCTTGTTTCTTTATTGTGCAAATTTTTAAAAAACCGGGACAGATGAGTGTCCTGGAATCGCAGGCCATGGACATGAGCGTCATGGTGCCACCAAAAGGCGCCGTTCCTGTTGCAATTGCAGAGGCCACTCTAGAGCCTATATCAGGCTCAGTGACCTATACCGGGACGGTCCAAGCCTACACCGACGAAGACATTTATCCACGTGTCACCGGCCGAGTGGTGAAGATGCTTGTCTATCCAGGCGATAGCGTCAAAAAAGGTCAGCTGCTAGTGCAGCTTGACGTAGCCGGCAGTTCTGAATATGCCGATAAGCGCATGGAAGCTGCCAGCGCTGAAGATGCTGCTATGCATAATGCAGGTATCGCAAAATCAGAATTTACGCAGAAGAAATACGAGCTTGAAGCTGCGAAAGAGGCTCAAATAGCCACTGAGAAAGGGCTTGCCGAAGCCCAAGCTAATTTGAATTACTGGAAACCTGAATTGGCAAGACAAAGTAATTTGCTGCAATCGCAGGTGGTTTCACTTGATGAATACCAAAAAGAGCTAGCTCAATTCAATGTTGCTCAAGCTCAGTTTGAACAAGCCCAAGCCAAACAGAGAGAGGCTAAGAACACGAAACTAGCTGCTCAAGCTGCTCTCGACACTATGATTCATCACGTCGGCCACCAGTATTCGCAAGCCAAACAAGCTGAAGCGGCACTGCGGTATGCCACTGCCTACGAAGACTATACCCGCATTCTAGCTCAAGAAGATGGAGTCGTAACCAAGCGACTGATCAGCCCCGGTGTTGTGGTAAACCCGGGCATGATGCTTTTGAAAGTTGCTCATATCAAGCAAGTTAGGGTGCAGGCAGAAGTTGCCGGTGAAGACTCCGATAAACTAGCTCTAGGCAACAAGGTCTACATCAAAGGCTCGCAAAATTCGTCACAAGAACAGATTGCAAAGATAACCTCTATTTTCCCGGCGGCGGACCCTGCCAGTCGAACAATCACAGTAGAGGCTCTTATAGACAATGTTGTAAAAGCAAAACCTCAGTCTTCAGGCCTAACAGATTCACACCACTCCTTTCAATATTTGCCTGGGCAATATGTGGTGATGCGCATGTCCACAGGAGAGAGAAGCGCTCTAACGGTCCCAACCAGTGCCATTATTTGGAAGGAAGGCAAGGCGAAAATATGGAAAGCTGGTTCTGCACAAGCGTTTTCTGAGTACAAGAAATATCAGTGTCCGATGCATCCAGAGGTTGTTTCTGACAAACCGGGAAAATGCCCGAAGTGCGGTATGGAGCTAAAACTTGTCGAGCTGAACGAAGCAAAACAAGATTCGCAAGTCAAGACTCAATACACGTGCACCATGCACCCGGAAGTGATCAAAGATGCACCGGGAAAGTGTCCAAAATGCGGCATGCCGCTTGTTGAAAAAGAGCGTGGTGGCAAGAATCAGGCAAATTTGGTGGATATCGTCACCGGTCTGACCAACCCCGACAAGACCGAAGTCATATCGGGCTTGTCAGAAGGCGATCAAGTTATCTATGCCGGTTACGCCGGCCTACAGCCTGGTGTCTCTGTCATAGCGACTGATTGGAATGACGCCGGACCCGTCACTTTACCGAAGGCGTCAGAGGTTCAGGGCAACAGGCTTGACGCTTCAAATAATTGGACTCACGAAGAGATGTCTGGCGAACTTATGCTGAAAATCTCGCTTCAACCGGCTAAAGGCGGCAACAATTTTACTGTCGTTGAAATAAGCAAGCACAGTGGTGGTGCGGTTTCCGGTGTTGGTATTGGCGGGAAAACTTCAATGCCCGGTATGGGTGACATGGCTGGTCCTGACTTGCACGGCACTACTGGCGGAGACGGAAAGGCTCAGCTGAAAAGCGATCTTTCAAGCGGTCTCTGGCGATTGAAACTAACTATCAGTCCTCCCGGAACAGCTCCCGTCGATACGACGCTTGACGTTGAGGTGCCTTAATCGTGACTACAAGCGAGAAA
>JAUPUU010000092.1 GCA_030917395.1 Cyanobacteriota bacterium erpe_2018_sw_21hr_WHONDRS-SW48-000092_B_bin.40
GACGGCGCGAACATTCAGTGCTGGAATATCTTCTCAGCCATCCAAATCGCACCTTCAGTGCCAAAGAATTGATCAAAGCAATCTGGCCCAGTGACGCTGAAGCCAGCGAAGATGCAGTGCGTGTTTGTGTTAAATCGCTGCGCAAAAAAATTACTGATACAGACGGAAATTGCATTGTAAAAACAATTCTTGGTTCCGGTTATATCGTCGAAACTAAGTAGACTATTCACAAAAGAAGAAGTCAGAGCTAGTGACTGAAAACAGCCTTAGCCCTGACTTTACTTGTTCTTGCTTTACTTGTTCATTCTTTTCTAGTACTTGCTTCTAGCGTTAAACTACTTTGTTTTATCTTCTAGCTTCTCTAAATACAGACCATAGTCTTGATCAATCTTGCTGCCGTAAGGCAGTCTCTCGTGACCAGTTGGTCGGGGCCAACTAGGCTGGTAAGTTGGCCGGATATCACCATGGGGCAACTTATCTCCAGGATTAAAACCTTGATGGCTCTTGGAAGACCCCATGTCAATATTGATAGTAAGATCGATGCACATATCTTCTCTATGATGCTTGGGCCCGTTGTTAAGGCGATTGCCATTTTCGCGCTGCTCGGTTGTAAATGGTGGCTGAATCATTGGTTTCTTGTTGCCATCGATTTCTCTATCACCACGGTTCTGAGAAGCCACATCAGAAGCGGCACCGCCAACAAGTTTTGCCCCCTGGCCTAAAGTCGAATCATTGCTACCAAGGCCCTTACCGACGGCTCCCATAGCGCCCCACAATTCTCTAGACAAGGCACTGGCAGCGCTAGTGTCACGATTGTCGTTGCCTGCTCTAAAAGTACTTGATTCAGTTACTAAGTCTGGATTCGGCATGGTAAATAACTCCTCTTGCGACGTCCGATGCAAGCATTATGCCAAGCCAAGTAGACATGAAATAGACAGAGCTAAAATAACGGCAGACCCTTATTCAATTGCCTCACTCAATTCCTTGTAAGAGGGCTTGCCAGGCTGGATGCAAAGAAATCTCGCGGAGAGACTGGTGCAAAAGCGAAATTCCTGGTTCTTTTTTAAACCAAGTTGAGGCACCTGAAGGATGAGGCAGTGGTATCACATCACAATCTACGCCGAACAAAGTTTTCTCAAACTTTTGACCAATTACATCAACCAATTGACCCTTGCCTAAAGACTGTTCAATCGCTAACTTGCCGACGGGGATAACAAGCTGTGGTTGCAAGATTTTGAATTCTGCCGCCATCCAACCAGAACAATTAGCTACTTCCGCAGGGCTAGGTACCCGATCCCCACCACTTAAGGTCTTGCCCGGAAAACAACGGCAAACTGCAGCCATGTAGGCAAGAGAGCGAAACTGCTCTTCATTTAAACCAATGGTAGAGAACCAGCGAAATAGGGTTTTTCCAGCAGTCCAGGCGAATGGTTTACCAAATGAACCCTCGTGGGGTCCTGGTGCCTGACCAATCATGTAGACCTTTGAGAGTAGAGCATGGTGGCTTACCACTGGACCCACCATCAATGGACAAAGGGTGCAGTTCTTGAGAGCTGCTACATGCTTTTCAATTGCGACCTGAGACTTCATGGGCACTATCGCCTAAAACACTAATGATACTGCTAAAATTACCAGCTTATGACAATAGATGCGACCTGGCTAATTGACCTGACAATCATTGGTCTCTATTTCGTCATTATTATGTATGTGGGTCTGAAATTTGCCGAGAGGGAGAACACCCTCGCCGACTTTGCCCTTGGCGGTCGCTCTCTGCCCTGGCTGGCGGTACTGGCTTCAATTATTGCGGCAGAAACAAGTGCTGCGACCTTTTTAGGCGCTCCCGGCGAGGGATTTAAGCTACTCAATTACTCTTATTTACAAATTTTAGTCGGCACTGTACTTGGCCGCATTATTGTTGCCTTCCTCTTTATAAAGCCCTTCTTCGATCTCAATGTCTATTCTATTTATGAATATCTTGAGACACGTTTTGGTCGAGCCACAAGACTGGCAGCTTCGGCAACTTTCTTAGTAACGCGGGTATTGGCATCTGGTGCCCGTCTTTATGTATCAGCAATAATTCTGGCAGTGGCCTTTACCTTAATTACAGGTTCAGCACCAACCAAAGCGCAAGAACTTACGGTCTATCTATTAGCAATAATATCGATCACCATAATCACGGCTATTTACACCTCCATTGGTGGCATTAAAGCGGTGGTTTGGACAGACTGCATTCAAGCAACGGTCATGCTTGGTGGCGCCAGTGGTGCAATAGTTGTACTGCTATTGAATATGCCGGAAGGGATAAAATCAGTTCAGTATTTTTACAGCCATACGCCGATGCCATTTTTCATCAATGGCACAAAACCAGAGGCCAGCTTATGGCAAAACATCAAAGCCGTGCTCGGCGCCGACTACACTATCTGGGCGGCATTTCTAGGTTCAACCTTCACCACTTTGGCTACCCACGGCACCGATCAAGACATGGTGCAAAGAATGCTCACGGCTCAAGACTACAAGAAGAGCAGACTTTCGCTAATTCTGTCAGGTCTGGCTGATTTACCAATCGGCTTCATCTTTCTCACTATTGGCATATTGCTATACCTTTTCTTTCAACAACAGCCAGACCCCAACTTGCCGCAAAAAAACAGCGAAATTTTTGCCTACTTCATTTTGACAAAAATGCCCGCGGGCTTGCGCGGCCTCTTAATAGCCGGCATATTTGCCACGGCCATGGGCTCTCTTAGTGCAGCTCTGAATGCTCTTTCAACTAGCGCCACCCGTGACTTTAGCCACAGCTCCGAGGCTGATACAAATAAGCCGGGCGCCCAAAGAGATGAAGTAAAAGTGGCACGGCAACTGACTTTTGTCTTTGCTTTCCTGATGATTTTGGTGGCCAGTGCCACGGCTTACTTTGTCATAGACCATCCCACATCGCGCATTATCCCGATTGTTCTAGGTATATTCGGCTACACCTATGGCTCTTTGCTCGGTGTCTTCTTACTTGGACTACTGAGCAAAAGAGGCAGCGACCGCGGCAATTTAATTGCCATGGTCGCCGGGGCTACCCTTGTTGCCTGTTTGCCACAAATTGCCTTTCCCTGGAGAGTGATGTTCGGCTCCTTGACCACTATGGCGATTGGCTCGCTTTTCAACAAAGAAACCACTAATGACCTAGAAAAATCGCTGGAAGCCAAGGCCTGACACTTTGCAGCCAAAGATAAAATGTGATCTAATCTCAGCGTGATTTGCCACACTATCGCAACCAGCTGTTGCGTTAGTGCAAATGCTGTCATCTAGTATTGAGAATACTTGCAGACCAATCGACGACGAATAGCCTGCCAAAACAGAAAAAAACCACTGCCCAATCATCGACCAGGAGCGCCAGAAGCAAGACCATAGCGGCTCTCACCTATTGACCAACACAGTAAAAGAAGATCAGAAGTAATAAAGTAGCCACCAAGGGTGAAGGCAGAAAAGCCAAGAGAAGATGAAAGCGCCAATTTTAGGCCCAAGAGGCTAGAACCCTTACAGAGCAAGTAATTCGGGGACACAAATCAAGTTTGTCGATTTTGAGAATGAATGTCAATCTTCACATAAAGGTGAGAGTTAAGACCTAAGTGCAATAAAGGCTCCAATTGTGGGAAAATCAGAGAGGAGACCATCGATGATGCGATTATCTGGCCACACTTTCAATCCCACTATTATCTTTTGGCATTAGCCTAGCGCTTGAGCTAATTTAGTAGGGGTCGTTAATGGGAAAAGAAAGATAGGGCTCGTCAGCGAACCACTTGTCTCTGACAGCGATAACTAAGGAGAGCGAAATGTCATATACCATCGTAAGCGATATCTGTGAAGGCGTCGGCGACTGTATTCCAGTTTGCCCAGTTGAATGTATTCACTGGACAGAAAAAACCAATACCAAAGGTCACAAATATCCGATTATTGACGACAGTACCTGCATTGACTGCGGCGCTTGCCTCTCAGCCTGCCCTGTAGAAGGCGCTATTCTCGACGACTGGCAACCTGAACTACAAAAGCCATAGTCAAGAAGTCATAACAGGATAGAGATAGCGGCTTTTGCACCTGTCTCTCCTGCATGCACAGTTACTATTAAGGAGCCGAGGTCAAGCGCCTCGGCTTTTTGCTTATTTGCTTAACGACTTATACCTATCGGGTATACCGGGTACTCAAGAGCAGCCCAAAATACAACCCAAAATCAGCTCCAACTATTCCTACTTATATAGATAGTTCAGCCAAAATTGTCGAAGCCAAACGACTTCTGCTGTGAGCAGCCATACCCTCGGTATAGTGCACAGCAAAGGCGACTGTAGTGTTCTCGGGAGCAGCACCTATTTCAAGCACGGCTGAGGCTCTGACACTGACAGTTTGATAGAGGTTAAGCAGCTGCATTGAATCAGCATTGAAGATTGCAATTAGGCCTGGGGCGTCATCAACTTCGACAGAAGATTTGAATGGCCCACGAAAAGTCTCACTACCCATAACAAAGGGTTGATTGGCGACTTCACCGGCACCGGGAAAACTCTTGAATTGAGCTTTCGCTATAGTCAGCATTTTTTCTTTTGACCTCTGAGCAAGCTAAAAACCGCAATCAACACAAGGGATAATAATACCCTTCGCCCCAAGGTTATACTTCTTACACAATACCTTTATGTTGTGAAAAGAATGGCCCATTTTGAGCACACCTGAAGATCAAATTAGCGGCGAAAATAAAACAATTGTATTCACTTCCCAGGCGAATACATCTATTCAATATGCAGTAGGCGATATCGTTGGAGAGAGCTATGTTTTACTGTCACGCTTAGCCAGCGGTGGCATGGGAGTGCTTTTTAAGGCTCGACATCTTCAACTAGACCGAATATTCGCCCTAAAACTTTTGCCTCCCAGCCAAATTACATTCAGTCGCAATGCATGCCGATGGAACAGTTCTTGCAGTCATTCAAAGACGTCTGTGCCGCATTCCAGCTCACTCACAGCAAAGGCATTGTGCACCGCGATATAAAACCGTCCAATCTGTTTATGGTGCAGTCTAATTCTGGTTCTAGCTCTAGTGCTGGTTCCAATATAAGAAGTACAAAAGTTGTCGACTTTGGCATAGCTCGACTAACTGGTAGTGAAGGTCAAAACCTGCAAGGCCTTACTCGCCCAGGCGAAGTCTTTGGTAGCCCAGATCGCTCTACCAGATTTTTGCTCGTTTCTCTTGATCACGCCACATCGGGTCACCAGGTTTAATACAAAAAGCGTCGTAGAACTCTTGGAAGTTTACGAGCGGGCCAACCGAACGGAACGGCCCTGGCGAATGGGGATCTACAGTAATTAGTCTTCTTTGCTCGGCTTCGCGAATATTGATACGCCACAGCTGAGCGAAGGAAAGGAAGAACCTCTGCTCAGGGGTAAAACCATCAATATTCTTGCGCTTGCTTGGATCTTTCTTCAATGCTCGCTGCAGTGCATCGTAACCGATACTGACACCACCCAAATCGGCAATGTTCTCACCGAGAGTGAGCTTGCCATTTACATGCAGCCCGGGCAACGCTTCAAAGCTATTGTACTCTTCCACAACTTTTTGAGCGCGGTCATCGAATTGCTTGGTATCACTCTCTGTCCACCACTCTGTCAAATTGCCATCAGCGTCAAAATGTCGGCCTTCATCATCATAACCATGGGTGATTTCGTGGCCAATCACAGCTCCAATACCACCATAGTTGACAGCATCATCCATGGTGATATCAAAGAAAGGAGGCTGCAGTATACCAGCAGGGAAGACTATTTCATTCATAGTAGGATTGAAATAGGCATTGACAGTGGGCGGTGTCATCATCCACTCGCTGCGATCAACTGGTTTGCCAATTCTGGCAATTTGTCTAGCTACTTCAAAAGCATCAGCCCTGATCACATTGCCAAAGTAGTCATCTCTTTTGATAGCAACTGCTGAGTAATCGCGGAATTTATCTGGATGACCGATTTTCTGCACAAAGCGCTCGAACTTAACCATAGCTTTCTTGCGAGTAGCCTCACTCATCCAATCAAGCTTTTGCAAATGTTCTGAAAACACTTCTCGCAAATTAGTCACTAATTCGGCCATGCGCTGCCGAGCATCAGCAGTAAAATATTTCTCGACATAGAGTTGACCAAGAGCCTCTCCAATCTCACGATCAATCACTTTAGCAACACGCTTCCAGCGCGGTTCTTGTTGTTCTTGGCCGCTTAGTGTTTTGCCAAAGAAATTAAAGTTCTCGGCTTCTACAGCATCATGTAAAAATGGTGCTGCTTCATGCAAAACATGCCAGCGCAAATAGGTCTTCCACTCATCAATAGAATGAGCTTTAACAATCTTGTTCAAAGCTTCAAAATACTCGGGCTGGCCGACCACAGCATAAGGCAAGTCGTGAATGCCACGCTCATCAAAGTAGATCTGCCAGGGCACAACCTTACTGCCTGAAATTAATTCAGCAGCCTTGACTTTGTTGTAGTTCTTGATGGGATCGCGCAAATCAACTCGCGAACGACTTTCTTGAGCCAATTCTTTCTCTAATTTAAAAACAGTATCGGCGTCACTAGCTGCAGCAGAGCTACTCTCGCCTAAGAGAACGAACATTTTCTTCAAGTGTTCGATGTAGGCAGTGCGCTGAGTAGCGAAAGTCTCTTTTAAATAGTAGTCACGGTCTGGCAGGCTCAAGCCGCCCTGCATCAGCTGAAAAGCGTAAATACTGCTGTCTTTGGCATCGGCGTCCACGCCGCTGGCAAAGATTCCACCGAGACCATGCTTGTGAAAGTCAGCCAGTAATTTGAACATCTGGTCGACTGTTTGCAATTGCGCAATAGAGTCAAGCTGAGACTTAATCGGCTCAAAGCGCTTTTTCTCAATTAGCTCAGTATTCATACCAGAAGCGAAGAAATCTCCCACTTTTTGTCTGGCTGTGGGTGTCGACGTAGGACTATATTTCTCCTCACTGGCGCTCTTCAAAATGCCATGAATGAGAAAGTTGTTCCGTTCGGCTAATTCACTAAAACTTCCCCAACGGGCCTTGTCAGCAGGAACGGGATTATTTTTAATCCAATTGCCATTGGCATAGCGATAAAAATCAACTGAAGGTTTAACACTCTTGTCGAGATAATCTACTGAAAAGCTGGGGATCTTTGGTTCTTTGGGGCTATCTACTGCTGCCTTGAGCGGCGGGGTGAGGGCCAAGGCGCTATTGGCAAGGAGCATACCACTGCATGACAATGCCGTTATAATGCCCTTGGTCAAGTTACTTTTTAGAGACCGTTTCATGGAACCCCTTTCAAAAACTGGCACTGCCAACCGCAATTCAGATTAGAGATTATAGAGGATTATCACAGCTCTTCTAAACAAACCACTAGCAATCATCAAAGCTATAAAACTATCGTTGCTTCGACCGGAGGTTTTATGTACAGCCGCAAATCGCAAACAAAAGCCCGAAAAGGCAGCCCAGGCTTAAGTACCCTAATTTCATTAGGCCTTCTCTTTTGCCAATTTAACCCAGCACTTGCTGCGCCGTCCTACCCTCAGGCCAAAGCCGACTATGAAAGCGGCAAATACTCTCAGGCTTTAGCATCGTTCCAGGCCCTGGCCGCCGCCTATCCAACCAATGCCCTGGTGCACTATTACATGGCACTATGTCACCAAAATCTCGGTCACATGGGGCAAGCAAAAGCTGAGTACCAAATTGTAGTCAGCAGCGGTCAGCCACAACTAGTACCCAAGGCCGCCCAGGGCCTGGCCGCCTTGGCTGGGGCCCGATCTAGCGCTAGTTCTAGTTCTGGTTCTAGCTCAAGCGCTTCATTTAGCGCGCCTGGCAATGAAAGCAGCACTGGTTCGAAAGTCGCCATGGGCAAAGTGAAGAAAGTGCTCGAATTCTGGGCCGAGTGGTGAGGGCCTTGTAAAACATTTGCGCCCGTGTTTGGCGCAACAAAGTCTAAATTTTCTGATATACGATTCGAAGAACTCAATGTAGATGATGGAGCAACCAAAGAACTCTCAGCCAAGTATGGCGTCAGCGGCATACCTTGCGTGGTTTTCTTAGATGGTTCCGGCAATGTGCTCTTCAAAGGTGGCCCGCAGCGAGACGTAGATGGGTTTTCGGCACAGATACAGCAATATCGTTAACGGCTAGATGGCAAATCCAAACAAGCTTGAAAGTGGCACCATTTTCGGTGCCACTTATAAGATTATTGACTTTATTGGCGAGGGCGGCATGGGCCTGGTCTATAAAGTCGAACATTTGCTCATGGCCAAATTGCTTGCCCTGAAAATATTGAAAACTGAGAATCTCACTGAAGCAGTATGGAAAAGATTTCGCGCTGAAGGGCAAGCCATAGCCAGACTAGATCACAGCAATATTGTTCGCATCTATGACATGAGTCAAAGCGAAGATGGTGTGCCTTTCTATACCATGGACCTCCTAATCGGTCAGTCACTGGCCGACTACCTGCAAGAAAACCGCCGACTTAGCGAAGCAGAAGCTCTGCCAATTTTCAGACAAGTGTGTGCTGGTCTGGCCTATGCCCACGAACGAGGAATCATTCACCGCGATATCAAGCCGGGCAATATCATGCTTATCGACAGAGCCGAGGCCGACAAAACAAAGGCTGAAGATATCCGCCAAAAGCTAGTAAAAATTGTCGACTTTGGCATTGCCAAGCTCACCGATGAAAGTGGCAATACAATTCAAGGCCTGACAAAACCAGGCGAAGTTTTCGGCAGCCCCTTATACATGAGCCCAGAACAATGCAACGGCCAAAAAGTTGATCAACGAAGCGATCTCTATTCTGTGGGCATCACTCTATTTCAAGCTCTTACTGGCAAACCACCTTTGCTCGGTAAAACAGCAATTGAAACCACAATCATGCATCAAACAACTAAGCCAGCCAGGCTGAACGATCTATCCGACCAAGTCGAATATTCGCCAAGGCTTGAGGCATTAGTGGCCAAAATGCTAGAAAAGCGACCACAGGATAGATACAGTTCGCTAGCCGAAGTGGCAAAAGAGCTATTAGAGATCGAACGCTCTGAAGCTAAAGAGGAAGGGGAACTACCGCAGAAACTAGCATTGAAAGAGGACAGCGACTCAGATTTCGGCAACCATTGGCACGACGGAAGCGAAAGCCAGACAACGACACAGCCAAGTGCCAGCTCAACTAGTACACAAAGAGTCGCTCTGCTTGCAGTTTTTACGATGCTCGCGGCAGCAGCAATTGCCAGCGCCATAATCTATCGCACAAAAATAACCAATGAAAAAATCGGAGACGAAATAAAGGCCGGCAGCAAACAAACGTTGGCCTCAAAGCAAAGCGAAGAACGTGTCGGTATTAGCTCACTGCTGCAATCACCTAGAGAAGAAACGAAAAAGCTGAAGATAATCCCGGCACCAAACCTGGATCAAACCACACAAAACAAAGTAGAAAACTTCATCGAGAGCACGAAAGGTAAGTTGTCTACCAAGAGAACAGTGGGCAATGAGCGCCTGATTACCTTCAATTTTCCTGCCGCTTTTTCGTACGGAATACTAAACTGTCGTGGCCCGAACAATTTTACTCTTAACACCGAAGCACAAAACGAAATTTCAGTTTCAGACAATACTTTGCGCAAGCTACGCGGCAACGACATTATACGCGCCTATCCTCAACTACTAACCAGACTTGCAGCCAACGATTTATGGTCTTTGACTATTGAGGGGCAAACGACAGACCCTGGGCTACTTTTAACGAACATTGCCAATCTCACTGGACTCTACGAACTAACCCTGACAAATTCGCTCATACCGTGCAATCAGCTTGCCAATCTCAATACTTTATCAAGGCTCAAAATACTGCGTCTTGCCACTATTAAAATAGATGGCGACAAAATTGCCCAAGCTAGCTTTCTCAAGCAGCTACAACACATCGACCTAGAAAACTGCGACAACATACTACCGCTCTTGCAAAACCTAAAGCAGAGCTCTGCCTTAGAAAAACTCGTATTGAATAAATGCACATTAAGCGATCAAGAAATAAAGGCATTAAGCGAAATTTCCTGCCTTAAGAAATTAATCTTGAGCAAGAGCAGTGTTTCCGATGACGATTTAAAACAGCTGACACACTTGTCAAGAATAGAAGAACTAGATATTGAAAAATGCTCAAACTTAGACAGTGATTGCTTAAGGTCACTGAAAGCATGGCCCAAGCTAAATAGCTTGAAGATTTCAAAACGTCTACTTGAACCCAATGATGTCGAAGATCTACAAAGTATCCAGCGCCAGCGCAAGGTAGACCTGACCGTCTCAAGAGAATAGATGTAACAGAATAAGCTGCCCTTAAGGTGCCCCAGTAGATGCGTTTGTTAAAATACTTGGCATCTATGCCTGCGTTCGCCGCAGCCTTAAAAGTGAGTGAGCTATCGTGAGCAAAATCGTTAAAGACAAAGAGCAAGAAGTAGCTTTTAGCCAAGCACCAAATATGGTTGCTAATAATTCAGCAAAAGACGGCGCCCCAAGCAAAATAGTCAAAGCAAAAGAAACAATGAGCTTTGTCGCCACTTCTATTCCTGTCATTGGTTTTGTTGGCACCATCGCAGTCTGGGCCGCAACCAATTACTATGTCGGGGATGTGGTTGTGGAAACTAGCAAACCTTTCACAACTCTCACAGTCAAAGCTTTTGATAAAAAGGGGCAAGAATCAACCTTCCACACCCCGCGCTTTCAACTAATGCCCGGTAGCTACCACCTAGAAATTCAAGCAGACAGCGCCAAACCTCAACATGCCGACACAGAAGTGGTCTTTCAAAAGACAGCAACTGTGCCTGTAAGTATTAATGCCAGCACTGAAGAGCTGAGCAGTAAAGAACAGAGCAGTGAAACTGAAAATTCAGCTGATAGTCAAAAGAAACGTCACTGGTGGCAACTCTGGCGGCGTTCTGAAAATTGAGCGACATATTTAAGACAGGCTCATTCATTGTCGGTACCTATAGAGTATTAGACTTTATTGGTGAAGGGGCAATGGGCCTTGTTTATAAAGTCGAACATAACCTGCTCAACAAAGTTCTAGCCTTTAAAGTTCTAAAAACAGAGCATCTTTCAGAATCAGCGTGGAAACGTTTTCACATCGAAGCCCAGGCAATCGCAAGGCTAGATCACCCAAATATTGTCAAAATATACGACATGAGCCAAACCGAAGATGGTACGCCATTCTTCACTATGGACCTCCTGGTCGGGCAATCTCTCGATGACTATTTGCAAGATTACGGCAGACTTTCGGTCGAAGAGGCTCTGCCAATCTTTCGACAAATCTGCTCGGGGCTAGCCTACGCAAACGATCACGGCATAATTCACCGCGATATAAAGCCGGGCAATATTATGCTGACTGACATCAAAGATGACAATATCGCTCAATGCACAGTGAAAATTGTCGACTTCGGCATAGCCAAATTAGTTGACGATGGCAATACCGAGCAGCAGGGCTTAACCAAGCCAGGAGAAGTTTTCGGCAGCCCGCTCTATATGAGCCCAGAGCAATGCATGGGCAGCAAGCTAGATCAACGCACAGATATGTATTCGGTAGGCATCACAATGTTTCAGGCTCTGACAGGCAAGCCACCACTTCTGGGCAAATCAGCCGTTGAAACAGCCGCCCTGCACCAAACCCAAGAGCCGCCGATGCTCCGCGATCTTGCTCCCGATGTAGATTTTCCTATTGAGCTAGAAGAAGTTATAGCGACTATGCTGGAAAAATCACGCGAAGATCGTTATTCATCATTGGCAGATGTAGCCAACGAACTGCTGCGCATTGAAAGAGGAGAGAACAAACTTAGCCCAAGAGAGCGGTCAGCAAACGGCAGCCACAGCCAAAATCTGTGGTTGTCTGACAGAGGAAGTAGCTTAGACGACACCCAAAATCGCACAGGCCAAAGAGCGCAAGCGCTAACAAAAGCACAGCTTTTCTTAATAGCAACTCTAGCTCTCACCGGATTGGCCGCCACTCTCTATGTGTTGTTTCC
>JAUPUU010000093.1 GCA_030917395.1 Cyanobacteriota bacterium erpe_2018_sw_21hr_WHONDRS-SW48-000092_B_bin.40
AAGGCTTGCCAATGCCTCCTGGAGCGCGTGGGCACGGAATTGCTCGAAGTGCCCCGGTGCAGGGGTCTTTAGACGCTGAGCGCAGTTTGTTGGCCCTTTATCTCACCTCTCGCGAAGACTATGATGTGGTTTTTGGTCGTCTTACTGAAGAAACACTGCTAAACGCTCCCCACCAGGAGATTAAAGAGGCTCTTGAAGGAATTGGCTCGAACTTCAATACTATGGAAGATTTACAAACCAAGTTGATGGATCGAGTAGCTCCGGCTCCTGTCACAGCAAGAGCATTGGTCGACATTATTTATAAGGCCGAGGATTTTAGAAAACAAAAACCTCCGGTTCAGGTTGTTTTAAAAGAATCCCGGGCAAGAATACTGAAGGAGAGACTTGACCTCTTGTCAGCTGCCGTTCGAAGGGAAATGACAAGTGCTGATGAAAATGGCAGCGACCAGAGTGCATTGCAGAGTAGAATGATGGAGTTGACCCGACTGGAGCATGAACTGCCAAAATTAGAGTCTCTCGAGCAAATCGAGGAATTCAAGAGCAAGATTGATGCTTTCTCTCCTGACAACAGAATCTCCAGTCGAAGTTAGCTATTCGAAGCAGAAAAACATAAGTAGTACCAGTGATGGAGACCCGCGTGAGTAAGGGCAAGGAAAAAGAAGACAGTTTCATTTCGAAACTAGACAAAATGGAAGAAGTTGGAAAAGAACGCGATCGCGCTGGCTTGGAAGACTTGCTTGTGCCCGATGGCAGTGACGCCGATGAAGAATTACCTCTTCCTGCTGGGGCTCAGAATCGCGGTGATTTCATGCTCGAAGGCTTCGACGATAAAGTTGAAGGCGATCCTGAAGAGTTTGTAGAAGAAGTTTCAAAAGGCCTTTCTTCCGATGACCCTGTGCGCATGTACCTGCGCGAGATTGGGCGTATTCCCTTGCTTACGGCTAGCGAAGAAATTGAACTGGCTCGTAAAATTGAAATGGGTGGCTCTGAAGGTGCTATTGCTAAGCGCAAGCTAGTGCAAGCCAACCTCAGGCTGGTTGTTTCAATTGCAAAAAAATATGTGGGCCGTGGCATGCTCTTTCTTGACCTAATTCAAGAAGGAAATATGGGTCTTATTCGTGCTGCTGAAAAGTTCGACCACGAGCGTGGCTACAAGTTTTCGACCTATGCTACCTGGTGGATCCGCCAAGCCATTACCAGAGCTATTGCTGACCAGGCTAGAACTATTCGTATACCTGTGCACATGGTTGAGACTATCAACAAGCTCAAGAAAATTACTCGTCAGCTGGCCCAAGACAAAGGTCGCAAGCCTACTGAAGAAGAAATTGCTACTACCATGGAAATCAGCATCACTAAGCTACGCGAGATAGTCAAAGTCGCTCAAGAGCCGGTCTCGCTGGAAACTCCGATTGGTAAAGAAGAAGACAGCAAGCTCGGTGACTTCATTGAAGACAGAGAAGCTGAAACACCAGCTTCGTCAGTTACCCAAGAATTGTTGCGTGAAGACATTATTGAAGTAATGGCCGGTCTTTCTCCGCGCGAGCGGGATGTTTTGAGACTGCGTTTTGGTCTAGATGATGGCCGCCAGCGTACCCTAGAAGAAGTTGGGCAACTGTTTGGCGTTACTCGTGAGCGTATTCGTCAAATTGAAGCAAAGGCTCTGCGCAAGCTGCGCCACCCTAATCGCAGCCGCCGCTTGCGGGAGTATATAGACTAATAGCGGGAGTATATAGACTAGCAGCGGGAATACCTAGACTAGTAATGATCCTCTTCAGAAAGCCACTCGAGTACTTCGGGTGGCCTTCTTATCTCTTCTACGATTTCGTACAAGCTTGAGGCGTCTTGGGCCGCAACGTTTTTCAGTGGTAGCAGCAGCACTGTCACGGTCAGAGCCTTGGAGCCCAGTTCAAGGTGTACTTTGTCGCTTAGTTTTAGCTCGGTTGATGATTTGGCGGGGCGGTCGTTAACATAAACCCGACCTTGTTCGCAGGCCATCTGGGCGATGGTACGGCGTTTAATCAACCTTGATACTTTTAACCATTTGTCTAAACGCATCCAACCCTCTCTAGGTCTGTTCAGGCCTTTTCAGTTCACTTCAGACCTTGTTAGACGTCTTGCCTCCGGCGCACTTGTTTTTGTGCCGAAATCATAATTTACCCCAAACACTTGTGTCATTGCTGGCATTCGAGGAACTTTAGTTAGATCCGCCAGTTCTATTAGACTAGTTGCCTGTGGCGGGGAACATTCAATTAGTGAGTATGGTGAGCGGCGGGTCCATGATCAAGATCGATAGCAGATGTTTGGTATTTAGTTCTACTGACGCTTTCCGCCTATCTCTTACGGCGGCAGTCTCCCTGTTTCTTGCTCTGGTCATTTCCACGGCTTCCCCAGAGTCAGTCTCGGCTCAATCGATAGAGACGGCCTTTCCCGGTGCCTCCAGCAGTGCTGACGCCGCTGGCTCCATTGGCCAGGCCGGTTCCTTTGGTACGGCAGCCTCTACTGCGGTGGCTCCGCTTAAAAGCCCATTGTCTGGCAGTGTCCGCGTGATAGATCAACTTTCCAAGCCTGTCACTCGTCTGCGGCGGGTCGAAAGCGCTCCCTTTTCGGCCAACCCCAGCTCTAACCAAGTTACTGACAAAGGCGGAACCGAGCAAAAGGGAGAGGTTGGTAAGAGCTTTGGGGGTCCAGCGTCTGGCTCGCAGAGTGGTGGTCTGTCTGACTCAGGTTTGCAGGCCCTGTTTCCCTCTAAAGATGCATTCAACCCCCCACCAGCACTAAACGGTTTTGCTAACAGTGATGTCGTTAAGCCGAAGAAAAAACATGTCTATATTTGGAACATGAGTCTGGCCGGTGGTTACTACGACGTCACCAATACCTTTCAAGGTGTTGTGCCGGGCAATAAACTTTACTTATATGGTGGATTCATGGCTGATGGCCATACCCCTGTCCCTACCGGCCCAGTGCCTATGAATGCCGGGGGACACATTCGCTGGACTCCAACAATGGGAGAAGCTCCCCCAGATTGAGGCAGCCAGGGGTAGCTATGCGGCGCTTACTGACCCAACCTTTCATCAAGCTTTCGCTTGTGTTACCGAGCATTGCACAGTTTTTGGAAGACAGACCGATTTATTTTGGGAAATGATCTAGTTGCTGTATGCTCTTGTTGAAATGTTAAACAAAGAATCCCTGTATCTTCTTGCCCTATCAATACCTCTCAGTTTTGCACTGAGCGCCTGTGGCGGTCACGAATCGGCACAATCTGCCGCGGACAGCAGTCATGCTGCGAAGTCTGGTGATGCGACCGCACAATCCGGGCCGCGAGTAATCGCAGTCACTCCGGAGGTCGCCAAGCGTATCGACCTCAAGACTGAAGTGGTTACTCGCCGCGATGTTGTTGTACCTTTGCACTTAACTGGTCGAATTGAGCCTGACTACGGTCGTGAAGTCGACGTCAGCGCCCGTATTTCGGGCCGTGTTTCAAATATTCTTGTAAGACCTGGTGAAATGGTCAAACAGGGGCAGATTCTTGCCTTAATTGATAGCCCGCAAGTAAGTGATTTGCAGGGTGAAGCGGTGGAAGCCAAGTCAAAGTTGGCCATTGCGGAGGCCCACGCTGAGCGTGAGCGTCAGATTTATGAAGAGCAATTGCATAGACCGAAAGCTTTGCTCGAAGCGCAAGCGACTTTGCAGAATACACAGGTTCAAGCGGAGCTATCGGAGCAAGAATTGAAGAGGCAAGAAGACCTCTATCGTGAAAAAATTGCTGCTACAAAAGACTACCTAACGGCCAAAGCAAATTATGCTAAAGCCAAGGTTGCTTTTGATCAGGCCAAAACCGCCCTCGCCCGTGAAGAACAGTTATATAAGAACCGTGGCTTGATGAAGCGCGATTATCAACTTACCCTGGCTGAAGTCACTCGTGATAAACAGCATTTGGCAACAATAGTTAAGCGGCTCGATTTTCTTGGCGCTGATAAGAAAATGACCCAGAAAGTGCTTTCTACCGGTAACATCAACGGTCTCGTACAGATTACAGCGCCGATTACAGCTGCTCTTAGTCGCTATGACTGTGCGGTCGGTGAAGTGGTGCAGCCAGAAAAATCTATGTTCAAGCTGACAGATCTGAAGTTTGTTCAGGTATCGGCCGATTTACCTGAAGTTGATTTGCCGAGAGTGAAGCTGGGCGACAAGGTTTCAATCAAAATTGCAAGCTATCCTGATTCTACTTTTACTGGTGTGATTAGCTATATCAGTGTCAACGTGCATGAAGATACGCGCACTGTGCCTATTCGTGCCCGTCTAGCTAATGCTGATGGCAAGCTCAAAACCAATATGTACGCTGAAATAGACTTAGAAGGTGCTTCGAGGAAATTCTTAGCCTGTCCTAAGTCAGCTATTCAAGAGCATGACGGCGGAAAAATTGCCTTTGTCAAAAGACCAGAAGGGTTTCAAGCTCGCCCTATCAAGTTGGGTAAGGAAGGCGAACTCTACTGTGAAGTTCTATCAGGTCTCTCTGATGGAGAGATCGTTGCTACTCAGGGTAGTTTGATGCTGAAGACCGAACTAAAGTATCAGCACTGAAGACCTAAAAGAGACACAAAGCTGGCAGAGAGCTAAAGTTATGAGCGTTAGAGAAGTAATTTCGACATGATATCGCAGCTGATTCGCTTTGCTCTCAAACAAAGGTTGATGACAGTGGCATGCGCTATAGGCATTGCCATGTTTGGCATCTGGAGTGCTGCCAACATTTCAATTGACTCTTTCCCCGATGTTTCTAACGTTCAGGTGCAAATCATTACCGAGCCTGAAAGCATGGCTACTGAAGAAGTGGAATCATTGATTACATTTCCCATTGAAAATGGTCTGAATGGTCTACCTAAAGTAACTAAGATCCGCAGTAATTCTAGCTTTGGTCTTTCTGTAGTCACCGCAATTTTTGAAGATGATGTCGATGTCTATTGGGCGCGCAATATTGTTCAGCAAAGGTTGAGTCAGATTGAGCTGCCTGCAGGGTCTCCTAGACCGCTTCTTGGGCCTGTGGTCTCTACATTTTCGAATGTACTCAACTATTATTTGTTGAGTGACCGACATGATTTGACAGAGTTGCGCACTATTCAAGACTGGCAGGTGGCTCGCAAGCTTCGAGCCGTTCCTGGTGTTGGCAATGTGGTGAGCTATGGAGGTTACGTTAAGCAGTACCAGGTTTTGGTATCGCCCCATGTTCTCAAAAGCTTCAACTTGACTCTGCGAGATGTGATTCATGCACTCGCAAATAACAACGTTAATGCCGGTGGTAACTTCATCGAGCGCGGGGGTGAAGAGATCATCATTCGCGGCTTAGGTAGAATTGATACCATTGCCGATATCAAGAACATCGTTCTCAAATCTGTTGGTGGGACGCCTGTTAAAATCGGGCAAATTGCCGAAGTAGTCATAGGACCAGCCTTTAGGCGTGGATCGTCTTCAATGGATGGCAAGGGCGAGACAGTTACCGGCATGGTGATGACTCGCAAAGGTGTTAACACCAAAGCCGTCGTTGATCGTGTTCGCCTTCGCTTAGAAGAGATCAAAAATGACTTACCAGCTGGTGTGACTCTCATTACTTACTATGACCAGAGTGCTTTGGTTGATAAGACTATTGAGACAGTAAAAGAAGTATTGATGCTGGGCGGTTCTCTGGTAATTTTGGTTTTGGGCTGCATACTCTTGCATATTCCTTGCGCCATTATCGTCGCAGTGGTCATTCCGCTGGCCCTCTTATTCAGCTTCATCATGATGAAGTTCACTGGCCTAACAGCTAATTTGATGACTCTGGGGGCCGTTGACTTTGGCGTCATTGTCGATGCAGGCGTGGTCATGGTCGAAAACATTTTCCGCCACCTGGCCGAAGAGCAAGAGAAGGTAGAAAAAGGCGAATCAACTAAAGAAGAATTAGAGAAGAATCGGCTCAAGATTGTCTACAACGCTGCTAAAGAAGTGGGCAATCCTATTTTCTTTGCCATCGTCATTATTATTGCCGTTTATCTTCCCCTCTTTACTCTTGAAGGGGTTGAGGGGCGCATGTTTACACCTTTGGCCCTCAACTATATCTATGCTCTCACTGGCGCATTGATGGTCTCGCTCACGGTGATACCGGTGTTGTGTTTTTGGTTCCTACGTGGTGATATCAAAGAACGCCATAATCCTTTCATTGAATGGGCCAAAGGGTTGGTCGAGCCGGCTCTAAAGCGTTCGATCGTCAAGCCGAAAATGACTATAGTAGTTTCCCTTGCTGTCCTCTGTGCCGGCTTCTCGATCTTCCCTTTCCTCGGTTCTGAGTTTATTCCGAGCCTTGATGAAGGCTCAATCTTGTTGCGGACAAAGCTCTCTCCTAGTGTTTCTCATACTGAATCGCGTCGCATTGCTACCACTGTAGAGCAGACTATTAGAGAGTTTCCTGAAGTCAGTGTTGTAGTTTCGCGTATCGGCCGCTCAGGCATGGGTGGCGATCTTGAGGGCATCGATAATGCCGACGTTTATGTGGGCTTGAAGCCTAAGAGCGAGTGGAAGACAACCCATGACAAAGAAGCTCTGGTAAATGCTATGGCTGCCCGTCTTGATGGTATTCCTGGTCTAGTCTATAGCTTCTCCCAGCCGATCGCCGACATGATTGATGACTTAATTGCCGGTATTAAAGCTGATCTTGGTATTAAAGTATTTGGTGATGATCTTGTCACCATCGACGCAATTGCCAGCCAGATAGAGGGCATTGTTAGCAAGGTGCGGGGAGCGGCTGACTTGCAGCGCGAGCACATTCTTGGTTTGCCCCAGCTCAACATAAAGATGAAGCGCGACGTTATTGCTCGCTATGGCTTGAACGTTGATGACGTTCAGGAAATTATCGAAACGGCTTTGGCTGGCAAAGAAGTAACTGAGGTCCTTGAAGGTACAAAGCGCTTTGGCTTGTTAGTGCGCTTCCCTTTGCAGTTCCGTGATACCCAAGAAGACATTGAGTCGATTTTGGTTGATACTCCTGGCGGTGGCAAAATTCCACTTAAGCAATTGGCTGAGATTCAGAATACTCGCGGTACTGTGATGATTAACCGTGAAGATGGTCAAAGACGTACCGCTGTTCTTGCCAATGTGCGCGGACGAGATCTTGGTAGCTTTGTTGAAGAGGCACAGAAGGCCGTCAACGCTCAGGTGAAGCTACCCAAGGGGTACCAGATTGTCTGGGGTGGACAATTTGAGAACCAGCAAAGAGCCATGGCCCGTCTCGCTATTGTTGTGCCGGTGGTCTTGCTCCTTATTTTCATTTTGCTTTTCGCCTCATTCAATTCTCTGCGCAACGCTGCTTTGATTATGCTTAACGTACCATTTGCCATCATTGGCGGTATCTTCTCCTTGCTCATTTCCAATCAGCCTATTTCTGTTCCGGCGATTATTGGTTTTATTGCCCTGTTTGGTGTAGCTGTGCAGAATGGCGTGATCATGGTGAGCTATATGAGCCAGATGCAAAAGCAAGGTATGAACGTCGAAGACGCCGTGGTTGAAGGAGTGAAAGTGCGGCTCCGACCGGTTCTGATGACTGCACTTGTGGCCATGGTTGGCTTCTTGCCTTTGATCTTCTCCCATGGTACCGGTGCTGAAGTACAGCGCCCTCTTGCGACCGTGGTACTTGGTGGTTTAGTGACGTCGACAATTTTGACTCTCATAGTTTTGCCGACTATTTACACCTTGATTAATCGCAATGCCTACGACGACAAAAACCTCCATTAGCTATTCTCTGGCTACGGTTTCCCACAGCTTGCTCTGTATAAATGTGAATTTCATGTGTTTGCTATTGAACACAAATTGCTTAATGGCAACTCAGAAATGGCGGGTTTCCATGCCTGGCGAATTTGTCTTGTTAAATCAATTTTTGCCGCGGTACTAACTGCTTAATAAACCTGCCATAGTGATGCATCAATCTGAGGCCGAGGTCCTGCCTTTTTGATTTCGGCCCTTGGCCGCCTCCTTAGACTACATCGGAAAAATATGGACACCAATCAACCGCGCAATCTGCTGTTGAGCAGTTTGTCGCAGCTTATTATTGAAGATGTTTTAGCAGTCGCTGAATTAGTGCATTTTGATATGCGCGAAGACGTAATTGCACCTAACGTGCCAATTGGGTTTGTCGATTTTATTGAGTCTGGTGTGCTCTCGCTGATTTCAGTAATGGCCGATGGCTCGCAAATTGAGCTGGCTCTTATAGGCCGTGAGGGCATGGCTGGCCTGCCGCTGCTTCTAGGCGTTGAGTCTGTTGGTCAGAAGCTTGCCTGTCAGGTCGATGCCACTGTTTGGCGCGTCAAAGGACAAGACTTTTTAGACCTGGTAAAGCGTCATCCCGAGCTGGGTGAAATTTGTCAGCGCTATGCTGTTGCCATGTTTGAACAAGTAGCCATCACTATTGGTTGTAACCGCAGTCATCCAATAGATAAGCGTTATGTCCGTTGGCTCTTGCTGACTCACGACCGCTGCGATAGCGATAATTTTGTTGCTACCCAGGGTTTTCTTGCCAGCATGCTGGGCGTCTCGCGCACCGCTGTGAACATCGCTGCCGGGGCACTGCTTAAGTCTAATTTGATTACCTACGTGCGCGGCAAAGTGACTATTCTTGATCGTGCCAGTTTAGAGCGCGCTTCGTGCGAATGTTATTCCGCCATGGGCAAGTCGTTTGAAACCCTTATGAACATTTCGGCTCTTTCAAAATAGATTCTATCTATGTTGTAGCGTTATTGGTATCGACCGTGGTGCTAGTTAAGCTGATTTACTTGGCCGCCAGTTGCTGAGGCTGCAGACTCCATCTTGGCACTCTCCAGCGCCAGCTAACTCTTCTTGTTCGTCGGCCTCGCTTGCAATATCAATTTGTTTAGAGTTTTGTTGCTCGGCAGAGTTCAATTTGAAAAAATTGCATCTTGAAAATAGTTTAGAAAAACATTGCAAGTTCATAACAATACTGGCCCCCAGATAGAACCCATAAACCCGTTAGGTGTAGTCAACCAGGCCTTACACTGTCTGTACACTTGCCTTGTTGTTACTGACTATAAGATGAGACGAAATTAGGAGAGCCTAGTTCCCCGGATTGGTTCGTTTAAGAATTGCCTCAAAACGCATAATTCAGAGGCTTTTGCTCTAAAATATTGGCAGCTTAAGGCTGCGGCCGATTCTGTTGAGGCTTAGAAATAAATGGTTGCTGCTAGAAAATCGTCACATTTGCAGAAAACTTCCCATATTCTTGTCCGCAGCCTAGCTCTCAGTCTGGCTCTTGCTTTACAGTTCTCCAGTCTGCCTGCTCTGGCCTCACTAGTTGAAATGAAACAGGCCGAAGGCAAACCGGTTCAGGCGTCTTTAGCTCTGCCAGTGGCAAACATTGGCAATTATCTTCTGCCCGATGGGCAAATTTCAGTGAGCGGGCAGTTGGTCGAGGTCGGTGCCGTACCTGAATGGCTCTTCGACAGGCACACTATCTTGACAGGTACTCTCATTCGTTTAGACCTCGGTGCTACCCCGGCCGCAACAGCAGCGGCAACTCCGACTAATGCCGCAACCCCTTCCATAAACCAAGGCAGTGCTCAAGCGGTTGCCTCCAGTAGATTAGACGGCCTGGTCTACTTTAATGGCGGAGATTGGCTGAAGAATTTACGCACCAGTCGCATTAGCGAAACGGTAGAAGCTGCCGATGGCAACACTTATGTTGGTCGTATCTCCACAATCACAGCCGACAATCTCTCTATCGACACACTGCCCGGTCAGACTAGAACACTGGCTTTAGCCAATGTGAAAAATATCGTTTCGCCTTTCAGTTATCGCTTTAGCGCCCAGGCTAGTGATGTTAAGCTTTCACCAGATAGTGGCATGACTACCTGTGATGCTTCCACTGCTACTTTCGCACTGGCTAGACCTCTAGGGCAGCCTCAATCGGCAATAGCGACGCAGTCGCGTCCCCGTATGTTTGGCGTTGCCAGCAAACCGGTTTTCACTCTACCTAAGTCAACCTTGGCTGGCACCGAGGGCGGTATCAGTAAAAAAGCAATTACGGCCATGATTACAGTCGATGCTGCTAATACCTTAGCGCCTATGATTGCGTTGCCACTAACCATGGCTCTCGGTCAAGGAAGAGCCGAAAACACTTTGAACGGCTACACCACAGCCAATCGCATCAACGACTTCTTC